>NZ_CAXAUC010000007.1:0-198278 GCF_963972205.1 uncultured Gilvimarinus sp. | reverse complement strand
GACGGATGACGGATGACGGATGACGGATGACGGATGACGGATGACGGATGACGGAGAATTATGGAGCGACCCCATAAAAGTAGACAAGCACTTTCTAGCACACTACAAGTCCCGTTCACATTCGCAAACCGATCTATTCTCTAGGCTGCCTTAAATTGTTAAGTTCAACTGGCTGATTCCCCCACTCGCCGGCGCTACATTAAAAAGCTATGCACGTCACCTGCGCCAGTATCCAGTAAATAATTCTCTGGACTTATATAAAGACCCTCTTCATCGCCGGGCCAGAACAGATACTGCTGCCTAAAGTGTATAGAAATATACGGCCAGGACAACCGAGCCCTTCCATAGCGGTTAAAATTTATGCCGGTTGCGAAGACCTTTTATTATAAAAATCACCGCCGGGATCATGCAGGCTGCGCCGACTAAAATATACACGATGCCGTCTTGTTCAAAGCGCAAGTGCTCGGGCAGCAAGTCGACATTGGCGATATGCATTGCCATGCCTAGCCCGATTAAGATGCAACCGATCATGTCTAACACTAAAAGATGTAGCGGTAATTTCACGAGTGGAGTCCTTGTCATTGACGTTTGGAATGTTTTTCCCAGTTTTCCTGGCGTTTTTTCTCGCTTTTTTTAAGCAGTATATAGGTGGCGCCGCTAGCGCCGTGGTGTTTTTGCGCGGAGTGAAACGCGAGCACCTCGTCGATGCAGGGCAGCCAATTGGCAACGCAACTTTTTAACAGCGCCGGCTGCTCGCGGCCCTCGCCTTTGCCGTGGGTAATAAGCGCGCAGCGAATATCGTGCTCCATGCAGTCGCGAATAAACTGAAACAGCGCCGAGCGGGCTTGCTCGACCGTCATGCGATGCAAATCGAGGCGGGCATCAATATTGTATTTACCCAGCCGCAAATTCTTATAAACCCCATGCTGCACACCGTCGCGGCGAAAGTCGAGAACATCCAACGGCCCTACTGGGTCAATATGATCGGCGCTTAAAAAATTGGTGTCTTGCTCGGTAATGGCCTGGGCGGCGGCACGCCGTTGCTTTAGCGTATCGTCGGTGGCGCGCTGGCTTTTTAAGGCAACCTTGGGGCTAACCTTCAAGCGCTGTACGTCTTGCATTTGCTGGCGGAATAATTCGTCGTCACTCATGGCGGCCGTTACATCGTTGTTCGCGTAGAGCGCTCATTATGCCAGTTTGCAGAGGGCGGGGAAAACGCCTTGCAGGCTATAAACAAACCCGCAAGGCGTTAAAGAGCGCTAACGGTTAACGCGGTTGCCGATCAAATCATCCACGACGCCGGGGTCGGCGAGGGTTGAGGTATCACCTAAGCTGTCTAGCTCGTTGGCGGCAATTTTGCGCAAAATACGACGCATGATTTTACCCGAGCGGGTTTTGGGTAGCCCTGGCGCCCACTGGATAATATCGGGCTTGGCAATGGCGCCAATCTCTTGTACGCACTGCTGTATCAAGGCTTTTTTAAGCTCGTCGCTGGGCTCGGCGCCCTCCATTAAGGTGACGTAGGCGTAAATACCTTGGCCCTTAATGTCGTGCGGGTAACCCACCACGGCGGCCTCGGCCACTTGCTCGTGCAGCACCAACGCACTCTCGACCTCGGCGGTACCCATGCGGTGGCCCGATACGTTCAGTACGTCATCCACGCGGCCGGTAATCCAGTAGTAACCATCGACATCGCGCCGGGCGCCGTCACCGGTAAAGTAGTAACCGGGGTAGGTGGAGTAGTAAGTATCGATACAACGCTGGTGGTCGCCATACACGGTGCGCAACTGGCTGGGCCAGCTGGCTTTAATCGCCAAGCTGCCTTCGCCAGCGCCTTCGACTTCGTTACCCTCAGCATCCAGCAGCACCGGCTGCACGCCAAAAAACGGCACGGTACACGAGCCGGGCTTGAGGTCGATAGCGCCCGGTAGCGGTGTCATCATGTGGGCGCCGGTTTCGGTTTGCCACCAGGTGTCCATAATCGGGCTGCGCTCGTCGCCCACCACACGGTAGTACCACTCCCACGCTTCGGGGTTAATGGGCTCGCCCACGCTGCCCAAAATACGCAAGGATTTACGCGAGGTACGGGTGACAAACTCATCGCCCGCGCCCATTAGTGCGCGCACAGCAGTAGGGGCGGTGTAAAAACTGTTAACGCCGTGTTTATCGACCACTTGCCAGCAGCGCGAGGCATCTGGGTAGGTAGGCACACCTTCAAACATTAAGCTGGTGGCGCCGTTGGCCAAGGGGCCATAAACGATATAACTGTGACCGGTAACCCAGCCGACATCGGCGGTGCACCAGTAGACTTCGCCCTCGCGGTAATCAAACACGTATTTGTGGGTCATAGCCGCTTGTAGCAAGTAGCCGCCAGTGGTGTGCAGCACACCTTTGGGCTGGCCGGTTGAGCCGGAGGTGTACAAAATAAACAGCGGGTCTTCGGCGTCCATCCACTCGGGCTCACACTGCTCGGGGGCGGCTTCTACGGCGTCGCGATACCAGATATCGCGTTTGCCATTCCAATCTATATCGCCGCCAGTGCGTTTAACCACCAAGCAGGTGTGCACATTGGGGCAGTTTGCCAAGGCTTTATCGGCATTGGCTTTAAGCGGGACTTTTTTACCGCCGCGTAAACCTTCATCGGCAGTAATCAGTACTTGGCAATCGGCATCGTTAATGCGGTCTTTTAGGGCATCGGGCGAGAAGCCGCCAAACACCACCGAGTGCACAGCACCAATACGGGTACAGGCGAGCATCGCGTAGCAGGCCTCGGGGATCATGGGCATATACAGACAAACCCGATCGCCTTTTTTAACGCCGCGCTCGCGCAGCACGTTAGCCAAACGGCACACTTCGGTGTGCAATTGCTGATAGCTGATCAGCTGGTCGTCCGCCGGGTCGTCGCCTTCCCAAATAATCGCGGTTTGCTCGGCGCGCTTGGCCAAGTGGCGATCAATGCAGTTGACGCTGACGTTAAGCTTGCCGCCCAAAAACCACGCCACTTCGCCGCGGTTTAAATCGCTTTTGCTGACGGTGTGCCATTTTTGCTGCCAGGTGAGAAACTCCTCGGCCTGCTCGGCCCAGAAGGTGTCCGGATCTTCAACCGACTGCCGGTAAAGCGCCTGATAACGGTCTTTATCGATCAGGGCGTCGCGTTTTAGCTCAGCCGGTACGGGGTAAACTTGCTCGGTCATACACATAATCTCCGCGCGTGAGTACTGTTATTCTGTTGTCGCTAGAGCTTAACAGCCCTCCGCCGCTTTCGCCAGAGACAACGTTGTCTTTATGGCAAAATCACACATTTAAAATAAGTGCGCCTCTTATTGCTTGACTAGATAGTGTGGGAAAGTTCACAGATGCCCAGAATTGTTTGCGCTATCATCATCAGAAATTAAAAACATACCATTAAAATATGGGATTAACTGCGTCGCCAATAATTTCAAACCCAATTGATAGCGCAACCAAATGGAAATATGCCGGACGGAGACTCATAATGCGGCGATTAATGATTACAGGAATATGCACCCTGACCCTTAGTGCTTGCGGCGGTTCATCTGATGGCGAGAGTATCGACACTCCCAGCCCAGCGGCCAACATCAACAGCTCGACGGCGCAAGAGGCCAGCTCCTCTACTGCGAGCATTGGTAACAGCTCTAGCAGCTCTCGTAGTAGCGTACCGGCTTCCTCAAGCGCCAGTATTGCCGACACATCTAGCAGTAGCGCCCCAGCCCTCTCGAGTGCCAGCTCAAGCAACTCGGTTATCGCATCGTCATCAACACCGAGCGCGAGTGAGCCCTCGGCCCCGTCAAGCAGTAGCGTTACAAGTACACCGATTGCCAGCCGCTCATCGAGTACACCAAACACTGGAGCAGGGTCGTCCGTTAAATCGAGCTCTAGTGTAGCGCCTGTCGCACAGGCGTCGGGCAACAGTGCTTGTGATATAACGCCAGGGGTCGTGGCACAACCAGAGGCACCGTTACCAAGCTTTAACAATAGCGCCAACCATCATCACACGCCGTCAAAAATGGCCGAGCACCAAGCGGCGCTAAACCTTGTCGCCTACGAGGATGCTACGCATGCCGCGATTACCAGCGGCGACTGGTGCGATGCCAGCATTTGGCACAATAAAGCCGTACCGGGTGATGGCGCACGGGTTGTGATTCCCCATAACACGCAGGTAAGCTACGCGCTGCAAGATACCGCGCGCCTGCATACCCTGCGAGTTGATGGCGAGCTAAATTTTGCCACCAATACCGACACCCGTATGACGCTGGACACCTTACTGGTCGACCCACGCGGCACACTAACCATCGGCACCTCAAACACCCCTGTAGCACGGGATGTAATGGCCGAGATTATCATCGCTGACAATGGCGATATCGATGTGGATTGGGACCCCATGCTACTGAGCCGCGGTGTTGTGATTCACGGCACGGCCAGCATACATGGCGCACCGAAAACCTCTCACCTCAAGCTTGATAGCGAAGCTCGCGCCAGCGACTCGGTTTTAACCATGGCCAGCAGGCCAAGCAACTGGCAAATCGGCGACACTTTGGTCATTAGTGGCACCCATTTTTCGGGCTGGAAGTGGGACAACAGTATTCGTGCGACTCGCTACTACGGCACTGAAGACGAAGTGCGTACCATCACCCGTATTAACGGCAGCAACATTACCCTTAACGCGCCGCTTAACTACAACCACCTAAGCCCACGCTCAGACTTGGCCGCCAGCGTTGGAAACTTTAGTCGTAATATTCGAATCGCCTCTGAAGGGGGTGCGAGTTTACCGCCACACCAGCGTGGCCACGTAATGTTTATGCACAACGACGATATCGACGTGCGTTATGCAGAATTTTTTGAGCTGGGCCGCACCGATAAATCCAAAACTAACCTAGAAGCCATCGACCTTAGCACCCCGCGCGCCAACAGCAATGTACGCGGACGCTACAGCTTTCACTTTCACCGCGCTGGCACCAGCAACCAAGATCACCCTGCCATCGGTGTAGGCAATGCAGTTTTTGGCTCGCCGGGTTGGGGCTACGTTCATCATGACAGCCACGCCGTGCTGCACGATAACGTCAGCTTTAATACCTTTGGCGCCGGCTTTGTGGCTGAAACTGGCAACGAAACCGGCGTGTGGACCAACAACTTAGCCATCAAAGCCGAGGGCGTGAGCGGCGCCCTTAACCCTAAAAACAATAACGATATTTACAACTACGACATTGCCAGAAGCGGCGATGGGTTTTGGTTTCAAGGTCGGTTAGTGGGCTCAGTGGGTAATATTGCCGCCAGTGTGAATCGCGGTTTTACCTATTTTCATCGCGATCACAGCGGCACCATGATTAATATTCCGCCCGCTCGCTTTATGATGCCCCAGGCCCTAGGGCTTGCCCGCGACTCAGGTGCGGATGACATCCCGATTCGTCACTTTCATAACAATGAGGCCTACGCCAGCACGACCGGCGTGTTTGTCGTTAAAGCCAACCCCAAGCAAGGGCACGACATTAATACCGTTATGAGTAACTTTACCGCCTGGGAGGTACAAACCGGCGCATCGATTGAATACACCGCACACTATCTGCTGCGTGACTTTGATGTTATCGGCCTCACCTCAGAGCCTTTTCGCCGCCCGCAGACGGGGATTGAGTTTGGTAGAAACACCACCGATATGGTGGTACGCGGCGCGAAAATTCAGGGCTTTGCCACCGGTATTGACCTAGAAAAAGATCAAGTTAACGATGCGGACTTGGGTAAAGACCAATTTGTCGTGATTGACGCCCAGATGACAAATGTTGATGCGGAGTATCTGAATCGCGATGACACCGACTTGATCATTACTGATGCCGACTTGGTGCCCGGTCGCTTCGCCATTGATTTGGAGCAAGGCGATGACAATGACCATTTTGAGTATACGGACCCGGCCACCACCGCAGGCACCGGCGTGAGCTACAGCGGTACAAAAACCGACAGTATCGGCGAAACCCCACTGCCAAGCGGCAGCGATAGCTTTGGCACGGACAGCAAAAACATGATCGCCATCGTTAAAGATAAAGGATACTACCGCACCGCGGAGGGCGATGCTTACACTGTGGTTGAGGAATATTACAGCGACCGCGCCACCGGTGATGTGCACATGCGCGGCCTTAAGACCTATTTGGGGCCCGACGTAGACAGCATGCTGGGCAATCAATATTTTGCATGGCGCGACGCTAAATACATCGGCAGTATCGATTTAGACAACCAAGCCCCGACCGCGCGTGATGACACGGCCTCCGTGGCAGTCAATCGTCAGGTACGCATAGCGGTTATTAGCAACGACTCAGACCCTGAAGGTGACAGCCTACGCATCAATGAAGTAGTCCATCCGGTAAATGGCCGCGTTAAAAAAGGCGCAAAGCAAATCACCTACACTCCGAATATAGATTTTCGGGGTACCGACACGTTTCATTACTTTGTGAGCGATGGGCAGGGAAACTTTAGTCGTGCCGAGGTGGTGGTGACGGTCAACTGATCATCACCACCTAGCGCTTTATTACACCAACTGCATCGGGATCGTATTGGTGGTGCGCTCGACACGGTTGGATTCATCTAAGTACACCAGGCGGGGCTTGTAACCTTCAAGTTCATCTTGGTTGTACTGGGCATACGCACCAATAATCACCCGGTCACCTACCTGCACTTTACGCGCGGCGGCGCCGTTCATCGAGATAGTGCCCGAGCCGGGCTCGGCCAAAATCACGTAGGTGGTAAAGCGCTCACCATTGTTAACGTTGTAAATATCAATTTGTTCAAACTCGCGCAAACCGGCCAGTTCAACCAAATCAGCATCGATGGCGCAGGAGCCGTCGTACCACAGCTCTGCCTGAGTGACGGCGGCCATGTGGAGTTTGCCTTTGAGCATGGTAGAGAGCATGTGCCCCTCCTGTTTCTATCAATGAGCTGCCTGATTGCTGCTATTTAACAGCCGCCGATCGCTCGGCGCGGCCTTCAATCTATCGCTTAGACAAGCTCTAGCGACAGATTATCAATCAATCGGGCGCTTTCGGTGTACATGGCGCCTAATACGGTAATTTCGGTGTCATCGTGCGCCGCCGGCTTTAGCGTGCGGCTGTTGCAGATCTCAAGGTAGTCGACCTTAAAGCCCGCCTCGGTAATCTGTATTTTACCGGCCTCGGCCAGTGCAATAAAGTCCCGCTGGCCGGCTTTAATTTGCTCGCTCACCCAGCTCAGCGTGCGGTACAGCTGGCTAACCCGGGGCCGCTCGGCCTCGGCAATAAAACCATTGCGGGAGCTAAGCGCCAGGCCATCGGGCTCGCGGTAGATCTCACCAGCGCTGATTTGCACCGGAATGCATAAATCCTCCACCATACGGCGAATCACCGCCAGCTGCTGGTAATCTTTAATGCCAAACACGGCTTCGTCGGGCTGCACAATATTAAACAGCTTAGTGACCACCGTAGTCACCCCTTCAAAATGCCCGGGACGGCTGGCACCGCACAGCACATCGGTCATGGCAGGCACAATCACCCGGGTCTGCTCGTCCATGCCGTTGGGGTAAATTTCGGTTTCGTCGGGGCAAAACAAAAAATCGCAATTAATGCCTTCGAGCTTGGCAGAATCAACCGCCAAGGTGCGCGGATAGCGATCCCAATCTTCGTTTAAACCAAACTGCAAACGGTTAACAAAGATGCTCACCACCACACAATCGCAGGTCTGTTGCGCCTGCTTTACCAGCGCCAGATGGGCGTCGTGTAAATTGCCCATGGTGGGCACAAAGCCAATACGCTTGCCAGCGCGGCGGGCCTCGGCCAGCGCCTCGCGCAAAGAGCGAATATGGTGAAATACCTGCATAGGAAACGAAGCCTCAGTCGCCGTTTACCCGGCGGCGGCTACAACGCGCACTTAGGCCGGGGGCGGGATAATACACGCTCGCGACAGACAAGTACATTTTTTGGACACAATTGCGACCGTGCAAACAGTCCTAAAAAACCTCGGTATCAAGCGGTAAGCGCGTCACCGCATCGCCCACCTGAATCGTACCCGAGCGAACAATCTTGGCGCACAAACCACCATAGCCGTACATCGCCGCCACGCCGCCCTCCCCCAGATTCTCGTTCATCCGCAAGCAAGGGTGACACAAAGCGCCGGGCACAATAATCGCCTCGCCGATTTGCAAGATTTGATGGCGCAGCAAATTAAGGTTCATACCCGACACCACCAAGTTGCGCCGCAGCAACGCCGGGTCGATGCTCTCGCGCCCCATATGGCGACAAATCTGCTCGATAAACTCACGGCTAATAATGGTTACCTGCCGGCCAGAACCACGGGTTTTACGGCAGCGATGGTCGCCCTCAAGCCCCTGCTCGGCCAGCGCCTGCACCGACTCCACCTCGGCGATCTCGCCACGCCGCACCGTGCGCAAACCGATCCAGTCCAGCTGGCCTGGTTTGATGTTAGTGGCAAGTCGATCGAGAATACGCGCCTGTGAGGAGCGCCTAACGCCTGACGCGGGAGGTCTGACAGTGGCGCTATCGGTACTGGTGGGCATGATGGTCACCTGATGTGGGAGGGGTACTGAACAAAATTGTGCGGGCTGGCCGTCGGATCGTCAACAACTGTCATTCTCCCCATGATTCAAGGCTATTTAAAGTGGGGGATTACATGAGGACTGCGCTGTAGAGGAACCTCAAGTAGAGTCATCAGATGGTAAAACCGAGAAATCTAAGCTTTCAATTACCGCTAACTCTGAGGGCAATATGTTTGGACTATACTCACTGGCCTAGCAACGCCGACCAAGGCCAAAAGAATCGCTCGGGGGCCACCCCTTCGCGGGACAACCTACCTTTTACAACAGAATAACGATCAAGCATGAAATTTATAGATGATAGAGATATACCCGGATGCCCATTTGAGTTTGTCAGCCTCCTTACAGAAAAAGGGATATTGGCAAAACATAACTCTGAGTTTCAGAACGCGCGCTTCCATTATATGGAAAAAATGGCATCTGGGTTTTGCTCAATACGCAGTACGAAGATGCGACGATTTTGCTCACCAAAAGCTCTCATAAAGCGAAAGAACCTTTGTCTCCAGATCAGATGAGCATACTGGAGCGCGAAGCCAAGAAGCTTCTATACAGGACATCCAGCAGATTCTTTTCGGTTTTAGCGAAGTGGCTATTCTATATTGTACTTTTGGCGGGCACCGCCTATTTGGGCTTTCACATCATTAAAGCTACATAACAAGTAGCCACCCCTCTCAACCCCAGCGATCGTACACACGGAGGCGTACCATTGGCAGCGCCAGTGCGAGCTGCAAAAACCCAGCAGAATCACACCTCTGCGCCAGACTTACTACATATAGGTAAAATGCACGATCGCGCCCACGGAGGGGCGCCATTGGCAGCGCCAATGCGAGCCGTTTCAATCCAAGCAAAGCCGCGCCTTTGAGCCGGATTTAACCGGCGACGTCACAAAAAATACACGGACGTATTTTTTGTGACAATAGGTTAATAGCCATCATCCTGCTGCGAGAAATACTCCGCCGCCAAATTATCAAAGCGAGTGTATTTACCCACAAACGCGGCGCGTACGGTGCCCACCTCACCGTTACGTTGCTTGCCCACAATAAGCTCGGAGACGCCTTTCTCGGCACTGTCTTCGTTGTAATATTCGTCGCGGTAGATAAACAAAATTACGTCGGCGTCCTGCTCGATGGCGCCCGATTCACGCAAGTCGGAGTTCATGGGGCGCTTGTTGGGGCGCTGCTCGACACTCCGGTTAAGCTGCGATAACGCAATTACCGGACAATCAAATTCTTTAGCCAAGGCTTTTAGGGCCCGGGAGATTTCCGAGATCTCTTGGGTACGTCCCTCGCTGGCACCGGCCACCTGCATCAGCTGCAGGTAGTCGACCATAATCATACCGGGGTTGCCGTGCTCGCGGGCAACACGGCGGGTGCGAGCACGCATCTCCTGCGGAGTTAAGCCGGGCGTGTCGTCGATAAACAGCAGCTTATCTTTCATTTTGCTCACAGCGGTCGAGAGCTTGGGCCAATCTTCTTCGGTGAGTTTACCGTTGCGCATATGCCCCTGATCGATACGCCCGATGGACGACATCATCCGCATCACCAGCGCAGCCGAGGGCATCTCCATACTGAACACCAGTACCGGTTTGGGCTGAGTAAAAATCGCCGCTTCGACAAAGTTTAGCGCCAGGGCGGTTTTCCCCATCGATGGCCGCGCCGCCAAGATCACCAACTCGCCGGGCTGCCAGCCCGAGGTTTTACCGTCTAAGTCGGTTAACCCGGTGGTAACCCCGGTTACGTCATCGCCGGAGCGAAACAGCTCGTCGATACGTTCAACCGACTCTTTGAGCAAGCCGTTGACCTCTCGCAGGCCACCCTCTTTGGGGCGGTCTTCGGCAATCTGCGCGACGCGCTTTTCGGCCATTTGCAGCAGGTCGTCGGAATCTAACCCGGCGGGGTTGTAGCTCGACTGGCTAATCTCTTGCGCGGCGACAATCAGCTGGCGCAAGGTGGAGCGCTCACGCACAATGCGGGCGTAAGCGGTGATGTTAGCGGCACTTGGGGTGTTGGCGGCCAGCTCGACCAAATAGCCCAAGCCACCGGCGCGCTCTAATTCGCCGTGACGTTCCAGCGCCTCGGACAAGGTCACCGCATCCAGCGGTTGCTCGTCTTCTTGCAGGGCCACCATCATCTTTAAAATCAGCCGGTGGTCTTCACGGTAAAAATCGACCTCCGAGGCAATTTCTAACACCGCGTCCAAGCGGCTGTTGTCTAGCATCAAGCCACCCAGCACCGACTGTTCGGCCTCTACCGACGTGGGCAATATGGGCGCCCCCTGAGCTTGGGTGGGTTCGCGGTAGTGGGCGGTGGCGTCGCTGGGCATAGAGCAGAGATCCAAACGTATCCGTTGATAAAGGTTATTTTGTGGGCAAAAAAAACGGGCACCACAACAACCGATTAAGGTTGTCGATAGTGCCCGAATTTTATCGCTTTGTCAGCGTGTGTAAGCGCTTACCTAACGGTAACGATTACTCAGCAATAACCGCGAGTTTTACCGCCTGAAGGATTTCGGCGTGAACTTGTACGTCAATGTCGTACTCGCCCAACTCACGAATCGCACCTTCTGGCAAACGCACTTCGGCCTTAACAACCTCGACGCCAGCCGCGGTGATCGCTTCGGCGATGTCGCGAGTACCAATAGAACCGAACAGCTTGCCTTCATCGCCAGCGTTAGCTTCGATGGTGACAGACAGTTCAGCCAGCTTATCAGCGCGAACTTGTGCTTGTGCTTTTTTCTCTTCAGCAGCGGCTTCGAGCTCAGCGCGACGCGCTTCAAACTCAGCAACATTTGATGCAGTGGCAGGAATAGCCTTGCCTTGTGGAACCAGGAAGTTGCGACCGAAGCCGGCTTTAACACTGACTTTATCGCCAATGGCACCCAGTTTACCCACTTTCTCGAGCAGAATAACTTCCATCTCGTTTACCCTCTACGTTTAATTACCTGCGCGGTGGCTATGCCTTAGGCCTAAGCCGACCGCGAAAATTCAACCACGTGTCGCAAAATGCGACGATGACTAACAGTGCTGTTAACGGCTGCAGCACCACCATTGCGATATACAACATTATCAACCACTGCACGCCCATGCCTCGCGCTGCAATTACAGCGTGAATCAAAGCGATACCGGCAAACAGCAAAGGCTGGGCAAAAACCAACACCCACATGCCTGTGCCCTCGCCTTGCCAGTAGCAGTAAGCTACCGCCAAAGCGCATACCGTTGCCGGCAATGGCGCAAAGCGCAAAGCGCGAAACTCTGCGGCAAACCCACCGGGGTTATACAGCAGCGATTGCCACCAGCGGGCCAGTATCAGCCCCAATGCGCCACTTAAAGTGGTCATCGCGGCCATTAGCGCCAACACTAAGGTTGTGTCGGGCTCTGGCAAACCCAGCGGCTGATCAGACTGCGCCTGAAGCTGATTAAACAGCTCAGTACACAGCACCAGCATATTGGCAACCGCCTCTGGCATTAGCAGCGCCAGCAGTAATGCACCTAGCGTGTTGCAGGCCACAAGGGCCATTAACGCGTATTGCCACAGTGCCGAGCGGCGCAGTATGGCCGCGGCCACACAAACACTGACAACACCGGTTACCGCTAGCAGCGCACTTTGTTGCTGCATCACCAGCAAAACAATCGCTGGTAATATCGCCCAGAGTAGGATTAGCGCGCCATTGGCGGCTCCGCGTCTGAGCGTTACGAGTGCAACAGTGGCGGGTCCCAGCAATGGGATCCAGTGCCCTATCAGGGCAACTATTGCAGCCTGAGTGCGACCGCGCATAATAAATTCAGCGAGCGCACGCACAAGTCAGTCTCTTACTCGTGGCTGTCCGTGTACGGCAGCAGAGCCAAATAACGCGCGCGCTTAACAGCAGTAGCAAGCTGACGCTGGTATTTCGCTTTTGTACCTGTGATACGGCTAGGTACGATTTTGCCAGTTTCAGTGATGTAGGCTTTCAAGGTTTCCAGATCTTTGTAATCGATCTGCTTGGTGCCTTCAGCGGTAAAACGACAGAACTTACGACGGCGGAAAAATCGAGCCATTGGTTACTCCCCCTCTTTTTCGGTAGTCTGAGCTTCGGCAGATTCGTTAGATTCGGCTGAATCTTTAGACTCGCTAGAAGACTTATCGTCAGACTCGTCACGACGCTCTGGACGCGGTGCGCGTGGCTTGCGCTCACGGCTCTCTTTGTCGGCCTTAGCAATCGGTGACTCTTCGGTAACCGCTTCATCAGCGCGGATAACCAGGTTACGCAGAACAGCGTCGTTGTAGCGGAAGTTAGTGCTCAACTCTTCGAGCGCTTCTTCGCTACACTCTACGTTCATCAAAACGTAGTGCGCTTTGTGGATTTTGTTGATGGAGTAAGCCATTTGACGGCGTCCCCAGTCTTCCAAGCGGTGAACTTGACCACCACCATTGGTAACCGTCGCGGTGTAACGCTCGATCATGCCCGGAACCTGTTCACTCTGGTCCGGGTGAACCATAAAGATAATTTCGTAATGACGCATTAATCGCTCCTTACGGGTTGTAGCCTCCCGACCTATCGCCGGTGAGACAAGGAGTGGCTCTCGGGTATTCTGCAAGCAGACCAAAAACCGTTAACTCAGGCCCCAAGCGCAAGACGCACGGACCCCAAGGGCGCGCTATTCTAGGGAGTTTGGGGGATGAACGCAAGGTTAAATTTTGGGCAGATTAACTCTGAGGCCTGACGTCGGATGTCTGACGCACAATAAAAAAGGGCAACACTATGTGCTGCCCTTTTCAATGTCATACCGCACCCGACGTCAGACTTCCGACCTCAGACGCGCGTAGCGCATATTAACCATAAACCGGAAACTTGGCACAAACATCTAATACTTTTTGCTTAACCTCGGCAATCACAGGCTCGGCATTGCCTTTCTCCAGACCGTCCAGCACGTCGCACATCCAATGGGCTAAGTCGGTGCTTTCGCTCTCGCCAAAACCGCGGGTGGTAATCGCCGGGGTACCGACACGCAGACCACTGGTGACAAATGGTGAGCGCGGATCGTTAGGCACGGCGTTTTTGTTGACGGTAATGTTCGCTTCGCCCAGAGCGGCGTCGGCGTCTTTACCCGAGTACTCTTTACCAATCAAGCTAACCAGCATCAGGTGGTTCTCGGTGCCGCCCGAGACAACATTTAAGCCGCGCTCGATAAACACTTTAGCCATCGCTTTAGCGTTTTTCACCACTTGCTGCTGATAGGTTTTGTAATCATCGCTCATGGCTTCTTTAAAGCTAATCGCTTTAGCGGCAATCACGTGCATCAACGGGCCACCTTGGCCACCGGGGAAAACAGCCGAGTTTAATTTCTTTTGAATCGCCTCGTCGTCGCCGGCCAAAATCAAGCCGCCGCGGGGACCGCGCAAGGTTTTGTGGGTAGTCGAGGTAACCACATGGGCGTGCGGCATGGGGCTGGGGTACACGCCAGCGGCTACCAAGCCCGCCACGTGGGCCATATCTACCAGTAAGTAAGCGCCTACTTTATCGGCGATTTCACGGAAGCGCGCCCAGTCGATAACCTGCGAGTACGCCGAGAAACCGGCGATTATCATTTCAGGTTTGTGCTCCAGCGCCAGGCTTTCGACCTGATCGTAGTCGATTAAGCCGGTATCCACATTCAGGCCGTATTGCACCGCGTTGTACATTTTGCCCGAAAAGCTAGGCTTGGCACCGTGGGTCAGGTGACCACCGGCGTCCAGACTCATTCCCAACACCGTGGCACCGGGGGTGCAAAGCGCGGCGTAAACCGCCGAGTTGGCTTGCGAGCCCGAGTGTGGCTGAACATTGGCGTAAGCGGCGCCAAACAACTCACAGGCGCGGTCGATAGCCAGCTGCTCGCTGCGGTCGACGTATTCACAGCCGCCGTAGTAACGCTTACCTGGGTAACCTTCGGCGTATTTGTTGGTCAGTTTGGTGCCCTGCGCGGCCATGACCATGGGGCTGGTGTAGTTCTCTGAGGCAATCAGCTCAATGTGCTCTTCTTGACGACGGCTCTCGTTTTCGATGGATTGCCAAATCTCGGGGTCGTAACTTGCAATGGTCTGGTCTTTATCAAACATGGACACTTCCTACGCTAACGGCAGCGCACCTTAGACGACAAAGGCACAGGCATTGTCGAGCAGGCGGGACTACCAAGACTAAAAAATCGGGAAAAAAGAAGGCGCGATTGTACACCAATCGACCAGTGCTGTGCCACGTTAATTATTGCGCCGCATGCGCTTTAGTGGCCGGTAACCCGGCTGGCATCAGGCAGCGCTCCGCACTCATAGTCGGTAAGGTTCTGCAAGGTAACGCGGGCGATCTCGGCCAGTGCTTCGCGGGTAAAAAATGCCTGATGACCGGTGACCAACACATTGGGGAAAGTGGTTAGCCGGGCAAACACATCGTCCTGAATAATAGTGCCAGAGAGATCGTCAAAAAACAGGTCGCCCTCCTCCTCGTACACATCCAAACCCAAGTAGCCAATCTGGCCAGACTTTAACGCGGTGATGACCGCAGGCGTATCAATCAGCGCGCCGCGACTGGTGTTAACCAGCATTACACCAGGTTTCATTTGAGCGATGGTGTCGGCGTTAATTAAATGGTGAGTAGCGGGCAATAATGGGCAGTGTAAAGAGATTATATCGCTGTCAGCCCATAACTCGGCGGCGGACACATAGCGAGCAATACCGGCCATCTCGTCGTTAACCAGAGGGTCGCTGACAATCACCTGACAACCAAAACCATTCATGATGCGAGCAAAAGCGCGGCCAATTTTACCGCTGCCCACCACCCCCACGGTTTTGCCGTGCAAATCAAACCCGAGCAAACCATCCAGCGAATAATCTTGCTCGCGCACACGGTTAAACGCGCGGTGAATATGTCGGTTTAAATCCAACACCAAAGCAACGGCGTGCTCGGCCACCGCAAAAGGCGAGTACTCGGGCACGCGACATACGGTGAGGCCCAGCCGCTCGCAGGCGGGCAGATCAATGTTGTTAAAGCCGGCGCAGCGCATAGCAATAAGCTGGACGCCGTGCTCGGCCAACTGCCGCAATACCGGTTCATCCAAGGTGTCGTTAACAAAGCAACACACCGCCGCAAAGCCCGCCGCCAGGGGGGCGGTTTGCACATTGAGGTGAGCCTCGATAAAAGTTAATTCATGCGCGCTGGCCGCCTCCAAGTAGAGGCGGTCGTATGCCTTGGTGTTAAAAACGGCAACGCGCATCGGGCTGCCTATGGCTCAATTCTTTCAACAGGGGTCGGCTCAACCCGAAAAAAGCCGATGCTCATGGGGTAATTCTTTATTACGCCATCTTTGGCCCTTATTGCACCGATGACGATGAAGATAATCGACGCAATACCCAACGCAATCATTAAGAAGAAACCCACCACGAGCATCATCAAGATAAGACAAATAATAAAGTAAATAAAAGAGCTGATGATCCAGTTAAACACCACCTTGCCCTGCTGATCGATGTAGGGATCGTCGCGCTTGATAATCCACAAGACCAGCGGTACAACCCAGCCAAACACTGGCGCAACAAAACCACACAACTGAGAAAAGTGCAGCAGCATACTAAAAGTGCGGTTATCCATATCGCCCATTGGGTCGGAGCTGGTGGTTGATTTGCTGCCCAGCGCTTTGGCTTTTGCCTCGTTGTACTCTTGCTCGCTAATCAGGCCTTTTTCTTTTAACTCATTGAGTTTTTCAATTTTTTCCAGATCCATCTCGCTCGCCCTATCGTTATGTTTAAAAGTCCCAGTATAGTGCGATTATTCGCGAGTACCAAACCACGGACCTTTATCGGCGGCCCGCCTCACGTCCTGGCCGGCGCTGCCCCTGAACGATACGCTCCAAGCGGTTATCAAAGCCCAGCGCCGGCTGAAAAAACACCGCGTGCCCGGCCACCAACATCTGCGCCAGCTGCTCGCGCAGCAGTGTCACAACGGGGCGCCCCAAGTGGTTATGAAAAACGTATTTGCCCGTCGACTGCAGTAACATCACCAACTCACATTTAACGCTCTCAACGTCGTTCAAACGCAGCTCGGCCCAACTGCCAATAGTTAACGCTTCTACCTCGGTTAGCGCGCTGCTTAATCGCTGCTCGGCCAACGCCTGCTCGGCGGCAGCGCGGTGGCGCTCAAACGCGGCCTGCTCGCGCTTAATACGCTGCGTCTCTTCTTGCAAAGCCTTCACACGCTCGGCCCTATCGGCCGCTTTACGCTTTTTGCGATCACGCTCGCGCGCCTCACGCAAACGCTCTGCCCGCGCTAGGCGTTGTTGCTCCAGCTGCTCTGCCACCCGGCGCTGACAGGCCAGCTCGGAATGAACATACTCGAGCCGCGCCGCAGCGGTATTCAACGCCGTACTGTAGGCCTGCACTGGCAGCATGCGGCGCGCCTCGCCCGACTCTAAGCAGTCGAGAATCCGGCCCACCGGCGCAGTCAAAACCCGGTGGCCCTCTCTATTGACAAACAATAACTCGTGACTGCCGGGCGGCTGCAACAAAAACTGGCAACGCAACACGCCCTCGTACTCGGTGCGATACGCCAACCAATCACCACACTCAAACCCGTGGGGCTCTAGGTCTTGCGCGCGGGGCTCTTGGGCATCGAGCGGCTTGGATGAGCGACGCCTATCGAACAACGGCGGAGCGATAATCATCTCTGGTCGGTCGCCCGCACGCAGCCGATCAACACAGATGGTTACATCCGTGACAAACTGATGGTAGTGCTCAAAAATACAGTTATGGGGTGGCTTGGCAGTACTTAGGCGGGCGACAAAAAGCGCCGAGTTTTGGTGAAAGCGCTGCCACTGCTCTTCGGTTTTGACCGGTCTTAAACAGCCAATTAAATCGCTTAGGTTTTCGGTCCAGGTGGACCAAAGTTCGCGCTCATCGTTAATCAAATAATACTGTAATGCGGGCTGAATAGAGCCAATCACAAATTCGTAGACGGGCTCGGGCAAACTGCAGCCGGCGAGGTGGTTATTGAGGTAAGTAACCACCTCACGGTGGGCGTTACTAACGCTCTGCTGCCCCAGCTCGGATTCGCGAATGCGGCGCGCCAAGGTCGCCGCGCGGTCCAGCTCGCGGTCCGCTCGGCGGTTAAAATCACGCATAGCCGCAAGCGACGCTTCTGGCGAGCCGCTCTCCAACACGCCCAGCAAGTCATCGGTACGCGCCAAAAAGCGCTCGCCTAAACGCCCCAAGGTTGGGTACCAGCCCTGCCAATGAAAACACAGCCGATCCAACTGCTCACACCACTCGGGCAAACACCAGCGCAAGGGGGCATCAGCGGCAATTAAATGACCCAGCAATGCCAACTGCAAGCGCTGCACTCGATCTCCCAGCGCGCGATCAACATCGACGTTCTCAGACAGCGCGCGCAACAACCACACAGCCACCAAGCACTGCGCGTCTGCCGCCGGAAACGAGTCTTTAAAAGAATCCCAGCTGACTTTATTCCACGCCAACAGAGGTATCAGCTGCTCAGAGGCCAAGCGTTCGTTTGCCTGTGTCCACTGACACAGGTTATCTAGGTGTTCCGGTAGGCGGCTTGGGTTCCGCTGGCTGGCATCCTTCATTACTGTCCTCACTGACACAACGAACCGCTTCCACCACAAGGTTTACCGCTCAGATACCGCACCACGCTTAGCGGTTAAGGCGTGTAGAGCAACTAAAAGGCCAACTCACTATCCGTTATAAAAGGGAGTGTAACTGCGTAATATTAAGCTATTGCGGGGACGGCTCAGGCGGACCATTAGCACGGCCGCACGGCGCGGGTGCGGACCACTAAGAACACGCCATATTATGACGCACGCCCGCACGATTCGCCGACATAATAGCAACCGTTGAATTAGACGACAAGCTTAATAAAAAAGGAAGGCAACTGACCATTAAAAACCAAGACGCCCGCCTACCCAAGTTGGCGTAGGCGGGCTAATGAATTAGGTGGTCATAGCCACCCAAGAGCACTAGTGTTGGTGATCGTGCTCCTCCGTCACGACGCCCAACCAAGCCCCACTTGCCGGAGCAAAACCCAGTGCCCAGGGTTCATCTGCGTGGGCATCTTCCAGATCTACCGGAATCACTTGCTCACCGGCACTATTAAGCACGTAAGCCATGTGCCCGTCCGACTGCACTATTAACGTAAGCGCGTCGGCTTCAGGGTTTTGCACTACTGAAACCCGCCCTTGCTCGGACCAATCGTGAGCGTCCAACACCACAAGCTCGCCATCGGACTGCAATATAGCAAAAGCCTCGCCGCCCAACACAAACTCATAGCTCACCGCGCTGACACCGTCAGGCAAGCTCACGCCCAACGGCTGCAGCTGGGCAAGCGCCGGATCGACCAGATAAAACTGCCCCGAGGCAATGGCAACCGCTTGCTCTGCATGATGATGGGCGCGCAAGGTGCCCACCCGCATACCATCGGTAAAGTCATCGGCATTGGTGATTTTGCTTGCGCTAAAATCGGTTGATTCGTCAATCAGCAACACGCCGTCTTCACAGCCAAATAAAATGAAGTTTTCATTTTGCGCGCTGCCGTGCAAACCGGGGCAAAGCTCGGTAAAGGTTAACTCGTGCTCGTACATGCCATCGTGCAAGTGGTACAAGCCAACCGCGGCAGGCAGTGTGCTACTAGTGGCAGCATCGCGCTCGGTTGCCAGTAAATGCTCGCCACGCAATTGCGCCGCACCGTGCATGTGGGTGGCAAACTGCAGGGTGTTTTCTAAGCCGTTATCAGCGATAGTAGCATCGCTAAAGGTGGCAACCCCGGCCACATCGCCGGTCTCGCCGTTGCCATCGAAAAACACCGCTGCGCCAGCGTCAGCCAAGGTAAAATGCGTTGGGCGCACACCGTCCAGCGCAAAATCCATAATGACCGGCTCCTCAGCATAAGGATGATCGTGATCGCCGTGATCCTCCGACCAAACGCCGCCATCGACAAAACTCACCCAGTTGTCATCGCGATGCACAAACGCCGCGTAGCGATAACCTTGCATTGGGTAGACATAACCAACTGGGGCCGGCAGGCTCAGCTCGGCCACTTGATCACCGTCATCGGCCGCCACCACGTACACAACCTCAGAGCCGACCTCGGTCAAAATCAAGCGCGCCGTACTGGCTTGTTCATCGTGGTCGTGGTCGTGCTCGTCGTCATGGTCGTGGTCTTCATGTTCAGGCTCAGCCACATCTTGGGCGTAAATATTCGTCTCGCTGTCGCCACAGGCGGTTAACGCCAATGCGAAAAAAGCGGCGAATAGCGGATTGCGTTTTGCTAGCTGTTGCATCGTTACATCCTTAAACGTGAAATTAAAAAGTGGTGCGAATCCCGGCCGATACCGAGCGCGCGGCACGCGGCGCGATATCTTTAATAAAGGAGCTGTGCACACGGGCGGTTTCGTTAAGCAAGTTATCGCCACGCAGGTAAACCCGCGCATCACCCAACAAAGAGAAACCATAACTCACCTCTGCATCCACCCAGGTGTAGCCCTCGGTTTTGGTTTCGAGTGTTGCGGTGTCGTCGGCATCAAAATAGTGGCTCGCGCTGGCGTTGATCTTCCAGGGGCCGGCGACATAGTCGGCCGCAAAGCCTGCCCGCAACGGAGGAATACGCGGTAGGTTGCCACCACTGCGCAAAGTCGCGTGGGTGTAATCGGTGGTTACGCGCAACGTAAGCGGGGCGTAGACTTGCCAATGCAGCTCGGCCTCTGCGCCATACAACTCTGCGTCAGCCGGGGTAAATTGGTACACGGGCAAAAGTTCGTCGTCGTGCTCGTTATGGCCGTCTTCTTCATGGGCATGCTCTTCGTGCTCGTGCTCATGTTCAGCTTCCGTTTCAAGCCCAGTTGCCCGCGCGTAGTAAAAATCGTCCACGCGGTTATAAAATGCGCCGACAACAAAACCAACATCGCCCGAAAATTTGCGCAACGAGATATCAATATTGTTTGCCGTTTCCATGCCGAGCGCGCGATCAGAAAAGTTAACCACCCAGTCACCCGACTCGTTGGCGGCAAACTCAAAAATAGCACCTACCTCATAGGAGCCGGCTCCAAGGTGTGGCCCAAGCGACAGCGACTCGGTGGTTGAGGGCGCGCGCTGCGAGTGCGATAAAGACACCGCCAGATTGTAGCCTTCGGTAAAATCCCACACCGTACCCAGCGATAAACTGTAAGGCGTAAACGCCTGCTCGATATGATAAAAACCGCGATCTCCATCACCGTCTAGGCGCACATCGCTGGCATCGACTTCGATACGCTCGACCCGTGCACCCAGCTGCACCAACCAATCGCCAAAGTGCTTTTCTTCCATCAGCGCCAGGGCCCACATATCCGTTACCGACGGCGGTGTGAATGCCTCTTCGCCGTCGGCGGCGGTATCTTCATGCTTTACGTGCAAGCTTAGCGCGCCGCGCCATTCGGCAAATGGCTGATGGAATAATTCGAGCCGCGCCTCGTGTAATTCGTTAGTAAAAATGGTACCTATGGCATCGCCTTCTAGCTCGCGATGTTGGTAATCAGTGTAGCCGTAGCGCAGCCGCGCTTCGGCTAGAATGTCATGATCAAAACTGTACTCGCTGACAAACTGCAAGCGGTTTTGCTCAAGCTCAGCCTGCACGGCAACGCCGTCGTGACTATGCCCGGGGATGCCATAAGTGCGCTCAAGCCGGCCTACACTGACACCGGCAAAACCACTCTCCATTAAATAGCTACCGCCAATGGTGGCGCCTTGGCTATCGTAAGCCGAGTTTTCCAGCACACCGTAAGTGCCATCGCCGTCCGGCTGTGCCTCGGCATAACCGGGAATCTCTAAATCATCGGCCTCGCGCCAAAAACCATCGGCGTGCACAGCAAAATCACCTACGCCCGTATTAACGCTACCCTGCACCACGGGCTCGTTATTAGCGCCATTGTATTCCAGCTGCCATTGACCAAACGTGTCAGCATCTTGGGGGATACGATCGTCCACCACATTCACCACGCCGCCCACCGCACCGCTGCCGTAAAACAAAGTGGCGGGGCCGCGTAAGATTTCAATTTGCCGTGCGGTCGTCGCCTCGCCCGTCACGGCATGGTCCGGTCCGCTGCGCGATACATCGCCCACGTCCAAACCATTTTGCGCCACCAACACACGCGGGCCAGAAAGCCCACGAATAATAGGCGTGCCGGCTACCGGCCCGTAATAACTAGAGTGCACACCCACTTGCTTACCAAGGGTGTCGCCCAGCGTTGCCGCTTGCTGATCGCGCAGTGCATCCCCACTAAGTACCGATACCGGGGCGGCCGACTCCATTTGCGATACATGCCACGGCAGCGCCGTCACATCGACAATCTCCATCACGGTTTCATCCAGCACGATTCGCAGCGACTGCCCACCTTCGTGAACATGCACATTTTTGTGAATATAAAGTGGCGCTCGTACATGCAACTCAACGTCGTCACTAGACAACTCCTGCAAGATAAACTCGCCCGCTGCATTGGTCGTGGTACGAGTACGAGCCCCCACCACCTGCACAGTGGCATCCACGACCGGTAAACCAGCCGCATCCTGCACCACCCCCTGAATAGTGTCGGCACTCGCCCAACACGGCAGAACCACGCACCCCAGAGCCCACAAAGACCGTTTCAACACAAAAACCCCCAATACCCGATACCATATAAGACAAACAAGTGTAGCGACTCGCTTAAACCGCCATTATGTTATAACATAACAATCATGAAAAGCAACAGTATAACATTACGGTGGACGGTGGACGGTGGACGGTGGACGGTGGACGGAAATATTATTACCGAGTCTAATCTATCGTAACCCGTAACCCGTAACCCGTAACCCGTAACCCGTAACCCGTAACCATCAGGATCACCATGAACACCATCCCCACCAACATCATCACCGGCTTTTTAGGCGTAGGCAAAACCACCCTAATCCGCCATTTGTTAAGTCAAAAAACCGGGCACGAGCGCTGGGCGATTCTGGTCAACGAGTTTGGCGAAATCGGCATCGATGGTGCGCTGTTAAGTGAGGGCGGCGCCACCGTCAAAGAAATCCCCGGCGGTTGTATGTGTTGTGTGGCGGGCCTACCCATGCAGGTGGGGCTAACCCAGCTATTGCGGCAGCAGCAGTTTGACCGGCTAATCATCGAGCCCACCGGCCTCGGTCACCCGCTCGAAATACTGCAAACCCTGAACGATCACTTTCAAAACGTGATCGAGCTAAAAGCCTGTTTAACCCTTATCGACCCTCGCCATTTTCTCAGCCAAAGGCACTTAGACAACGACGTGTTCCGCCAGCAACTAGAGGTGGCCGATGTACTGGTGGTCGGTAAAATGGACTTAGCGAGCGACGAGCAGCTAACCGCCATGCACAAACAACTAGGTCAATGGTTACTGCAGCAACGGCCACAGGTACAGATCAAGCAGGGCCAACTGCAACCACACTGGCTAGAGGGCGAGCACCAACAACACAGCCCACTGCCCGAGCCCAGTCACCACCACGGCGGCAACTACCCGGCTGCCACATTGCCCACGCCAACGGCCGAGCACCCTATTGTCAGCAAACAACACCAGGGGCAGGGATACTTCAGCGCCGGCTGGGTCATTCACCCCGCCCAGGTATTTGCGCTTGAGCCGCTATTCAACTGGGTAAACGGCCTAAGCTGCGATCGGCTAAAAGCAGTACTGATTACCGACCAAGGCATCATCGCCCTCAATCTCGCCGACGGCGTGGTTAAAATGTTGGAGCTGGATGAGTGCGAGGATAGTCGGCTGGAGATTATTCATCATCAACCACTGGAGTGGGATGCATTGGGTGAGGAGATGGAAAAGTGTTTGGAGTGAGTGGAGCGGGGAGCGGGGAACGGGGAACGGGGAACGGGGAACGGGGAACGGGGAACGGGCCAGAAAATAACCGGCCGGCCATGTAATCAACAGCCCAAAGCCCTATGTATCAATCAGTTAGCCAAAACTTGCCCTAGAGCGAAAAAGTCATTACCTTATTTATTCATTAAAACCGTCGCACTTCCCCCAGACATGGAGCTGTCAGAAAATGCCTATTTTTTCTTTTTTAAACACCTCCGAACACCTTTTAAACCAACTTCTTGCGGGGTAGAGTGCCGGGACAAAGTGCGACTGAGTCGCATGACTTAGCTTTAGACATCTCGGAGAGTCATTTGCCATACCGAAAAATCCATATTATTGGCGGACCTGGCAGCGGTAAGACATTTAGCGCTAAAAAGTTAGAGAAGCATTTAGGTCTATCGGCCTTTGATCTTGACCGAGTATTCTGGGATCAAAGCCAAGACTCTTATATCCGCGCCAGTGAAGAACTTAGAGATGAAAAGTTAGCTGAAATATTGAATAATGACAACTGGATTATTGAGGGCGTATATTATAAATGGCTTGCTGAATCTTTTAAGTGTGCCGACATCATCATAATCTTAAGTCCATCGGTATACCTTAGGCAGTGGCGTATTTTTAAGCGGTTTCTTTATCGGAAGTTTATTTTATTGGAGTTCAAAAAGGAGACATTTTCTTCGTTCATGGAAATGTTCTGGTGGAATCAAAAATTCGACAGCGACAATATGATTAGAATTAAAACCTTTATCTCTGAGCATGAACACAAAATTGCATTCTGTAAAAATTATCAAGAAGTACTAAACGCAATCTCTGCTCAACAAAAACAATAACGTCGAGAAACTTTTCTGTCGCATCGCGCCCTAAAAAGGATTTTTCAGACAACAAAAATAAAGATAGCAACCCCTCGCCTATTCCCACCTTAAGGAAAAGACTATGGCTGAAAATATGAACAAACTTCTAACTAAGAGCGTATGTTTCGTACTATTACTGTCAGCAACACTAGCTGGCACCTGCGCTGCTGCCAATAACACCCAACCAACTCAAAGTAAGTCAGAGCGAGAACCGTCAAAGCAAAGCCCCGTTACCATCTACAACAACATCAAAGATGACGTCTTTCTAACTCGCTGGACATTGCTGGAGCCAGTCCCGTTTGGCAGCACCGAAAAAGAGCTAAAGGCTGCGCATAGCCAAGACTTAATAAAGGTCAACGACCTGTGGAAATCAATAAAGGTAGGCAAAATCACTTTAAACAGGGAACCGCACAACTGGAAGTCGATCCACTCTGATTTCAGTTATATTCATTTAGGTCGATACCTTGAACCTACAAAATTCGCCTATACCTATGCTGCCGCTGAGTTCGAGTCCAGCGAAAAAGAGAGCGGGTATTTTGGTGTGGGCAGCAACGCGGCACTAAAAATCTGGCTTAACGGCAAGATTATTCATAAGAGCCCCATCAGCACAGAGATAAGCCCTGACCAATACCTTGTGCCCTATAACCTTAAAGCGGGGACGAATCAGCTCGTCATCAAGGTATTGCGCGCAGACAAGGGTTGGTCTTTTCTCTTTAGGCCATTAAGTAAAACAGCTACCGACAATGCCTTTGTCAATCTATCCCCCTCGCTATCCAGTAACGAGCTTGACCGCCTTCTGAAAAGCGGGATTAGTATCGACGCAAGAAATAATTTAGGCCTAACGGCGCTTCATATTGCTACTCATATAGGCGATACGAAACGGCAGAATGCGCTTATAGAGCGAGGCGCAAATATAGAAATAACCGCGCCAGATGTAGCCGCGCAAATTTCCAATTACTTCGACAGCCTTTACTATAAGGGCTCGTCGGGATTTTCCTACTTAATTGCCCAAAATGGCAAAGTACTGGCCAAAGGTGGCAGGGGCCTGGCCAACGTCGCAGCAAACACATCAAACGACACCCAAACCAAGTTTCATGTGGGGTCGATCACCAAGCAATTTACCGCAGCATCTATTTTGCAACTGCAAGAGAAGAACTTGTTGTCCATTAACGACCCGTTAACCAAGTACTTCCCCAGCTTATCAAAAACCAAACCCGTGACGCTTAAGCATATGATGAACCATACCTCGGGCTTATTCGAACCGGACGCATCTAAAGCGCTATTTAGCCAACATCTTGAGTCGCACGACTTTATTAAAGCACTAGAAAACCAAGACTTGTACTTTAAACCGGGCGAAAAGTGGCGTTACAGCAACTCTGCTTATGTCGTTTTGGCATTGATTATAGAAAAAGTATCCGGCCTTTCTTTTGATCAATACTTAAAAACGAATATCTTTTCGCCTCTGGGAATGAAAGACTCAGCAATTTATAACAATAATCGACCCTTAACCCATGCAGCGACAGGCTACGCAGTAGTCGACGAGAAGACCGTTAAGGCTCTAGACCCGGGCGTATCGAGCTTGCACGGAAACTGGAATGGAGCCACCGGTTTAATATCCACAGTCGATGATCTTTTTATCTGGAATGAGGCTTTACACAGCGGTAACGTTCTTAGCGATAAAGCTTACAGCGAAACAATCACTGCAACGGTACTCCCCAAGGGGTTTAAACCGCCAGTAGAATACGGCTTCGGCATAGCCGTTGAACGTATCGCCGGTTTTACCGCCCTAGGACACGCTGGAGAGGCACCGGGATTCCACGCAGAGTTGCTGTGGCTACCGAATGAAAAGATCACTTTTGTTTTTCTTGCGAATACAAACCGATGGGAGCTGAAGTATAAAGCTCGAACGGCAGAGAAGATTGTTCAGGTTGTGCTTGGTGATCAATAGTTCATATCGATATACTGGGGCGTAGGTTTTTACTCGACGTTTTTATCAGCAGCCAGGCTCTGCTGGCAGCGCTCTGCTTCTTCAGAGCTTGTCACTAAGGCTTGGCGAATCGACAGCTCAGAAATGAGCCAGACAATCAGGCTAAGAACCACAAGCGCCTCATCCTGTACGAGCATAAATGCCTTACCGCTAGAAACAAGGAATCGTTATGAGATTTATACCAGCACCGCCTCCAGAGGCACTGAAAACGTGCCAGCGCTGCAACTTACAGTCACCCGAAAAAACGAGCGAGTGTACTCACTGCGCAGGCCTATCCGATGCGGAGCTGAAAGATTACCTTAAGCGCCACCAAGGCCAAGCTGAGGCCAGCTCTAAGCTAGGGCAGTATTTTGCACTAGCAGCGGCGCTTATCTTTACATTGTTAGTGCTAAGCATTCTTGGAAATTAGCCAAGCTCTGCGGTATTGATGACAGCTCCCCCTCTTCCTCGTCACAGATCAACATGAGCGAGTCAAAGCTCCACCCCTACATTGATTTTATTTTCGTAACACCTTGTCGAAATACCAGCGCCCTCTTCGACTATCCTGTAACAACCCTCTGAGGCGATTTTGAAGTCAGTCACGGTTGTTTCGTGCGTGTTGGCACGAATTACTACATCAGTTAGCTAGTACTCGCACTATCATCGGTGCGTTAAACAACAGGAGCAATGCGATGAGCTATATAGACGGTTTTGTGGCCGCAGTACCAACAGCAAATAAAGATCAATATATTGCACATGTTAAGTTGGCCGCCGAGTGCTTTAAAGAACACGGCGCCCTTAGGTTAACAGAGTGCTGGGGCGATGATGTTCCAGACGGAGAGACAACCTCCTTTCCCATGGCGGTGAAGCGCAAAGACAATGAAACCGTGGTGTTTGGTTTGGTTGAGTGGCCCTCTAAGGCCGTTCGGGACAGAGGCATGCAAAAAGTAATGGAAGACGAGCGCATGAGCGCCGAAAATAACCCCATGCCATTTGACGGAAAACGGCTTATATACGGCGGCTTCCAAGTTATTTTTAATCAGTAACAAGTAGCCCGCCTCGACCGCAAGGCTCAGGTGGGCAACTCTACATCTGGAGCGATCCTATGACGACAATAGCCAAGAACAGAGTGTGCCTGTGGTTTGATGGCGACGCTGAAGCGGCCGCCAAATTCTATGCGAGCACTTTTTCCGACTCTTCGGTCGATGCCGTACATCGCGCACCGAGTGATTATCCAGCCGGCAAGCAAGGTGATGCACTAACCGTAGACTTTACCGTTATGGGCATTCCCTGCATGGGACTTAACGGCGGCCCAGCATTTAGCCACAATGAATCGTTTTCGTTTCAGGTAGCAACCAATGATCAGGCCGAAACCGATCGCTACTGGAACGCCATTATTTCCAACGGCGGTGAGGCGAGTGCCTGCGGCTGGTGCAAAGACCAATGGGGGATTTCGTGGCAAATAACACCAGTGGCGCTAACCCAAGCGATAACCAGCTCAAATGCTGCCGTTGCCAAGCGCGCTTTCGATGCCATGTTAACCATGACAAAAATCGACGTCGGAACAATAGTAGCGGCCGTCCGGGGTTGATCGAATATTATGCTCCAGATCCACCCCGCCAATAGGTTGTTCTGGGGGCATGCCCACATCGCTACGTAGCAATTTTTGGGGTTATCTGACACACTGACAAAAGCCAACATAGCGGCTCGGGTTACCGGGCGAATTTTGGTTTTGTTAAAACAATAAGGACGAGAAAAGCCGAATATACACACTAGGCTTTTACTATGTCTGAGAAACAAAGAGCCTCCAGTGCGAGAACCGCAACCACTTACATTCTCCACAATAGGACACCACTATGAATACTCGTTTCTCGCAAACTCTTTTAGCGGCCACATTTAGCATTTGTTGCTCAGTTCAAGCCGCGCAGTCGGATATTGGATCTGACTTATACCAAAAAGAGGAAATATCCGGCGACAAAGTACCGACCCAGGCGCTAGAGGCTGTACAAAAATTACAGCCAGGCTTTGTGCTAAAAGAGGCTGAACAAGAATCCAAGCACGGCAACCAGTATCTTGACCTTGAAGGCGTAACCGCCGACGGCGCCGAAATTGAGTTCGACATGTTACTCAACGAGCAAAACCTATGGGAGGTTGTTGAGATTCAACGCGACCTAACGCTGGCAGACTGCCCAACCCCGGTACGCGAACTGTACAGCGACACCTTTGGCCAGAAAAAACCCCAGCGTATTATCGAAAGCAAACAGATGAGCGATGTTATCGTCTATGAGTTTTATTTTGTGGGTGCCGACAGTCAAACTTCGAAGCACGAAATCAAGCTAGAGAACGACTCAGCCACACTTTTGTCAGACGAGTGGCAGCATTAGTCTTAAAGAATGCGAACTGAGCATGAAAATCCAATTCGCGCATAGGCCAAAACAAAAAGCATAGCGGCGCTCATGCCCTGTTTTGTTTAACCTTTGTCTATCACGCTGCACGGCCTGCAGCGTGATAGACAAAAGCTCCGCTCGCGCGATACAACACAAGTACACCCGAACAGCAATGTAGACCTAGTGCTGGCATTACCTGCACCCCATGATTAAAACCTATAAGCCCTATCCTTCAACCAGCATTCAGGCCTTATAGCGCGCCAAAGCACTTTAGGTATAAACCGCTAGGGCTCTCCCAGATACTTGGAAAGCGTCGCCCGCCAAGAGTCGCTGGCAATAATCTCCAATAACGCGTGGTTAATCGGCTCGCGCAGGGTACTGCCCTCGGGCAGGGCAATCGCGTAGTCTTGGCGCTCGAAGGTGTTAGGCAGCACTCGTAGGTCGCCGGGATAATCGCGAATAATGTGGTATTTCACAATAGGCTGATCGTAAACCACCGCATCAACCTGATCGCTCTCAAGCTTATCAAGCGCGTCATCTAACGATTGCGTGGCGTGAAAGCCGATGCCCCGCTCGCGCAAGCTGGTCGCACTGGCCGACCCACTTACCGTGGCCACTCGCACACTAGAAAGATCAGCGACGCTGCGTACCGACGATGATAATTGCCCCACAGTTAAGCTAGTGGCAATGGCCGCGGTAAAGCTGGAGATAATAATAATGGCGGTAAACATCCACACCAAGCCAATCAGCCGACCGGCCAAGGTGGTTGGAGCTTTATCGCCATAACCTACCGTGGTCATGGTTACCGCCGCCCACCAAAAGCTGGCGCCTATGCCTTGGGCTTTAGTGCCGCCAAACATCTCTTTATTTTTATGTCGCTCCGCCAGCCACAACAAAAAACCCACTAATAACAACAAACCCACCAGCGCACCGCACGCGGCAAAAAACTCCCAAGACATAAAGCGCTTAATCGTGCTCCAGAGTCCACTGCTTTGCGAGCGCACCGCAATGGTGAGGCCAGTGGTGTGAAATGGATGGGTAAAGTCAACAAGCGACTCGCGCTCGGCAGTCACGGTGGTTGCCGCCACCGAGACATCTAAGCTACCGTCTTGCAAACCTGCCAGCAAACCATTTAGGTCCGTCTCTTGAAAACGGTAGTCTCTACCGAGCTTTTCTGCCGTGCGCTGCCATAAATTGATGCTCAGACCAGTGTAACTGCCATCGGGTTGCTTGATGACAAAAGGCGGCGCGACTTTAACGCCCACCGTAAGAACTTGATCGGAAGGCTGAGCCATACCCAGCTGTGGTGCAGCAAGGCAGGCGACTAGAGCAAGAATATAAATACGCACAGGCTTTCCCTCGAAGGTGTCTGATATTTTAACGTTGGCACAGTTTACCAGCGCTTTCAAATAATCAGACCATAAAGCCATTGAGCGACGCCGCAGACGAGCAAACTAAACCTGCCCTCGCCCCCCGCTCGCGATGAACGCGACCGCTAGCGAGGCCTGAGCCGGAAATAAAACGAAAGGGGGGAGTCTGTCGGTATTCGATGTACGGGAGGCACCGCTTGCGATAGCCTCCCGTAATGCGCTAAACGCCGGCCTGTGCCCGCCGCTCATTGAGATCTGCCTCGATCTCTTCCATACGTTTAGTGTTAAGCGGATAGACAACCAGCAACAGCACCGATACAAATGCAAACACGGCAGGTACCCAGCTCATCAGCAGCACCATGCCATCGGTTGCCTGGGCGATCGTGCTTTCGTCGGTTCCTACATAACCGTAGGCGCCCAACACCATTAGTACTAGGGCGCCGGCAAAACCGCCACCGGTTTTCTGAATAAAGCTACCGGCCGAATAAAACAAACCGGTGGCGCGGCGGGTGTGCTTCCACTCCGAGTAGTCGGCAGCATCGCCCAGCATGCTAAAGGTGAGTACCGGCATAAAAGCGGCAAAAAACTCAGCGGCGCAACCCAGTACAAACAAGCCGGTTAAGTCATCTTTACCTAACAGGGAGATACAACCGGTAAGTAGCCCGCTGACAATCAATGAGACCGCAAACAGGGTTTTCTTGCCCACCAAGCGAGTAAAGTAACCACAGGCAAATGCCGCCACAATCGAGGTAATCAGCAACGCTAAGAAGTACAGGCCGGTCATGGTTGGCTCTTGCAAATAGTGCTTAAAGTAATAGGCAATCACCACGTACTTAATGCCGTTAAACAACATGGTTAAAAAGCCTAAGCCAAGAATCATCAGCCAAGGTTTGTTGGTCAGCAAATCGATTAAATCACGCTGTGAGGGGGTAGTGTCCGTATCCGGGCGGTTGATGAGCTTGCGTATGAAATGCCCGGTGACTGCCAGCACTACGGCACAAGTGATCCCCATATACCAGGGGTTAAATTTATAGGTAGCGTCTTCGGTCTGAGTCAAACTAAAAAAGAACAGTGAGATCGACAACAGCGGAATCACGATAAACGGCAGGTTATAAAGTAAATCTTTAAACTCTTTTTTAAATGAGCCCGTATTGGTGGTGGGCACAATACGCTCTTTGGTCGCCATAAAGGTCACGACACATAGCGCAACCAAGAGCACCGCAAACACATACATGGTTTGCTGATACCCCTTGGCTTCGTCGATTTCTCCGGCAACCCCCGTTTGGCCAAAATACTCCACCAGATAAGGCGTGCCGCCCATCACCAAAGCGCCACCTAAAAACGCCCCGGCAAAGCGATAACCCGAGAGCACACTGCGCTCTTCGTGGCTGGGAGTCATGACCCCCATCAGGGCCGAGTAAGGAACGTTATTCACTGTGTAGGCGAGTGTCAGGCCGATATAGGTAAAATAAGCCCATACCAGCTTCATTTGAGGGCTGATATCCGGCGCGGTAAACGACAACACCATAAACAAACCCAAAATCGGCGCGGACCACAGTATCCAGGGGCGAAATTTACCGTATTTGGTGTGGGTACGATCGGCGATCATACCCATAATAATGTCGGTAATACCGTCGGATACACGCACCAGCAACAAAAGTGCAGCCGCAGCGGCGGCGGTAATGCCGAGGGTATCGGTATAAAAAACCGCTAGGTAAGCCAGCGCACCGCGCCAAACAAGGTTGGCCGCTGCATCGCCCATGGCGTAGCCGCTTTTTTCGAGAATTGAGAGCTTATGAGAAGGGTTTGTCGCCACAGTTCACCTCAGGGTCTTGTCATTATATGTCAGGGCATTTTGACCGAAAGCATAAGAGGCCACCGGGCAAATGTACAGCGCTAAAACACCGTTAACGATACCGAGAACAGCGACATCGCGCGCGCTACCCTCGGCTGTCGGAACAGACCGTAAAAACCCGCTGAGCGGCACCGACCAACGCCCATCAACAAGACCGTAACAAGCGTCTAATGTACGTGCCTGCCACCCTAATCTTGCAGCCGGCGTGCGATTTCCTCCTTCCAGCTGACAATCGCTGTATCATCGGACTCAAATAGGGCGATACCAATAAGGTAGCGGCCATTGCTGGGCCGGCACCACTTGATTTCGCCGGTCAGCACGTAGCGAACCTTGGGCGAATACAGCTGTATACACAGCGGGTAAATGTTGCCCACAGGCAACGAACGGTCGAGCTCCACCTGTAAACCATTGGCCGACAAATCGGTAGAGCGGCTCAACAAAATTCGCGCGGCATCGTCCCCTTGCTCAGCCTCAAGCTCGATATAGACAGCCTCGGAGACACTAAGGCGATACTCTTGACGCTGCTCATTATTTTGCATGTCAGTAACCATGTTGGAATTCCACGGGTTAATTACTCAGTGCGCCGCAAACCACGGACGATTGTTTCGAGACGGTTTTCAAACCCTTGCTCCGGCTTGTAAAACACAGCTTCATCGCGGAGCAAATAACCCAATAGGTCGTCGTAAAGTAGCTCGGCTACTTTGCGCCCTACTCGGTCGACAAATATATACTTGTTGGTTGAGCGCATACTGACGGCTAACTTGCAGCGCACGGCTTTGCCGTCGTCTAAAGGCAGGTCGGCCCACGTGCCCAGCGTGAGGTTATCCAGCGTATCGCGCAGTTGCTGCTCACGGGCCTCGCGCGCTTCACTTAATTGACGCGCCTTTATTGCTTGTTCGCGGGCGGCGCGCTCAAGTGCAAGGCGCTCCGCCTCGGCGCGGGCCTTAACTTCGGCCTCTTTTTTTACAAGCAACTGACGCTTTTTAGCTTGAATTAACGCCTGCTTCTGGCGCTCAAGCTTTTCGCGCTCCTGTTGTTCCGCCAAAGCCTGTGTGGTCAACCGCTCGTGCAGGTTTTCCATCCGCGCATTAACCGCCGCCAACGCGGCTGACAAAGAGGGTATCTTGGGAATCTCTTGAGCGATCCCGGCGTCAAAGCAGGCCGACATTTGCTCGACGGTTTTTTGCAGCACTTTGTGACCGGAGCGATTCACAAATAACAAAGTATCAGTGCCCGGCGCTTGCATTAAAAACTGGCAGCGAATCAACGTCTCACCGCTATCAAACTCCAGCCAATCACCGGCCGAAAAGTGATGCTCTGCGCCGCCATTTTGCAACTGACTGAGCGACTCGACCTCGGCTGACACTTGCCGCTTGGGTGCGGTCACGGTTTCGATGGTTTGCCCTTTTAACAAGGTGATAATTTGTGCGGAAAACTCATCGACATAATCCCGATAGACATTACCGGAGAAGGCTTTACTGACCGATTGATTTTCTAACTGGGAAAGTAGCACCGGGCCTTTATTAAAAAAAGCTTGGCGATCCTCGGGGGATTTTTCTGGGTTCACCGACCAGACAATCAACCGCAGGATGCGCATCCAAAAGCTCCAGTCGGGGGCCTGCTCGGACTCGTTAATCAGTAGGTACTGCAAACTGGGCAAGACAATGTGATCAATAAAATCTAACGTGGCCTCAGGCAGTTGGTGCAGCGCCACCACATCGTTATAGATACCTGTGACACGCTGCTGCGCATGGGCGATTTTGATATGCCCCAGCTCAGAGGTTTGCATTCTCTCGGCGAGCATCGCCGCGCGGTCAAGCTCTTTATCACACGCTTGATTAAAACTGGTAAGCGCGGCAGCCCACTGCTCTGGCCCCTTCGTTAACGCCTCAGATAGCGCCGTGAGTCGCTCGGTAAACCTGCGCCCAGTGGGCCCTAAGCCTGAATACCAGGTGCGCAAATGAAAAAAACACTGATCAAACAGTTGCCGGTTCTGCTTAACGTGCGCAACCGTTAGCGGTTCATCACTCGCCACATACGCGACAATCGCCCCGATCATAGCGCTGCGACTGGCGTCAAGCGCGTGATCGCACTGAACATTGTCTTGCAGCGCGTGCCACAGCCAAGCCGCATACAGCCCCGGCAGTCCGGCCTGACGGGCAAAAGGCAGTTCACGGTAAGCGGCCCATGGATCGTCGGCTTGATAAAAGGTTGCCTCAAGCTCGCTGATATCGCCAAGTTTGGCCGGCGCCGTCAGCGGGCCCACCCCCAGCAACTCTCTGACGTCTTGGTATTGAGCCATGTTATCCACCTTTACCACCCATTGCGATCTCGCGCCATAAACACCTCTTGTGCGAACCAAATACGTGCAACGTACACACAATGCGCACCGCGACACTCCCAAAAGCACGCACAACTATCGCCCACCCACGTCGTAACGGCGTGCACGCGCACCAAATTATAACCCGTTACCCGCAATTGGCGAGCTGCCCGCGGCATTCTGGCTGCACCAAAACATCTCAATAGTTTGTGGCATAGCGCTTGCTATCACCACTTATATATCGCCTGGGTAGCTATCGGGCGAAGCAAACTTTTATAACCTGTGTCCTAACCATTCTAGACGGAAGCAATGCGATGAGCTCAGAAAAAATGAACCTCCTGGATGTTTCGAGAGCCAATATTAGGTTACTACACCTCACTTGGTTTGCCTTCTTCTTAACCTTTGTGGTGTGGTTTTCTCATGCACCGCTAAAGCCGTTAATCATGGAAACCTTCAACATGGATCTCGGCCAGTGGAAAGCGCTGCTGATTTTAAACGTGGCGTTGACCATCCCAGCGCGAATTGTAGTCGGCATACTGGTCGATAAATTTGGCCCGCGTATTGTGTATAGCTTACTGCTCGCCTCGGGCGGCTTAATGTGCCTCGCATTCGCTTCGGCGCAAACTTACGAGCAATTGGCTCTAACTCGCTTTTTATTGGGCTTTGTCGGCGCTGGGTTTGTGATTGGTATTCGCATGGTTGGCGAGTGGTTTCCCGCCCGTCAAGTTGGCCTGGCCGAGGGTGTATACGGCGGCTGGGGCAACTTTGGCTCAGCGGCGGCCGCGTTTACCTTACCGACCGTTGCCCTAATGTTTGGCGGTGAAAACGGCTGGCGCTACGCCATTGGCATTACCGGCTTAATGGCCATGGCTTACTCGGTGGTGTTTTATCTGCGCGCGCGCAATACCCCGCAAGGCTCGACTTACTTTAAACCGAAAAAAAGCGGTGGTTTAGAAGTTACCAGCAAAAAAGATTTTTACTTTTATTTGGCCATGAACTTGCCAATGTACATTATTTTGGCGGTACTGGCCTGGAAGCTGTCACCCGCAGGCGTTGGGCTTCTTACTCAGGGCACCACCTATTTAATGTACTTAGTATTGGTGATGCTGTGCGTTTATCAGTTCTCGCAGATTTATCGTGTAAATAAAGAAATGCTGCAAGGTGCCGTAGTATCCGAGCACGACAAATACAAATTCAAGCAAGTGGCAATTCTCGATTGGGCTTACTTTGTCACCTTCGGCTCAGAGCTGGCAGTGGTGTCTATGTTACCCGCGTTCTTCCTAGAAACCTTTGAGGGGATGAGCCTCGCCATGGCCGGCGCTCTGGGTGCCGCCTACGCCTTTATGAACTTAGTCGCCCGCCCCGGCGGCGGTTACATCAGTGATAAATGCGGCCGCCGCCTGTCTATTTCAATTTTCATCATCGGCCTAACCATTGGTTACTTCACTTTGTCGCAAGTCGACGGCAGCTGGCCCATTGCTTTTGCGGTAGTCGCGGTGATGTGCTGCTCGTTTTTCGTTCAAGCCGGTGAAGGCGCGGTATTTGCCATGGTGCCACTCGTTAAGCGTCGTATGACCGGGCAAATTGCCGGTATGGCAGGTGCCTATGGCAATGTCGGCGCAGTGACCTTTTTAACCATTTACAGTTTTGTCGATGCCGGCACCTTTTTTATGGTAATTGGAGGCTGCGCCTTAATCATTTTTGGTATCGTCCAATTTTTAGAAGAGCCTAAAGGTCATATGACCGAAACCAATGAAGACGGCTCGCTGGCGCAGATCGAGCTTACCTAATAAATTCTTTTTCCCCGTGTCTGTAGCGGATCTTCGGATCCGCTTTTTTTTCATCCTCAGGAAGCGCTATGATGTCGCCACAACAAGAACAAGCAGGCACCGACCCAATGGATCACATCCAATCATCGTTGCAGCTCGACTTTGCTCAACTGAGCGATGCCGGCCGCAAGAGCGAAAATCAAGACACCGTTGGCGCGCGCTTTCCCGAGGGCGCCGCACTTACCACCAAAGGGGTCGCCATCGCCATTGCTGATGGCGTTAGCAGCAGTGAGGCCGCCCGCCAAGCCAGCCAAACGGCGATTACCGGCTTTTTAACCGACTATTATGCCACCCCCGATACTTGGCGCACCGGCCAATCGGCCAATCGCGTCATTCAGTCGCTCAATCGCTATTTGTGGAGCCAAAGCCAAAACAGCGTACGCCAAGAGGGCTACCTCACCACCTTAAGCATCATCGTCATTAAAGGTGACAAGCTGTTTACGTTTCATGTCGGCGATAGCCGCATTTATCGCTTGCGGGGCGGCCAACTGGAGTTACTCACCCGCGATCACACGCAAAAAATTGATCGTCGCACCACTTATTTAAGCCGCGCCATGGGCGCCGATTTGAGCTTAGAAGTGGACATGGAAACTCATGAGGTAGAGTTGGGCGATGTGTTTATGCTCAGCACCGATGGTCTGCACGATTGGGTAGATCACCGCACCCTGCAAGCACAATTAAATGAGCAAAGCGATTTAAATGCGCTTTGCCACAGTTTACAACAAGCCGCGCTAAACGCAGGTTGTGACGACAACATCAGTGTGCAGTTAGCGCGAGTTAAGCAACTCGGTACCGCCAGCCAAGCCGACACGGTGACGGTATTATCGCGTCTGCCTTTTGCGCCTTTATTAAATACCGGACAAACCATCGACGGCCTAACCGTCGAAAAAATTATGCACGAGTCCGAACGCAGCCAGGTGTATTTGGTGAAAGCACCCGATGGCAAAAGCCTGGTCATGAAAACCCCCTCGGTTAATTACGAGGACGATCCGGCGTACATCGAGCGCTTTGTGCAAGAGAGCTGGATAGGAGCACGGATTGGCAATCGCCATGTGGTGCGGGTAATAGAGCCACCACAACCGCGTTCGTGTCTGTACTATTTAACCGAATATATTCCCGGCCCGACGCTCTCGCAAGTCATTAGGGAGCGGGCGCCACTGTCCGTATCGGACGCCGTCGAGCTCGCCGAGCAATTGGTGACCGGTATTCGCGCCCTGCACCGCAAGGACACGCTGCACCAAGATTTAAAACCCGACAATGTCGTGCTCGGCACCCAGGGCGCCTGCCTAGTGGATTTTGGCTCTTGCTGGGTTGCGGGGATACAAGAAATGGGCTCAGCCATCACCCCCGATCACATTCTCGGCACGCTGGATTACTCGGCGCCGGAGTATCGTTACGGTGGCCGTACCGGGCCGCGCTCTGACCAGTTTTCGCTAGCGGTATTGGTGTACGAGATGCTCACTGGCAAGCGCCCTTACGGCGAGGCTTACGGCAAAGCCATGTCGCTCAATCAATTTCAAAAACTTAGTTACCGTTCGGCGCTACAATACAACCCTCTGGTGCCAATATGGCTAGACCGAGCACTGGAAAAAGCCCTGCACATACAGCCGGCGCAACGCTACGATGCATTGTCCGAATGGCTAAAGGATTTACAACGCCCCAACCCCGACTGGTTAACGGCAAAACACAAACCACTCATAGAGCGTCACCCCGAGCGAGTGTGGAAAGCCGCCGCAATCGTCGGTTGGTTATGCGTCGCAGGGCTGGCGGCTACCCTTATGGTTCGATAGCCGATACTCACCCGCAAACCGCCCACGCAAGGCCTAAAAACGCGGCAATATGGGCTGACCCACATTGCCGCGCCGTCAAAGTAAGTAAAATATCTCTCGCTCATGCTGGCGCCGCGCTACAAGCCACTTAAACGGCGCAAGAGCACTCCGACACGACAGCACCTCATCTGCGCAAGCGCTACCTTTGGCACCGGACCCAGTTCACATTTTTAAGCGTTAATCCCCAAAAGCGCCGCATTTTGGCCTTTCTACCTTACCAAAAACTTACATTTGTTAATAAATTGACTACTATCAAGTCACAACTGGTCGTGTGGCCTTACCGAAATCACGAGCACGTTGTTGAATCACAATAACAATAGGTGATCCTTTCAGGCGCACTCGCGCCTGACGTATACCCAGATGCCCACCCGGCTACCGGGGCTCACCTTTATGCCCAAAACACTACGAAGGAGTCAGTTTATGCCTTTCTCAAGAGTACGACGTGTCATTCCCACGAGCTTGATATCAGCTGCGGGGCTTTGCCTTGTTAGCGCAAGCTTTTCGCACGCGGCCACCGTGCCGGTGTATAACGCCACCGACTTACAAAATGCCCTTAAAACCGCCAGCCAGGGCGACGACATTGTGGTTCATCCCGGCAACTATACCGGCAACCGCAACACCAGCGGCGAGAGTCGCGCCCATTTTTACAGCGGTAATAGCGGCACCGCCAACAACCCGATTACGCTGCGCAGTGCCAGCAGCAGCAATAAACAAGTGTTAAAAGGCGATGACATCAACAACGGTTATGTCTTTTTGCTAGAAGGTGATTACTGGATCATTAAAGATTTAAAATTTACTGACTCGCAAAAAGGTATCGTGCTGGAAACGGCCAACCACAATACGATCGATAACGTAGAGGTACACAATGTCGGCCAAGAGGCCGTGCATTTTCGGATCAGCAGTTCTTACAATCGGTTAAGCAATTGCTATATCCACAATACCGGTAAGCGCGAAGGTAAAGAAGGTACCGGCGAAGGGGTCTATATCGGCACCAACAAAGGCAACGAAGCGAGCCCGCCAGATTACAGTAACTACAACCGCATCGGCGGGTGCAGTATTGGGCCACAAGTTACCGCCGAGGCCTTTGATATTAAAGCCGGCACGGTAGGGACTGTTATCGAATACAACTACGTCGATGCGCGAGGTATTGTCGGGACAACCGCGTTCCCCCAAGCGGACAGTTTTGTTGATTTGAAAGGCACGGACGTTATTATCCGCAATAACGAGATGGACTATCGCGGCGACAACAATGTGACCCACGCTATTTATAGCTTTCGCGAGCATCGTCAGTCGAATGTTTACGACAACACCTTTAATCTACCTGTCGATGCCGGAACCTTTCGCGCTCAGGAGCCCATGATTAATATCTCAAACAACTACCGAGCCGACGGAGGAAGCAACTTAGTCTGGAAAGAATACCAAAGCCGCAACATCGACTATTCGCTGAATCAATCTATCGAGCAACCCAACGAAGGGCCGTACGCTTGTTTTGATGAGCTCAGCGGTGGCTGTGGAACCACCCCAACATCATCGAGCAGCAGTTCATCTAGCGCTACGGCGTCCAGTTCGAGCAGCCATTATTCATCCAGTTCCAGCAGCTCTTCATCGTCAAGCTCCAACTCATCAAGCTCAACCGGTAGCGGTGATAACTGTGTCGCCGTCACCTATAAAGTTCGAACTGAAATCACGCTTGGCAGCAACCACTGTGTGACATTCGACCAGCCACTACAAGGAAAGACGCTACAGCTATGGGACAGTGACGAGAACACGCAATGCGATTTTCGCGGCACAATCAGCGCCATTGATGGCTCTGGCAATGCGACGGTTACGTCAAACTATACATCGGCCAGCGGTTTTTCTGGAAGCTCACTCAGCATCAACAGCAACAATGGCTGCGAGTATGTAAAAATTAGAGCTTATTAACAATAACGCTCCGGCAGGCACGACTCTCACGGTGGGTCGTGCCTGACATCAATTAGTAGCCCTAAAATAGCGGCAAGTGTTTAACATCAAGCCGCAGGCTTTAACCTCAACACCACCACGTCATGGGCAGGAATACTTAACTGTAGTGGCTTTTGCGTATTGCCTTTCAAGTTTTTCCATAAGCCCCGGTAGGTAAAAGTCGCTTTGTTAAAGTCGATAGAGCGACCAGTAAGATCATCTTTAACCACATTAAATTGCCAATCGTGATTTACCGTTAAAATATCGTCACCGCGATTTAAAAACAAAAATGCCCATTCACCGTTGCTTAGGGGTTTGACAAACACATTCAAGTCACCGGCATCAATATAACGCATCGCCTGCACGCCAGCAGGGTCTTGATTGAGTGCGATAATATCTTGATTGGTCAAAATCTCGCGGGTCTGCTTCGACATAGTGCGCAAATCATTACCGGCGATTAGAGGCGAGTTCAACATGGCCCACAAAGAAAAGTGCGAGCGATCTTCTGCCTCGGTCATGCCGTTGCCCACCTCCATCATATCCATATCGTTCCACCGTCCCGGACCTGCGTATTGACGCAAATTTAGATCTTTACGCATATCTAGAATTTTAAGTACGCCCCACGATGACCAGCTGCCCCAGCCGTAGCCGCAATCCCAACACGGATAAATATCACCCGAGATACGCCAACTATGACCAATGTCCGTCGCCCACTCCCATGGCTGATTGTCGCCCCACTCACAAATACTAAACAGGATAGGTCGCTCCGCTGCGTGCAGCGCGTCGCGCATTGTGGTGTAAGCCCCCTCTGGGTTGAGGTTTTCGGTATCGCACCAATCGTACTTTAAGTAATCGATACCCCAGTCTGCGTAGGTTTTTGCATCTTGGTACTCGTGCCCGCGCGATCCAGGGCGACCGGCACAAGTGGTGTTGCCCGCATCGGAGTATATGCCAAGCTTTAACCCTTTCGAGTGGACGTAATCGGCCAGCGCCTTCATGCCCGACGGAAAATGTTCTTTGCTAACCTGAATATTGCCATTTGTGTCACGCTCGCCATGCCAGCAATCGTCGATATTGATGTACTCATAACCGGCCTCCTTCATACCCGATTCAACCATGGCATCGGCCATCTCCCGAATGGTTGTTTCATCTACGTCACAGTCAAAGGTATTCCAGCTGTTCCAGCCCATGGCTGGCATTTGCCCAACCCCACTAGACTTTTCAGCGCTGGCTATCGCGCTCAATAGTGTCAGGCAAAAAACACCGAACATTAACGTTACTTTATGCATTATTTTTACCGTCATGGTTCTCTCCAATTTTTATTAAAATCGCTAAGCTGCACGTAGCTAAACGTATATATATAAGATAATTTGTTTATTGCCTTAAAAAGCCGCTTGCGCGGCTTAATGTTTTCTTTTGGGCCGGAGCCTTACAATTCTGGCAACCTTTTAGCGTGATCGGCAATCACGTCTAGCGTCGATTTATCATCGGCAAATACCGAGTTTAAGCCTTGTGCCTCTTGCGGTGGATCACCAAAAAAGTCATCACCTTTTTGCCACATGTAATCGGCTCGGTCAGTTTCACCAAACCCACCCCAGGCCCAAAAATTAGAACCAACAAAAGGGCCACCTGCTGCCACGTTATCTTCGATGACATCGTAGACCATGTCATAAAAACGATCGCGATAGCTGACTGGCGTGCCGTGATCATAAGCGCCGTTATCGCGTTCGACACCAAACTCTTCTAACACAATAGGCTTGTTGAGACGCTCGGCGATTGCAACATGCTCGCTCAAATAACGCTTTGCGGTAGTCACTGCCGAATCGTAGGTTTGTTCGGGCTTAGTGATATCAAACCAGCTCCAGTTTTTAATCCACATATGGAACGTTAGATAATCCACATTTGGGCTCGCGTGGGAGGTTTCAAACAACTCCGCATCGCCCAAGGTGCCCATCGCGCCTTCATTACCGGTACTAACCAACTGCTTCGGCGCGAGCGTCTTAATGTAGCCGGCCGTGTCATCTATCCAACGGACAAAGTCATCAAAGTGTACCCGGCCGTCGGCATCACTGCCTGGGCGCGGCTCATTTGCCAGCTGCCAGGACATAATAGTGGGGTCGTCGTTATAGGCTTGGCCAGTAATACTGTTGGTCCGCGTAACTATGGTACGAATCACTTTGCGGTACAGCTGCTGCGCCCGCTCGATCCGGTAAAACCGAGCAGAGTTATCCATAAACGGATTCCATTTGCCTGTGACATCCGGGTCGAGTACTTCAGTGCCGGTAAACCACGCCACATATTGCGACATTCCACCCGACCACTGCCAAAAGTTATTTAGGTAAAGCACCGCTTTCATATCGCGCTTAGCCATTTCAGCCAGCAAGAAGTCCATACCCAGCAATAAATCGTTATCGAGTTCACCCTGAATATTGTTCACCATCGCTGGGCGAACCGCACGCATTAAATCGCTGGATTCGGATGCGGCCAGCACGCGCAGGTTGGTAATGCCATGTTCGGCCAATACGTCCAACTCGCGAATTAATCGTTCGCGATCGCCGGTAGCCCCAGGCGAGCCTAAGTATGCGCCATACCACATATTGGCACCGACATACCGATACGGCTTATCACCCACGTAAAAGTGCTGCCCGTCTACACGGACAAACTCTTGGCTATTATGAGTGCTCGTGGATTGAGTACAACTCACCACACATAGAGCGGCTATTACCACAAAGCATCGAACTATCATTTTTTTCATAGTCTTTACCTTTATAAAAACCTAGTAGTCAATACCGGTGGCTCACCTTAATGGGAGGGCGTTATACCTTCCGTAAGGGTGCCTAAAAAACCGATAAAGCTTAACCGTGAGCGGCTCCAGCCACTTGGGGTCAAACCCCAAGCAGCTTGGCTGCTTCTATCATGGCTCTCCCGTTATGATAGGGACCTTTCCAAAAACCCGCTTTGTAATCGCGCGATCCATCTGGCACATCAAGCGTCGAGTGCCAACGCCATTCGCCTTTATTATGGTCGATCTGATAAGTGTCAATAAACGTCCATAAGTTATTGGCCGTTGTTAAAAAGCTTTTATCGTCGCTTAGCTTATACGCCACCAAAAAGCCCACTAGTGCTTCAGCCTGAACCCACCAAATCCGCTCACTGTGGTAGCTATTGCTGGCGCGGTCATAGGCGTCAACCACATCACCGCGCTCGCGAATCGCCTCGCGCTGACAGGTTTTGGCAAGCTCGATGACGACCGGAACCAAACGCGCATTGCGCTCGGCATCACCCAGCGTATCAAGCGCTTTGTACAGCAGCCAGCTGCACTCAATATCGTGACCGTACGTCAACCCCGGCGAGTGATCTTGCCAGTCATCAGACAAAAACATCCGCAAGTGGTAGTTGTCGTGGTCGATCATGTATTTGTCAAACAGATCAATCCCGTAAGCTAGCGCCTGAGCGACTTTATCGGCTTTATGTACTTGGTAAAGCTTGGTGTAAGCCTCAAGCACATGCAAGTGGGTGTTCATCGTTTTGGGATAGTTTAGGTCTTTTTCGCTCAGGCGAACATCATCAATCTTGCCCCACTCACGGGTGTAAGCTTCGTAGTAGCCTTCGCCATCGCGGTCGACACAGTTGGCTTCAATCAAGTCAAAACACTCAAGCGCCATCGCAAGTGCGTCGGCGTCTTGGCTCAGCTCGTAATAAGCTGCCAGCGCATAAACCGCAAACGCCTGCGCATAAACCTGCTTTTTGCTTTGCTCAACGTCACCGCTGGGCGACAACGACCAGAAAAACCCACCGTGCTTACTGTCAAAAAAGTAATCTCGCAAGTAATGATACGATCGCTCGGCCGCCGCGCGGTAATCGGCGTTACCGGTAAACACGGCAGCCTCAGAGAAGAACCAGAGAATACGAGTGTTCAGCACAATACCTTTCTCGGCATCAACGCGAGCGACATTATTGTCGCCTACCTCACCGTAAAAGCCACCATGGGCTTGGTCTTGCGCGTAACTTAACCACCACTCGGCAATACAATGCAGCTGCTTGGTAAAGGTTTCGGCAGTCGGTAATGCAGCCGCAACGCCGTTAGGCGCCGCTGGCTCTTTCATCATTGGAGGCATGCCCACGCTCTGACTCATTTCAACGTTTCCAAAATATCCAAGTTAGCGGCAATTAAGGCGTTGCGGGTATTGACTGAAGCGGCCGAGCGCAAACCGTCTTGCGGCGTATTCACACAGTAGTCGACCAATTTATCGATACTTGAAGTGGCCACGTGCATACGGGTATCGGATGAGGCGTAGTAGATAAACACTTCGCTCTGCTCGTTTACGATCCAGCCATTGGCGAAAGCCACATTAGACACATCGCCCACTCGCTCGCTGCCTTTAGGGGCAATAAAGTGACCGCCGGGGCGGTGTGTAACTACCCAGGGGCGCTCAAGCTCAGTCATAAACATATACAGCACATAGCGCAGACCCGCCGCGGTATTGCGTACACCATGGGCCATATGCAGCCAACCGTGATCGGTTTTTATGGGCGCTGGGCCCTGACCATTTTTAACCTCTTTAATGGTGTGATATTCCTTACCGTCGACGATGACCTCGTCTTTGATTTCGGCGCCGTCCATCGACTCGCTTAAACCCCAACCGATACCACCACCGGCACCCACACTGATAAAGCCATCTTGCGGACGGGTATACATAGCGTACTTGCCGTCGACAAACTCTGGGTGCAACACAACGTTGCGCTGCTGGCCCGAGTAGGTAATTAAATCGGGCAAACGCTCCCAGGTGACCAAATCTTTCGTGCGTGCGATACCACACTGGGCCTCGGCGGCCGACAAATCATTGGGCTGATTTTCGTCTTTTCGTTCGGTGCAGAACAGACCGTAAATATAACCGTCTTCGTGTTGCGTCAAGCGCATATCATAGACGTTGGTGTCGGGTCTGTCGGTCTCGGGCATGCTAATGGGGTAATCCCAAAAGCGGAAGTTATCCACGCCATTGTCGCTCTCGGCGATAGCGAAAAAACTTTTCCGGTCATCGCCTTCAACCCGAACGGCCAAGATGTATTTACCGTTCCAAAACAGCGCACCTGAGTTAAACGCCGCGTTAACACCTAAGCGCTCCATCAAGTGTGGATTGCTCGATTCATTAAGATCGTAACGCCAAAAAACAGGGGTGTGCTCGGCGGTTAAAATCGGATGTTGGTAACGAGTGTACACCCCGTTACCCGACTCTAATGCGCGGTTTTCTCGGGTAATTAGCGTTTCATGCTTTTGCAGCAGTTGTTGGGCGCGAACGCGAAAATCACTCATAATATTCGTCCTAAAAATTCAAGCTGTTTATTCTTACAACCGGTCGCGACTCGCGCAACCGGTTACAATATTTACCTAAAAATAGCGTGCAAGTGTTGCACGCTACAGATAACGTTTAATGGAAACGCTTAATCAGCACCGTCAGTCGCTAATCGATCAACGTACTGCGCCGGGGTGTCTGCCGGGTAATCCTCGAGACGACACCACCAAAAGCGCCACAACCACAAACTGGTCGCCACAAACACGGCCACAGAAGTGATAAATTCGGGCCAGTGCTGAATCACCATAAAGATTGATGCAGCCACCATAGAGGTTTGCCAAATCACGCCGACAACCAAGTTACCCAGATCGCGGCTCAAATCGGTGTTGCGTTTTAACTCGGGGTAATCTTTAAGTGCCTCGCGATACACAGGCCCCCAAACACCCCACGGGCGAACCTTGATATAAAAGGTTTTAAGCACTTCGATATCATCGGCCTTGCTAAGCAGCGAGCCGACGACGCAAGCAATAAAACAGCCACCAAAAATAAACGGGAAGGCGTATACCTGCATAATTTCCCAGTCGAGCGTCCACTGCAGCACCTTAATAATCAGCAAGATTACCAAGCCCATCGCCATGCCACAAAAGTAGCCGACACCGTTAAAGCGCCACCAAAACCACTTAAGTAAATTCGATGCGGTATAGGCACCATAAAAGGCGCTGACAATCCACAAGATAATGGAGTTAAGCGATGGCACGAACAACCCGATCACAACCCCAAGAGCAACAAACAAAACGGATACGACATAGCTCGCTTTGACGTAGTTTTTGTCATCGGCATTGGGGTTAAAATAGCGCTTATAAATGTCGTTAACCACATAGGCCGGTGCCGCATTGGTGGTGGCAGCAAAGGTCGACATAAACGCGGCGAGCAAACCGGCAATCAAAAGCCCAAGCAAGCCCGGGGGGACAAACTCCTTCATAGCAAATGGCAGAATTTGCTCAAAGTCGACATCGGGCCCCATCGCTTGCAACTCGTCCATAAAGAACACCAGCGCTAAAATGGTTAAGCCGGCAATCAGCATATAACGAGGAAACAACAACACGACATTGACGAAGCCACTCATTTTGGCCGCTTCAGTCGGTGAGCGCGCGGACAAGACACGCTGCATATCGTAATTGGGCGGCGGGCCCATCATGCTTTTGGCAATGCCCGACAACAGCATCAACATAAAAAAGATCGTAAAAGGTTCGTAACCATCGGCGGCAATTTTGGTATTGGCGGCCTCTAGGGTGCCCGACCAATCCATATCAAGGTTCCAGCCAAAGGTAACCTTGTCCCAGTTATCCGGCACCACTGCTGCCAACATTTCGGGAGATACTTGCTGCATAGCAATAATACCCACCGCAACGCAGGCGACCGTCATAATAAAAAACTGTAAAACCTCGGTGAATACCACACTAAACATACCGCCCTTCACCACATAGACCGTGGTTAGTGCGGTAATAATTAAACCGTAATAAATATCGTTGGTGTCGGGGTCGGCCGCTAACTGCCAAGGTAAAAACACCGAGGCAAATTTGCCGATACCAATAAAGCCATAGGCCAAAAAGCCCACTACATTAACCAGTGCAAACAACACGACGATTAAGTGTGATAGCCGCGCACCGGTGCTGTCGCCAAAGCGAAAGGTAATCCACTCGGCCCCCGTTAGCACGCCCGAGCGACGCAGCCATACGGATAAAAACACCATCAAGAAGATTTGATTAAAGACCGGCCACAGCCAGGGAATATAAATACTGGTTAAGCCGTACACAAACAACAAGTACACCATCCACATAGTGCCGCTGATATCGAACATACCCGAAGCATTGGAAAGACCTAAGGTATACCACTTGAGTTTGTTGCCACCTAAAAAGTAGCTACGCAAATTTTTAGAGGCGCGTTTGGAGATCCAAAACCCGATAAACACTGTGGTGAGCAGGTATGCCGCGATAATCACCACATCTAACATTGCTAACTGCATGTGTGCGTCCAATTATTATAGCGCCGGACACGCGTCCGCGCGGTGTAGTTCAAAGTGTACGGCCCGACAAATGTGCAGCCCCAAGCGCTGAGAGGTGACGTTAACCTCGGATTCGATCTTATCGCTGCGTCATTAGCACGACAGCCGAAAGTCCCAGCAGCCACAACTTTAGTATAAGCAAGCACTTCGTCGTAAAGCGATAGCAAATGTAACCGATTACAATCTATAATGCCAGCACTTTACGTTACTTTAGGGCTGCCCTTAAGCCGCTCCCGGCGGTATGCTATTATCCACAAAAACTTTCTCCTCTTTATAAAAGCAATACTTTATGTCCAATATCAGAGATGTAGCGCGCGAGGCCGGCGTGTCCGTTGCCACCGTATCACGCGCCCTGAGCGACCCAGATAAAGTCTCGCAAACAAGCCTTAACAAGGTTCATAGCGCCATCGATAAAGTCGGCTATCGCCCCAACATGCTGGCGCGCAGCTTTCGCTCGGCCAAAAGCTACGCGGTTGTTGTACTGGTACCGGACATTACCAATCCGTTCTTCTCGCAAGTCATTCGCAGCATTGAAGATCGCGCCCAGCAAAAAGGTTACGCCGTGCTACTGGGCGACACTCGCGGCGTGCCGGAGCGAGAAAAAGAGTACATTCGCCGGGTTGAGACCCGCCTGGCCGACGGCGTTATTCAGTTGCGCCCCGACGACCCCAACCGACGCTTTGAAATGCCCGCCGACATTGCCTGCGTGAATGTCTGCGGCTGCGAATCCACCAGCGGCCCTCGAGTGCGGATCGACAACCGGGGCTCGGCGCGGTCAGTGGTCGATTATCTAATTTCTCTCGGGCATCGCCGTATCGGGGTGATCTCAGGCTTAAAAGACAACCCCCACACGGTTGACCGGCTGGCCGGTTACCTCGAAAGTCTGGAAGCGGCGGGAATTGAGTTTGATAAATCGCTGGTGGCCGAAGGTGACTTTACCACTTGGTCGGGCCTAAACAGTGCCAAGCAATTTTGCGCTATGCCGGACAAGCCAACAGCCATATTTTGCATGAATGACGAAATGGCCATTGGCGCAATCCAAACGCTCAAACAACACGGCATACGAGTCCCAGAGGACATTTCCGTTACCGGATTTGACGATATTAGCTACGCCCGCTACTGCGACCCGAGCCTGACCACAGTAACCCAGCCCGCCGAGGAAATGGGCAAACTGGCCATGGATATGCTGCTGCGACTCATTGAGGGCGAAGATCTCGCCCAAGAGGAAAACGTACTACCGGCTGAGTTTGTTATCCGCAAAAGCACGGCGATACCGCGCAAAGATTAATACTTTAAGCTCTTACCTTGCCTGCGCGAGGCAAGAGCTCACCAGCCAGCTAAGCGCTGACTTTTTCGGCTCGATCCGACACCCCGTCGCAGTAACGCATCAATTCTTGGGCCAATACGATCAGGTGATACAAAGTACTGGCTGGCGCCTCGGCCGCCACCACCTCATCGTTTTTGCCGCGCTGGTCCACGTAGCTACCGGGCGTGGTGCCACACAGATAATAGCGAAACAAAGCATCCACCGCGCTAGCGGCGCGCGCCTCGGCATCAGGCTCGCCCTCGCGGGCCATCACCAAGCTGGCCTTAATCAACTCGGTCAGCCCCCAGCAGCGCTTGGTGTGCTGCAGCACGTTACCCTCTGGGGTTACCGAGTCGTACAGCAAGCCAGAGTCGGCTTTTAAGCCAATGTCTAGCGCACGACGGTACAAAACGCCGGTATAACGCGCCACCGATTGCCCGGTAAGCCGCGCGTACCAATCCAACAGCCACACCCACTCCATCATATGGCCCGGCTCAACCACCTGCCCGGTGGCGCCGTCAGCTAGCGTCCAGTCAGCATTAAAAAATTCAAATAGCACACCCTGCTTAGGGCAAAAAAAGCGTGACTCAAACAAACTAAACAACTCACCGGCACGCGCCAACCAAGGTGCCTCGCCGCTCGCCTCATATAATGCCATGCAGGCTTCAAACAAGTGCATATGCGGATTTTGGCGGCGCACCGTGTGATCGTAATCGCCCTCGGCCCAACCGCCGTACTCAGCCCCAAAGCAGTTATCCAAATGCAAGACCAACGCCTCGGCTTTATCCAGCGCCGCGCGCTCGCCGCTCACCCGGTATAGCCAGGCGTAGGCCAGCAAGAAAAAGGCGTGATCGTACAAATCTTGCTTGCTATCAATCACCTCAAATTCGGGGCTAAGCAGGTGGGTAAAGCCTCCTCCGGCACTGGGGTGCGCCGCATTCGACTCGACAAACCCCAGCAACCCGCGCGCGATATCGGCGCCGCTGTCACACCAACCAAGACTCTTAGCCGCCGCAAAAAAGAATGCCTGCCGCGCCTGTACACGCACTCGCACATTGGCCCCGGTATCCACCTCGCCATCGGCTCGCAAGCGCTCAAAGCTGGCGCCTAGCGCAGGGTGGATGCCCCGCACACTCCATAGCGGCAGCGCATCGCGCTCAAACCACTGCACCAAACGCTGTGTCTGGTTTTTAATATCACTGGACATGGATTACCTTTTTACTGTGTCTTTTTGCACGATGAATACCGCAAACGGCATAGGGGCGCAAATAATGCCGCACAATGTAACCGGTTTCAAGCATCTACTAAACCCACTTGATGCAGCTCCCGACAAATACGCTAAACTATATTGCATAACTCCAGAAATAAATGATTAAGTAATCTAGATTATGATGCTGACCGCACCGGCTTTACCGACAAGCGTTGATACGATGATACGTCTGTACCTTACAGCGGCAACACTTTTACTCTGCCACGCAGTAAGCGCCGCTGGCCCACAAGCGGCCACGCAAAGCGCCTCCGAGCCTGGCGACAACTCTACCGCGACAGAGGTAACCCTCTGGATTGGCGAGGTGAGCGAGTCGCGCAAAGCTCACGAGACAGCGGTAATCAAGCTAGCCTTAGAAAAAAGCCGCGAGCGCTATGGCCCCTTTGAGCTAAAGATAACCAACCGCTCGCTCTCACGGCCAAGAACGATCCGCAATTTTAGCGAAGGCAGTATGGCGCAGGTAGTTACCGCGCCCGCACTCGCCTACCGTGTCGACTCGGACGAGCAACCGCTAAAGGCTATTCCAATCCCACTGCTGCAGGGCTTGCTGGGCCGGCGTCAGGCAATCGTCCGGCGCGACCGAGAGGCGGATTTCACAGAAGTTAAAAACCTTGAACAACTGCGACAATTTAACGCCGGGCTGGGCTTTGACTGGATTGATCAGGATTACTTTCGCGATGCAAAGCTACCGTTTACCGTGGGCTCCAGCATCAACCAGCTATTTAATATGCTTGCTCACGGCCGGTTTGATTATTTGCCTTTGGGCATTTTAGAGGCAGAGAAAGCGCTGGCGGCATCTGAGCACGCGGCGCAACTGGTCATCGTCGACAACCTCATTATTCACTACCCACTGCCAGTGTACGCTCAGGTAAGTCACAACCACCCCGAGATCGCCAAACGCTTAACGTTTGGCCTGGAGCTGGCCCGTGAAGACGGCAGCTTAGAGGCGCTTTTTGATCAGTACTATGGCGAGTTTAACGCGGTCGGTGCAGACGTGGTTATCATCGAGTTATCCGATCACTCACCATCCGCCGCCCTTAGCGCGAAGCAAACTTCGCCTTGAGCGCCAGCTCGACCTCGGGGGCGACAAACTTGCTCACATCGCCCCCTAGCACCGCAATTTCTCGCACAATCGACGACGATATATAAGACAAGTGTTCGGCAGGCGTCAGAAACAAGCTTTCCATATCCGGCGCCAATGCGCGGTTCATATTGGCCAACTGAAACTCGTACTCGAAATCGGACACCGCTCTTAAGCCACGCACCACACCTTGGGCGCCACAGTCGCGAACGAAGTCCACCAACAAATTATCAAACCCGCACACCTCGACATTATCGAGATGTGACAGTGTGCGCTGAGCCAAATCGACCCGCTGCTCTAAATCAAACATCGGAGCTTTGCGGTTACTGGCCGCGACGCCCACGATCACGTGATCAAATAGGCGGCAGGCGCGCTCCACAAGATCTTTATGGCCATTGGTAATCGGGTCAAACGTGCCTGGGTATACAACCTTGCGCATAGATTATTCTCTGTGTGGCGTGCGGTGTGGGCGGGATACTACAAAAATAGCCTAGTCCTTGCTAGTCGCACGGTAAAAATACAATCGATAACACACGCCGCCGGTGCGCTTTTCGCGGTGTAGCTGCCAGTTATCGGGCACCTGAAACACACTATCAAGCCCCGACTCGATATAGATCGCCGCACCATCGGCCAGCCACTCGCGCGCCACCAAGGCATCAATGCTCGGTTGCCACAAATCAGCGGCAAAAGGCGGGTCGAGAAACACCAACGCCAGCGGCGCAGTAATGTCACCCGTGCTGAGCCAGTGCAATGCATCAATATGCAGCAGCTGTCCCCCGCTGGCATCGAGCCGCTTTAAATTATCAGCCAAAGCTTTTGCCGCCGCTGGATCACGCTCGCAAAAGGTCATGCGAGCCGCCCCACGGGACAGCGCCTCTAGCCCCAGCGCACCGGAGCCGGCATACAAGTCGGCGCCTACCGCCTCTGGTACGTAAGGAGCCAGCCAATTAAACAGGGTTTCGCGAATGCGATCGCCGGTGGGGCGCAAGCCGTCACACAGCGGAAAGTGCAACTTTCGCCCGCGCCACTGACCGCCAATCAGCCGCAACGGCTGACGCAATGAATCCCCTGCCGGCTGTCGCCGTTGTTGTTTTGCCACCTGTCACTCTCCACTGTTTGCCAGAAGTGGTAGGATAGCGCCTTTGTTTAGCAGCGATAAGAGCCGCCTACCCACATGTTCTTTAAACGGTTTAGAAAGTCCGCCCCCAAAGACGACCCAAAAGTCGAACAACCGCAGCCCGAATCAGACGAGCAAGCGCAACCCAGCGAGCCCCCTGAGGCCGAGTTTGTCCCGCTTGAGCCAGAAGCACCGGAAGCCGCCGTTATTGCCCCCGAGCCCGTCCCGACTGAGCCCGAGGTCGCGGCGCCCGCGGCCGAGCCTACCGCGGAAGTCGCCCCAGCGGCCCCCGAACCAGCCAAAGCGCCGCCGGCGAAAGAAGGCTTGTTTGGCCGCATTAAACGCGGCCTATCGCGCACCAGCAGCAACTTCTCGGAGGGGCTCGGCAATATCTTTTTGGGGAAAAAAGAAATTGACGATGAGCTGCTGGAGGATCTGGAGTCGCAGCTATTAGTGGCCGACGTTGGCATCGAGGCCACCACCGATATTATCGACGATCTAACCGCCCGCGTGGCGCGCAAACAACTGGCAAACCCAGATGCGCTGTACGATGCCCTTAAAGCATCACTGGCCGAGTTAGTCGCCGGCTCCGAGCAACCGCTGATTATCGACACCAGTAAAAAGCCCTACGTTATTTTAATTGTCGGGGTAAACGGCGTGGGTAAAACCACCACCATCGGCAAGCTGGCCAAGCGCTTACAAAGCGAGGGCAAGTCGGTCATGTTGGCCGCGGGCGACACCTTCCGCGCCGCGGCAGTCGAGCAGCTGCAAGTGTGGGGCGAACGCAACAGCGTACCGGTGATTGCCCAACACACGGGCGCCGACAGCGCCTCGGTCATCTTTGACGCGGTACAGGCCGCCAAATCCCGCGGCATTGATGTGCTGATCGCCGACACCGCCGGGCGTTTGCACAACAAAGACCATCTAATGGAAGAGTTATCCAAGGTGCGTCGGGTGATGGGCAAACTTGATGACAGCGCCCCCCACGAGACCTTGCTGGTACTGGATGCCGGCACCGGACAAAACGCTGTCAGCCAGGCCGAGCACTTTATTAAATCCTCCGGTGTGACCGGTATCGCTCTGACTAAGCTAGACGGCACCGCCAAGGGCGGGGTCATTTTTGCGCTTACCAAACAGTTTGGCTTACCGGTGCGGTTTATCGGCATTGGCGAGGGTATCGACGATTTACAGCCGTTTGTCGCCAAACCCTTTATCGAGGCTCTGTTCGAGCGGTGATTCGCTTCCAAAACGTCACCAAACGCTACGCCACCGGGCAAGAAGCACTTAGCCGGGTCGACATACAAATCGACCGCGGCGAGATGGTGTTTTTAACCGGTCACTCGGGCGCCGGTAAAAGCACCTTAATGAAGCTCATTATGCTGATGGAGCGGCCCAGTAATGGCCACATCGAAATCGGCGGGCGCGATACCAGCGCCATCCGGCGCAGCGGTATCGCCCACTACCGGCGCGATATCGGCGTCGTATTCCAAAACCACCAGCTTTTGTTTGATCGCAGCGTCTTCGACAACGTCGCGCTACCGCTGCAAGTGGCCGGTTACCAGCACTCAGATATCGGCCGCCGAGTGCGCGCCGCGCTAGACAAAGTCGGGCTACTACACAAAGAGCGGGTCAACCCAGTCACCCTGTCGGGCGGTGAACAACAGCGCGTCGGTATCGCCCGCGCCGTGGTTAACAAGCCCGCGCTGGTGCTGGCCGATGAACCTACCGGCAACCTCGACCCGGAACTCTCGGCCGAGATCATGACGCTATTTCGCCAGTTTAACGAACTGGGCGTCACCCTAATGATCGCCACCCACGATATCGACCTCATCGAGCGGATGAACAAACGGGTACTGCAACTGGCTGAGGGCCGGGTCATCGCCGGTGGTGTGCCGCAATGAACCGCTTTCACCCCAAACGCAAGCCGGCACCCACACCGCGCAAACCGCCGCCGCGCCCCCAGGGCGCCATCCAGAGCAAAGCCGCTTGGCGCCACCGGCTGGAAGCCTGGCAAGCACATCACAGCAATTGCGCCCTAGAGAGCTTACTGCGCCTACTGCGCACACCACTGCAAAGCACGCTCACCTGGCTGGTGGTGGCCATCGCCACCGCGCTGCCCGCCACTTTGTACGTGGCACTGCTCAATATTGAATCGCTCGGTTACCACTGGCAGGACTCCAGCCAAATCTCCGTGTTTATTAAACCCGCCGCCAAGACCAATGCCATCGATAAGTGGGCCGACACCTTGCGCGCTCGCTCTGACATCAGCGACGTAGTTTACGTCAGCCCCGATCAGGCGCTGGTGGAGTTCAAAACCTACTCTGGCCTTGGCGCCGTGCTGGACGACTTAACCGAAAACCCTCTGCCCCCGGTGCTGCTCGTGCAACCCAGCACTGCCACCACGGGCGCAGCGCTGGAGTCACTCTTGACTGAACTGGCCAGCAACGGTTTGAGCGACGACGCCCGGCTCGACATGATGTGGGTCAAACGCCTGGAGCAGCTGGTGGAGCTGGCCAGCCGTGGCGTGTTTTTTCTCGCCGCCCTTTTGGCGCTGGGCTTACTGCTGGTGGTGGGCAATACCATACGGCTGGCCATCGAAAGCCGCCGCGACGAGATTTTAGTGGTTAAGCTGGTGGGCGGTACCGACGCCTACGTGCGCCGTCCCTTTTTATACACCGGCCTCTGGTACGGCTTGGGCGGCGGCCTAATCGCCTTACTGCTGCTCGCCCTAGGGCTCGCTTGGCTTGAGGCGCCGGTCGCCTCGCTAGCGGAACTTTATCAGAGCGAATTTAGTCTCAGTGGCCTGAGTTTGACCCACAGCTTACAGCTGATATTGGCCGCAGGCTTGATCGGCCTAGCCGGCGCTTGGCTGGCGGTGGGACGGCATTTGGCGCAAATCGCACCGCGTTAAAACAATTATTTAGCCACAGCGTGAACTCACACAGGTTAAGTTTGGTTAATGCCTTGTTTTATATAGGTTTTTAAACTTACCAGCGGAACTTTGCGATATTGGCAGGCTCCAAGAATCAATGCTAGACTAACTGGCCCTGTAAATTACTGCAGGAGCTTATTCGGTTTTAATCGCGTTTATATTGGGAGTCACGATTATGGGCACAAGCCTACAGCCAATGGGGAACCTCGCACCAGGTGGTAACCTCAATGCCTATGTGCAGGCTGTCAGCGGCTTTTCTGTTCTTACTGCAAATGAAGAACAGACCCTCGCTGAAGACCTTTACTACAACGACAGCCTCGAAGCCGCTCGCCGGCTGGTTATGGCGCATCTGCGCTTTGTTGTGCATATCGCCCGTTCGTACAACGGCTACGGCCTGCCGCTGGGAGATTTAATCCAAGAGGGCAATGTCGGCCTAATGAAGGCGGTTAAGCGCTTCAACCCCGAAAAAGGTGTACGCTTGGTGTCTTTTGCCGTGCACTGGATTAAAGCCGAAATACACGAGTTTATCTTAAAGAACTGGCGCATTGTTAAGGTGGCCACCACTAAGGCTCAGCGCAAATTGTTTTTTAACCTGCGCGGCGCCAAAAAGCGTTTGGCCTGGCTCACTAACGATGAAGCCAAAGCCGTTGCCGAAGACTTAAACGTTGAGGTAAAACACGTGCGCGAGATGGAGAGCCGACTCTCCTCTTACGACGCCGCCTTTGACGCGCCGGAAAACGAAGACGAAGACAGCCACTTTGTGGCACCTGCACACTACCTGCAAGACAAACGTCAAGACCCAGCCATGCAGCTCGAAGCAGCCAACTGGGAAGAGACCAACGTCAGCAGTCTAGAGAATGCTATGGAGCAACTGGACGATCGCAGCCGCACCATTTTGCAGCGCCGCTGGTTAAGCGATGACAAATCGACTCTGCACGATTTGGCCGCCGAGTATGGCGTTTCTGCCGAGCGTATTCGCCAGCTGGAAAAGAACGCTATGAAAAAAGTTAAAAACATGATGACGGAAGCGGCCTAGAGTAAAAGTAGACGTACAAGTCACCCCAAGCCGCGCACTGCGCGGCTTTTTTTATGTCACTGTCATTACGCTATTCGCCACTTGCACACGGACGAAACCATGCCCAAGCTAATACTCAGCATTGCCGCCACTTACGGCTTTATCGCCGTGGCGCTTGGCGCCTTTGCCGCCCACGGACTTAAAGGTAAACTGGCGCCCGAATTGCTTGGGGCATTTCAAACCGGCGTGCAGTATCAGATGTACCACGCCCTGGCCCTGCTCGTAGTGGGCTTGTGGTTAAAGCAAGCAACGCGACACAACACAGTTTGGCTCAACAGCGCTAGCGGGCTGTTTATGCTCGGCACGGTGTTATTTAGCGGCAGCCTTTACGCTTTAACCTTAACGGGTATCGGCTTCTTTGGCCCTATTACTCCGCTAGGTGGCATTTGCTTATTGCTGGGCTGGCTCTGCTTACTCATGGCCGCTTTAACATCTTCTAAGGACTGCAGCACCTCAACATGACCGACATCCCCGAATTTCGCCCCGAGTTTAAAAACAAATCCATCCGCAGCTTTGTGATTCGTGCCGGCCGCATGACCGATGGGCAAAAAAAAGCGTTTGAGCAATACTGGCCCAAATACGGCGCCAGCTTATTTTCCGGCGTTTTTGATGCCGAGCAGCAATTTGGCCGAGAGGCACCGGTAGTGCTCGAAATCGGTTTTGGCATGGGAGACTCATTACGTGAAATGGCCACTAACGAGCCGGACAAAGATTTTATCGGTATCGAAGTACATCCACCGGGGGTGGGCCGGTTAATTCACACCGCCGGTGAAGCCGGCGTGGCTAACTTAAAAGTTTATATGGCCGATGCCACTGACGTACTGGAAGACTGTATTAGCGACGCCAGCCTCGATCGGGTGCAAGTGTACTTTCCCGACCCCTGGCACAAAAAAAAGCATCATAAGCGCCGCATCATTCAGTCTGAATTTGTTCAGCGTATTCGCGGCAAACTTAAAATCGGTGGTCTGCTGCACTTCGCCACCGACTGGGAAAACTACGCCGAACATATGAAAGAGGTGATGGACGCCGCCGCAGGCTACACCAACACTCAAGCCAATGGCGATTATTCACCGCGACCAGAATACCGCCCCATCACTAAGTTTGAAAAGCGCGGTGAGCGCTTAGGCCACGGCGTATGGGATTTGGTGTATCAGCGCAGCCAGTAAACGGCGAAGAACCGCACAGGAGCCTGGCAGTGTATTTAGCGCGGCACAACGCGGGTACCAAATCGATTGCGCTCACCGCCACACTACTCGCGCTAGGTTTTGCGTTTTACGCAATGGACGCTCTGCCGTTCGCCTGCGCAGTGGCTCTTCCGGTTTTTGCTCTGCTACTGGCGGCCAATAAACGGCTGCGCGTCACGGGTAACGGTATTTGCCACAAACAAACGCGAATAATCGCTTTGCTCGGCGCCGGTGTGTGGTGCCTCACCTTGCTCATAGGTTTTGCCATTGCCCTGTACCGACCCGCCAGCTTTAACTACCCACTGATATACACGTTTACCACACCAGATTTTTCCCTTTACGCCAACCTTGCCAAAGGCCTTGCGGGTTATTTAATCGTCATTTGGCTTTACTCATCCGCTCCCATACACAACCGTTTAAGTCCTCTGCGCTCGACATTGGCTGTTAGTGCCGGAGTAATATCAGTTCTTATCGTCGCGGTTTTAGGGTTCAATATCGGCTGGCATCCTAAGCTGCCGTCGGGCGTAATATGGTTTGCTCTTATCAATTTAGTCATTACCGTAACGGCCGAAGAAGCCTTTTTCCGGCTATTGATTCAAGACGGATTGCACAAACTTTTGCCTAAAAAACTGCGAGCAACACCACAAGCGGCTTTATGGCTAGCCGCTGGCGCGTCGGCTTTTATATTTGCCCTCGCCCACGCGCCCATCACTCACCCCACGTTTTTATTATTTTTGTGCGCCGGAGGCATCTACGCCTTGGCCTACCAGCTAACCGGCCGTTTGTCGGTTGCGATAGCCACACACTTCGGGGTTAATGTGTTTCACTTCTTATTGCTGCAATACCCGTTGGTACTTTAAGCAACCGTTAGCCACAAACATACAAAACGCCAGCCGCCGCAATGGGGCATAAACCTTTTCTGCCACAGGTTCACCCGATCACTATGCCGCTTTACACTTTAAATGAATTCTCTAAGGCCAATAAAGACACCAGAGCTGTCAACCGCAGCGCCTTAGCCTACCCGGCAGCCCCCCTAGACCTTCAAATACCTCACCTTCGCCAGAGACAATCGGCCGGTTCAGGTTTTGAGCTTTACGTTTTAACGTTGCGATACCAGCTGATTCCCGCCCACTCACTGGGCAACTGCTAAACTCATAAGATAATGCGAATATTGCTATGGGTACCAAGGTTGTCAATACGTCTCTTATCGGTCGCACTCCCGGTTTTGTTGCTTGTTGGCGTTTGCGAGGCCAACGACAGCAGCACGCCGGAGTATGTTTACTGGACGGGTGCCGCAACCCCAGGACGCTTAGACTACGAGCTGGCGGTAGTAGATGCCGCACTAAAGCGTAGCGTAGCGGCCTATGGCCCCTATCATTTAACGCTCGATCAGCGGGAAATGCCCTCTGTGCGCGGCCGTATGGCGCTTATTAAGGGCGATGATATTCACTTTGTGGCTACCACTAGGCAAGACTATGATCCACGCCAGCTTATTGTGGTGCGCCACCCCATTGAGGGCGGGCTATTGGGTTATCGGCAATTGCTGATTAAAGCCGAGCGTTTGCCCGAATTTGCCAATATTACTCGCCCCCAGCAGCTCCAAAAACTGATAGCGGGTCAAGGGCGGGGCTGGCCAGACGTTGATGTGTATAGAGCCAATCATTTTAACGTAGAGGAAATTCTCACGTTTGAGCAATTACTACCCGTATTACTAAGTGAGCGTATCGACTATATTCCATTGGGCATTGACGAAATAGAACCCACGCTGACGCGGTATGGCGATAAGTACCCGGGAATGACAAAAGTCCCAGGGCTTATGATTTACTACCCCATGCCCGTTTTTTTGGTGGTAAGCGCCCGACACCCGACGCTGGCGGCGCGGCTAAATGCAGGGCTTAAAATGATGACCGAAGACGGTAGCTTGCAGCGGTTATTTATGCGCTATAAAGGCGATACTGTGGCAACAATAAAAGCGACCAACCCAACCTTGATCATGCTGCGCAACCCCAACTTGCCACCCACTTACAACCTACCACCCGCCCTGTTGGCGCGCCCCGAAGAGTGAAGCCGAGCAATAATATCGCGACTTATGCGCCTCGGTTAATGCCCAAAAGGTAAGGTGCTCAAGCGCCCTCTACCATTTTTTCTTGCACGTGCTCAGCCAGCCCCACGCCAGCTTCAGACATCGTCAAGTAGGTTTCATTGGCGCCGGCCAAGTTGATTTTATCCGCCTCATCCTGAAACAAACTGTGGGAGGCGATAAAGCCGTTGTAACCGCGCTGGCGCAACTGACGGGCCGCGATTATCTTCGCCTCTAGATCGCTCATACTTAAAATCACCGCACGGATATTACTCATCTCCACGCCTTGCCAAAACACCTGGTCTTCGGCGTCGGCGAACATCACTGAACGGCCAGCCTTGCGGTGGCGGTCGACTTTGCCCGGGTCGGAGTCGAGCGCGATAAGCTTGCCAATTTTGCCGCTGAGCTGATCGTAAGCGGCAGTGCCGGTGCGGCCCATACCAAAAATCAGTACCTCGGCATCGCCCAGCGAGATAGGCTGCTGGTCGGGATGGTGGATATTGCGCTCAAGCGGCAACAGACGACTTGAGAGTTTCTCGTAAAATGGGTGGGCGATACGGTTAAGCGGCGCCGATATCACAAACGACACAGCCACGGTGAGTGCCAGCGGCACAAGCCACTCGGGCAGCACTGCCGCGGCGACAATCAAGCCAAATTCACTGTAGTTAGTCAGCGCTAGACCACTCAAAAATGCACTGCGGGCGCGCAATTTAAACAACACTAGCAGCAAAAAGAAGCCAATCGCTTTGAGCGGCAACAGTAACGACGCGACCGCCGCTAGGATCAACGCATCCATCCCCGGCAACCCACTCATGCCAATTTGCAGGAAGAATCCCACCAAGAACACTTCTTTGATACTCCAGAGTGAATTTGACAGCTCGGTGGCACGCCGATGCTGAGCTAACAACACACCGAACGCCAAAGCCCCCAGCTCGGAGCTGAGCCCCAGTGCCTCAAAGCCCATCCCGCCCACAACAAGCGCCAGCAAGAGGCCGAGTAAAACCATAAGCTCGTCGTGACCACAGACATCCAGCAGCTTAAACAACAATGGGCGCAGTAGCGGCAGGCCCAGCACCAAAGGCGCCCAAACGGAGGGCACGCTGCCACCCGCAAGCGAGATAACCAGCAGCGCGATAAGGTCTTGCACAACCAAGATGCCGATCGCTACGCGTCCATGAAACGCCCGCAACTCTCGTTTGCCATCGAGCACTTTGGCGGCCAACACGGTGCTAGAGAACGACAGGGCAATGGCGAGCAACATCGCCTCGTACCATGTCACCTCGAGCAGTACGTACATACCGGGGGTCAGCAGCGCAACCGCCAGGGCAAAGTGCACAATGCCGCCGCCAATTACCTCTGGCTGCACGAGGTTGCGCACGCGAAGCTTGAGCCCCACGGTAAACAGCAACAACAACACGCCTATGTGCGCTAAATGTGCAATGACCTCATGGCCGTTTTCGGGCAACTCGACAAAGCGCCCCACACCACTGATGGCAAAACCTGCGGCCAAATAACCAACTAACGGGGGCAAGCCCACCGAGCGCACCAACAAACCTAGCGTGAACGCGCACGCAATCCATACCGCTTCTAACATTCCTGTGCCTTATTTGCCTTTAACTGTGGACGACGGCCGCCAAACCTTGAAAATAATCGCGATTATCCCTATTTTAGCCCATGCTATCGGTGAATACGCCAACCGAAGCCCGTGCGGGACGACCCGCGCTGCAGAGCAATCTGATTATCTCTAACCGGGGACGACCCCGCCCCGACGAGATTACCAAACATGTCTTGGTTTTACTTACTTTTAGCCGGCTTATTCGAGGTCGTGTGGGCCGTGGGCCTGAAATATTCCGATGGCTTTACGCGTCTATGGCCCAGCGTTACCACACTGGTGGCCATCGCTATCAGCCTGTCACTATTGGGGCTGTCGCTCAAAGAACTCCCCATTAGCACCGCTTACGCGATTTGGAGTGGTATCGGCGCCGTGGGGACTGTGATCCTGGGCATATTCCTGTTTGGCGAGAGCGTGTCGGCTTTGCGCCTAGTCTGTATTGCCCTTATACTCACGGGCATTGCCGGACTAAAATTGACCTAGGACGCACCATGGAAGCACTGTACGACGAACATCCCGTGATGTTTAAAAACAACCCTTTGGGGTTTATCCTCGCCCTGATTTTGTGTCTCGTGGGTATTGGTATCATCATCCTATTGGTATGGCACCTCAACAACAAATCGTCCCGCTTAATGGTCACAAAATCGGATGTTTTGTATGAGAAAGGACTGCTCAGTAAAGAGCGCTCTGAGCTAAACATCACCAGTATCCGCACCGTTAAAGTAAAGCAGTCGTTCTGGAATCGCATATTTGGTACCGGCACTATTGAGCTATACACCGCTGGCGACTCGGCCGAGATTATCGCCGTTGGAATGCCCGACCCAAACCGTGTGCGGGATATTATTAAAGCTAACGATTAACCGAGGCACCTATGGGCAGCGACGAAAAGGATAAGCGTCAAGCACGAGCCACACTTATTGGCATCGTGGCCGTTTTGCTGTTGGCGGTGATCGCCACCGCTTTGCTATTGCCCATGCTAGGCGGCATTACCGATGGCGTTTTCTCTCAGGGCTTAGGCCTTAAAGAAGCCGCTGTTATCTCCTTTTTTGTTACCACCGCGCTGCTAGTAGTCTTTGCCATTACCTCGGGCGACGGGCTTATCGGTGAGATACAATTTGTACTCGGCGGTTTTTTTACCTTTTTTATTATCATCTGGCTGATGATTGCGTGGATTTTTTAACCGCGCTCAACACATCGCCCCCAACACAGTGTAACTTTATGAAATTGACTCGCACCTTACTCGCACTTGCCCTCCCCGCCACACTACTGGCCAGCAACGCTAGCCTGGCCGATAACGAGCGTGGTTTTTTTGCCGGTGTTGGCGCCTCGGCAGTAAACGCCGACGATGAAAAAAGCTACGACGGCGCTGATTTATGGACAGCCGAGCTGTTTGCCGGTTACAAGTACAACAGCTTACTAGGCGCCGAAGTGCGTTACGGCACAGGCTTAGGTGCCGATACCGTGTATTTAGACGGCGACGACACCATTGAAGCGGATATGGACATTAACCACTATCAGGCCATTTACTATCGCGCCGAGGCCACCAACCAACATGGCCGCTTTTACGCCTTACTGGGCTACTCCGATCTCGACTACCGCTTAGAAGACACCGGCTTAAGCACCGACGGGTTTTCTTGGGGCTTGGGCTTTGGCTGGTACATCGCGCCAAAATGGAACTTAAACTTTGAATACAAAAATTTGGCCGATGTCGACAACCAAGACTTTACTGCCATCAGTGCCAACTTAGATTACCGCTTTTAAGAGGCGTAATATTAATTTATGGCTGACTTGTTAGAAAAACCGGTGCATTGCCCGTTTTGCGATGCCCCGCTTACCCTACTTGTTGACGACTCGGCTGGCAGCCAGCGCTACACTGAAGATTGCCATGTCTGCTGCCAGCCGATAGACGTAAATGTGTGGGTCGATAGCGACGGTGACGTAAGCGTCACCGTCGAGCAAGAGTAGCAAACAACCTCTTCACTTAAGGCTGTAGCAAGGCCTCAATGGCCTCGTTTAACGCTTCGCTATCAGGCTTCACCTTACTGTCAAAGTGCTGCACGTTGCCTGTTTCCCCATCCAGTAAGTACTTATTAAAATTCCAGCCCGGCTGCTCACTCTGTGCGCCCAAATACGCAAACAAATCATTGGCCTTATCACCAGTCACAGCAGTCGGAGCCAGCATGGTAAAGGTCACCCCGTAGTTGGTATAGCAAATCGTCGCCGCCTCTTCTTCCGACTTAGCGGCCTGCTTAAAATCATCACTGGCAAACCCCACGACCACCAAACCTTGGTCGGCGTATTGCTTATGCAGCGCCTCTAGCGCTTTAAATTGTGGCGTGTAACCACAGTGGCTGGCGGTATTCACAATTAGCGCGTCTTTGCCCGCCAAAAGGTCACACAGATTAGCATTATCACTGGCGTGCAGCTTACGATACTCGCCCTCCAGATACGCTGGGCAATCGGCCGCTTGTACCGCCGACACGCTCAGTCCGAGTAGTACTGCCAGAGCAATTGAAGTTTTCATGTTTGGATCCTGTTGTTTGGGGTTGGCGTATTAACCATACGCAATAAACAGTCCGCTGGATGTCTTCAACCAGCCACCTGAGTCCTGCTATGATCTTACTCTGACATTCCGCCAAGACCAAACGACCCATGCGCATCCCCCGAGTTTACTGCCCCATTGACCTAACGCTTAACACACCTATCAGCCTCGACGACAATGCCGCTCACTATCTTGGCAAGGTGCTACGCATGGGCGCGGGGCGACCGGTGGTAGTGTTTAACGGCGAAGGAGGCGAATTTGCCGGCACCATTAGCGAGGCGGGTAAAAAGCGCATGCAGGTCACACTCGACAGCTTTGATGATACCGAGCGCGAATCGTCCTTCGCCATTGAGCTAGCCGTCGGCCTATCCCGCGGTGAGCGCTGGGACTTTGTGTTGCAAAAAGCCACTGAACTGGGGGTAACCAGGATCGTGCCGCTTGCGACCGAGCGCACGGAGGTAAAGCTAAAAGGTGAACGTCTGGAAAAAAAGTGGCAGCACTGGCGCCAGATTACCGTCAGCGCCTGCGAACAATGCCAGCGCAACCGAATCCCCGAGCTTGCCTCAGTGACACCCCTCGCCGATTATTTAAACGAGGCTAAGGCCGAACAAAAGCTTGTTCTGCACCACCGCGACAGCCAAGGCCTACCCGCCGCACACAACCCCAGCAGCGCAGCACTTTTGGTGGGTCCCGAAGGCGGCCTGAGTGACAGCGAAATTCATGCCGCACAAGAGGCGGGCTTTAACCCACTGACACTTGGCCCGCGCGTCATGCGCACCGAAACCGCTCCGATCGCGGCTATTAGCGTGCTGCAATATCAGTGGGGCGATTTTGCATCATAAACGCTAGGTGTTGTTTTATGCCCGGCCATTCGTCACCGGTAATACTGTAAATCACCGAGTCGCGAATACGCCCGTCGCGCATTTGCATATGCTTGCGCAATAACCCCTCGTACTTTGCGCCGATGCGCTCAAGCGCAGTCCGCGAGCGACGATTAAGACAGTCGGTTAAAAACTCCACGCGCAAACAGTTCAATGCCTCAAATGCATGGCACAACAGCAAGTATTTACACACCGTATTCACACCCGTGCGCTGAAAACGCTGGGCAATAAAAGTGAAGCCGATTTCGACCCGACGATGCTCGGGTACCGCACGCATAAATCGTGTCGAGCCAATCACCCTATTATCACTTTGGCACACAATGGCATAGGTTAGCCCTAACCCTGCGGCATAATCGGCCATCGCTTTTTCATAAAACGACTCAAGCCGCTCGGGCGCGGGCACAATGGTCAGAAACAATTGCGACAAATCGCCATCGGCAATGGCAGCGGCCAACCCAGGCAAATGCTGCTGCGTTAACGGCACAAGCGCCACGCCATTTAAAGCAAGCGGTTGCTGTATAAACTCCATAAATAATCCCTTACAATTTCTCGATAGCGCCAACCAAGCGGGTACAAAAAACCCGCCTCGGTGCGGCGGGTTTTTAAGATCACAAACACCACCAACCTGTGTGGCTAACGCTGGCTGGAAAACTCTAAGTAGGTTTGCTCAATCTTTGCCAGCGCGGGAATAACCGCCTGTTCACCGGCCCACGTTACAATAAGCTGGTCATAAGGAGCTTTTACAACGTTTTCTCGCTCGGCTATCTCTGAGGCGGTAACCCGTGCCAAGCGCGGCAAGCCTTGGGTCAAAATGGCAATAAAGCTCAAAGAATCACTGATGCCCGTAGTATTAAGCACCGCCACCCGACAACGGCTATTTATACTTGGGCGCGCCTGGCCATTAAGTAACTCCAACGAGACGATAGGAATATCCAGTTCACGCCAGTTGATATCCCCCAACAACCATTGCGGCGCATTATCGACCGATTGGATCTCGCCCACAGGGACAATCTCGGCGACGGTCACGTTAGGCAGCAGCAAAAGAGACTCACCAAGAGGCACCAACAAACTGGCTACTTCTTGATAGCTATCGGATTCTATTTGATGTTCCGCTCTCATGAGCTGACTGCCCCTTTCATCGCGTTTGTGTGATTCATGTATTGTACAAAATTGGCCGCTAGCTGCGCTGGCGTGCCGGTAAAATCGACGCAATCAGTGGCCAGTGCCGCTAGCGGCATTGAGTCGACCACGCAACTGCTGGGCTCTTGCACCCAAACCTGGCCTCGCTGCTGCTTGATAAACCGACAGCTGGCAGCACCATCAGTACCCATACCAGAAAAAATAATAACACCACTGTGTTCTTTTTTCGCGCTGGCAAGATTTGCCAGTAGCTGGTCAATCGATGGCTGGTAGCGCCCACCCCAGGGCTCGTCGTAAACCACTAAGGTACTATTATCCAGTACATTAACGCGCCGTGCCGGGTCCATAATAGTAACGGTATCCGGCTGGATTACCGCGCCTTGCTCGGGAATAACGCCGCGGTAGGCGCCACTTTTACCGAGCATGGTCACCAACGATCCGCAGTACTCCCGATCAATATGTTGCGCGTACAAAAAGCCCGTGCCAAGACCGGCGGGAAGCGCTTGCAAAAACTCGCGCACCGGTTGCGGCCCGCCCGTTGATGCCGCCAATACCCAAACGGCCTGCGCCGCAGTACAGGTTGCCAGATTTACCTCGCCGACGAGACGCTGCAAACGCGCGCGCAAGCGATTGGACCATTGCAGTTGGGCCGCACTACTAGCGTCTACCTCGCTACTATCGCTAAGCAGCACCGGAATCTCAGAGGTAGCCAATAAAACACTCAACACCTCACCGGTGGCGCTGAGTTCCTCTTCAACATGGGTAATATCAACCAACCAGGCATCCAGGTCGGCAATACGTTCTAAATCTTCCAAGTCCAAGTCGGGCACTACGGAGTGCCCATACTGTGGCAACACCGCACTGTACTCAACCCGCTGCCCCGTTTGTGCCACCAACAAGCTCAACTGTCGCAGCTTTTGCTCACTATCGACCAACAGGCCTAACCCTAGGGGTTTCACGCGACTACGCGTCCTGCTCTTCGATCAGTTCTTGAATATTATTGAGCAAAATATCTTCTTGGTAAGGCTTACCCATGTAGCGGTTAACGCCCAAATCCAGGGCCCGCTCGCGGTGCTTATCGCCGGTACGCGAGGTAATCATAATAATCGGCAAGTGCTTTAGGCGCGAGCTAGTGCGAATGTTCTTAGCCACCTCAAAGCCATCCATACGCGGCATTTCGATATCCAGCAACATCACATCGGGAATGCTGTCTTGCAGTAACAAGATGGCTTCGGCACCATCTTTTGCGGTCACGACCCGGTAGCCTTCGCGCTCCAAAAAGCGCCCTGTAACCTTGCGCACGGTAACCGAGTCATCCACCACCATAACGGTTTTTTCGTCGTCTTCTCTGTCAGCGGCTACCGACTGCGCAAACGGCTCTAGCAAAGTTGACTCAGCCAAGCCCAGTGCCATTTGCTCACGAATCAGCGCGTGCAAGTCGAGAATAACCACAACAGAGCCATCCCCCATCACCGTCGCGCCCGACACGCCGCGCACTTTACTAAACTGTGCACCCAAGGTTTTTACCACGATCTCGCGGCTACCCAACAGCTTATCAACCTGCAGAGCCATGGTGTTTTCGGCGCTGCGCACCAACACAATAGGCAACGGCAGTGCCTGACCATCCAACTTAGGCAGCGAGTCGCTATCGAGCAGCGAACCCAAGTAGCGCACGAGATAATTCTCGCCGGCGTACTCAAAGCGCGCTTGCTCATCCTGATAGTAATGCTCTAACTCAAACGGGCTAACCCGCACAATACCCTCAATAGTATTCAGCGGAATAGCGTAAAGGTCATCGCCAATCTGTACCATCAAGGCGCGGTTTACCGACACAGTAAACGGTAGGCGTACCGTAAACTCTGTGCCCTGCCCCCAGTGAGAGTTGATAAACATGGAGCCGCCCAGCTGCTTGATCTCGGAGTGAACCACGTCCATCCCAACACCACGACCGGAAATTTGCGTCACCTTATCCGCCGTACTGAAGCCCGCATGCAAAATAAATTGCATGACGTCTTGGTCGGATAGCTGCGCGCCTTCGGTCATCAAACCCCGTTCGACTGCTTTGGCTCGCACTTTATCTAAGTTAATACCGCGCCCGTCGTCCACTAGCCGCAGCACTACATCGCCACCTTCACGGGATAAATTGAGCGAGATAACACCGACATCACTTTTGCCGCTATCGCGGCGCTCTTCGATAGGCTCAATACCGTGATCGACAGCGTTGCGCAGCATGTGCTCCAGCGGCGCAATCATTCGCTCCAGTACCGAGCGGTCCAATTCGCCCTCTACATTATCGAGCTCGAAACTGACCTCTTTACCCAGCTCGTTAGCCGCTTGCCGCACAATCCGGCGCAACCTTGGCACCAACCGCGCAAAAGGCACCATGCGCGAGCGCATTAAGCCTTCTTGCAAGTCAGTGTTAATACGCGACTGCTGCAACAGTAGCGTTTCTGTATCGCGGTTTTTATCCACGAGGGTCATGCGCAAATCCAGCAAGTCCGAGGCGGACTCTACCAGTGAACGCGAAAGCTGTTGCAGGGCCGAGTAACGGTCCATTTCTAGCGGGTCAAACTCGTCATGGGCAGCCATCTGCTCTTGACGGAATAAAATCTGGGCTTCGGTTTCGATATCGAGGCGGCGCAGCTGCTCTTGCAGACGCTCAATGGTCGCGTCCATTTCGTCCAGCGCGACACCGGTGTCACCCACTTGTTCTTCGATACGCGCGCGGGCAATCGAAGTTTCACCAGCAAGGTTTACCAGCTCCTCCAGAAGCTCCGCCGAGACTTTAACAACCTCTTGTGGACCACTGCGCTTGGCCGCCAAATGCTGCGCTTGCGCGCCGGGTGTGGCCACTGGCCCACCGCCACCTATTGGCGCCGGGCCGGTCGATCCCGATTTGACCGGAGGCTTAACTTTTGGCGCAAACGGTAAGATGTTTGCCGGCTCGCTCGTTTGCGATGGGTCTGGGGCGGCATCTTCCGCAGAGCTCGCATCATGCTCTGGCGCAGAGTCTTGCTGATCCGTCGCAGCCTGCGTAGGCTCCTCAACCTCAGCAACAGGAGCGGCAGGCTTCTCAGGAACAGCCGTGCCGTGAAGCTTGGCTTGCACCACTTGAATACAGTGGTGGATTTGATCTTGGTAATGCACCAACTTAGTAAATGTTGCCTGATCCATAGCATCGATATTTAAATCAATGACCAAGGTTTCAAAGTCGTGGGTTAAATCCCCGAGCTCATTAAGGCCGGCCAAGCGTGCACCGCCTTTAAGGGTATGTAGGCTGCGTTTTAACTCTTCAACGCACTCGGTGTTTCCCCAGTCATCTTGCCAGTCGTGCATTGAACGTTCGATGTCTTCGCTCAGCTCGCCGGCCTCCTCCATAAAGATTTCGAGAATCTCCTGATCGAGCTCATCTTCAATCTCAATCTCGGCGGCATAGTCGGTATTCGCTAACCCTGACGCTAGCGGCTCTGATTCTTCAGCCTCATCAGCGTCACCTGGCAGCGTTGATTCAGGCTCCTCGACGACATCGGCATCCAGGTTCTCATTAAGCGACTCAGCTGGCTCTTGCTCGTCAATATCCTCGGGCAAGGCGTAAGCGGTATCGTCAACCTCATCGACGATAGTTGTATCGGGTACCTCGGCATCGAATTCAAGTGATGCATCGAACGCCGGCTCATCCGCGCCGGCAATATTCTCATTTGCCTGATTATCGACGGCGTCGGCCGCCAGCTCTACGTCATCGGTAACGTCACCATCAGTGGTGAGGGCGACATCCACATCATCACTGGCGGCCAGCGTTGCCTGGCTATCCATCACTTCCGTTTCGGGCTCGGCTTCGGCTTCGGCTTCGGCTTCGGCTTCGGCTTCGGCTTCGGCTTCGGCCAACAAGCTATCTCTTGGCGCCGCACCGTCAAGTAGCCCTGACAATACAGCATCTACATCGGGAGGAATTGGCTGTAAATTTTGCCCCGCGGCAATGGCGTCAACCATGTCCAGTAGCGCGGTGTGCACTCTTATAAGCTCCTCGCACAGGAGCGGCTCGCAATTGAGTTCACCCGCCACAATACGTTGATATACTTGGTGCAATTTATCGCCCAAGCTCGCCATCGGGGGTAAATTAGCGTGCGCCGCGCCACGCGTAAGATTTTTTAACTCGTTAATAATCGGCTGCAACTGTGCAATATCTTCGGGGCTTTGTTGCCAGGCATCAATAAGTTGATCGGCATCCAGGAGTAAATTCATCTCCTCAGCCATAAATATTTCTAACAACTCCGGGTCAACCGGGTGCTTACCGCCAGCATCGGCCTGCTGTAATTGCGCCAATGGCGCAACGTATAGTTCCCGTAATTCATGTACCCGAGCGAGGTATTGATCTAAGCGCGGGATCATGAGTTCGCGTTGCCGATCAATATCCTCTAAGGCAGAGCGGGTATAACTCACGCCATCGCGCAGCAACTGTAAAATGTCGTCATTGATATTAACTTGGTAACTGCGCAACTCTTTAACAAACTTTTCCAGCGGCGTGGCAAGCTCTGCAATTGGCGTCACTTCCGCCATATGCGCGCTGCCTTTTAAGGTGTGCAACGCACGCTGCATATCGTCGCTGGGGGGTTCAAACAGCGGGCGCGCCTGCTCCATACGCTCGATGTACTGCTCGACAATTTCCAAGTGTGCCAGTGCTTCGGCACCAAATATATGCCATAACTGGCCGTCATCGGTATCGGCCGAATCGTCATCATCGAGGTTCTGGGCGCCCGAAACACTGCCCGCAGTAGTCAGTTCTTCGGGGGTTACATCGCCCTCTGCCGCCTCTGTCTCTACCTCAACTGTTGCGGCTAGCTCGATCTCTTCCTCAAGCGGCTTTAAATCGTAAGGCACTTCGCCCCGAGCCAAAGCTTCACCTTGTTCGCGCAGATGATGAACACCATCACGATCCGGGGTCGGTTCGCGCGCCGCAAAAGCATCAATCATAGCCGGCAGTTTAAGTCGCACGTTTTCAATAAAAATAACGTGAGGCTGGGCCGGTACGATCGTGTCGTCGATCACCCGGTTGAGCATATTTTCAACCGACCAAGCGAGCTCACCAATATCACTGGCGCCCACCATACGGCCGCTACCTTTTAAGGTGTGAAAGGCACGCCGAAACTCTGTTAGCGAATCGGTGTCTTCAAAATTCTGCGCCCACTGTGGGAAGAATTCCGCGATGGCCTCGCTTACTTCACCCGCCTCTTCGATAAATATTTCAAGAATTTCGTCGTCAACGACCTCGTCGTCAATCGTAATGTCTTCTTCTGCAGCCGCAGGTATTTCGCTCTCATGCTCGACAATAACCGGTTCGAGATCGACAGTGGCCTCATCAGCGGCGCTTTCTTCTGCCTGCTCACTGTCTGACTCCACGTAATCGATGTTTACATCGGGCTCATCAGCCGTACCAGCGTTGCTATCCAGAGCTTGTGCATAAGCACTTTGAAGCAATAACGAGTCGGCATCGTCGGTATGCGCTTGTGGGGACTCAGCGACAGGCAACGATTCCGGTTCCGCATCGTCTACACTGGCATTAGGCGTCTGAGATCGGCCAGAGTATTGGGTCACAGCGTATCCCAGTTGCTCCACGCTTTCCTCGGCAACCATTAACAGCAGCTCGTTCTCTTCTTCGCTGCTTTCGCCACCTAAGCGTTCTAAATAATATTCCACGCTGGTAATGGCATCAGCTAAGGTGTCTAGCGTCGTCCACTCGGGCTTTTGTTCTTGCTGTTGTAATTGCTCTTCAATATAGCGCGCACACGCGCCCAAAATTCTCGCTGGACGAGGCAGCGGAATCATTTCTAGGCTACCGCGAATATCGCGCAGCATTTGCGGTACATTATTTAAATGGTCGCGATTCCACTGCGAGGCAATGTACTCGACGATGGCATCTTTAGCGTGCTCAAGCCCGTTGCGCGACTCACGCATCACCGACGCCTTAGCGTCTGACAAGGTCATGCCCGCTTGATCTTTTACCTGTTTCGCAACGCTTTTACCCGCGTTAGAGGCCAACACGTCCAGTTCGCCCTCAATATCGATAACGCGATTTGCAACGCCAATCAACTGCTCGTCGGACAAGCCGGTAGATGAAGTCATGGCCAGCTCAAGGGCGGCGCTTTGTTCAATAACCGAGCGGCGCAAATCACCGATACCCAGCACGGCCATGGTGTCGCCAACGCGTTTAAGTATACCAACGGCATCGGCAAGCGGCTGCTGAGAATCCGCGCCCGATAAACAAGTATCCAACGCACGCTTAACGCCTTCCAGCTCTACTTTTAGGGCTGTAACCACCGAGCGCATAGCCTCTGGGTCGGGGCTTGATAATATATCCTGACTGTCACCTTGCTCTTTACCCTCAAGCAGTGCCCGGTCTAGTTGATACAGCTCATACACTTGTTTGAGCTTAGAGCCGGCGGCAAAACTGGGCGTGTGTTTACCCGAGCGGGCGACATAATAAAGCAGGTTTTTAATCAGCTCTTCGTCGCTGAAGCTGTCCAGTGCCGAAACGCCCTGGAGCACTAATATTTTGATTTCGCGATCGAGCTTACGCAGCAAGTTTTTAATCGAAACGCTGGATTCAATTGCGTCCATCTCCAGCGCTTCGGCCAATGCCTGAGCGATCAACCACAATGGCTGCCGCGCTGTGCCTGAGGTAAGGCGGTAGAGGCGGGAAAACACTTTACTAAGGTAGGCAAGATTCTCATCCGGATTAACGGATTTAATAAACCCTGCGGCGGCGTATTGATACATTTGCCGCAACTTTTTTGCAGTCGCGATAAATTGCGCATCGTCCGCCGTGAGCGGCATACGCTCGCCCGATACTTGGCGCACAGGCGTCATGTCGGGCATAAATAAATTGGTATCCGACAACAGGCTTTCGCCGCGCACGGTGCGCAGATCGTTTAACAGTGGCAACACCACTAAGGGGTTGTCGTTGCGGCTTACTTTTACTTGGTTGAGGTAGACCGGAAACTGCAAGATAGCGCGCATTAGCACTTCTTGGCCTTCGCCGGTATTGGCCACAGCGCCATTAATCAGTGCCTGGGTGAGCTGCTCCATCTCTTCGGCGAGCATTGCTGCACCGTGAAACTCCACCATCTGCAAACTGCCGCGCACTTGATGGATATGCGTCAAGCAAAAGCGCAGACGCGCCTTATCGTTGGTATCTTGTACGTAAGACTCGAGCGATTGTCGCGCTTGCTTCAAGGTCTCGGCTATTTCATGAATAACCCAGTCGAGAGCCGCAAAGTTGCGATTGTCAGCCATCTAGCGCCTTCCTCATTGTTGTTTTTGCTCGACCCGAATGTAAGCCTGGATTTTATCGTCTGCTACCCGTTTCATTTCAGGGTGCTCCCAATCCATTACCTCGCCAAGACCTACCACCAGCAGACCACCCGGCTTAAGCCGACCAGCAAGACTATTGAGAATATCGCGCCGCAACCAGCGACGAAAATAAACCAATAGATTCTGGCAAAACACCACATCCATGGGCACATTAGGGATTTCACTCACCTGCAAAATATTGCCGTGGGTAAAACAAATCCGATCTCGCAACTTGCGCACAATCTCGTAGTTGCCATCGTTACATAAGGTGCAATAGCGTCGCGCCTCTTCGGTGGTCATTTGCTCTATAGCACGTGGCAAGTAGCGCCCTAAACGCGCTTTGGCTAATGCTGTGGAGCTAATGTCCAACGACGTAATGCCGTAATAGGGTTCGAGCTGTGCCAACTCAAAGCAATCGTTGATGACCATGGCCAGCGAATAAGGCTCTTCACCGGTAGAGCAACCTACGCTCCAGACATCAAAACTATCGTTGAGCTGGCGATTATTAATTTTATCTTGCAAGTAGTGGCGTACATATTCAAACGACTGGCGGTGGCGAAAAAAGCTCGTTTCTTTTACCGCCACCCGGTCGATTAAAATCGACCACTCTAACCGCCCCTGTAAGCCATCAGTCACCAGCGAATAATAATCGCTGTAATGCTCGTAACCCAGCTCGCGCATACGAATCGAAAGTTGCGACTGCAGCAGCGACTTTTGCCCCAGCGTTAGCTGAATGCCCGCGCGTTCTTCCAGCAACTTGCTCCACTGTTCGAACTCGCTATCGCTGAGATCGACTATAGTCCGTAGCGACCACCCCATAGTTAACGACGCATCAAGGCTAGTTAACGATATGACTTACACATGATGACGATTGGTGTCATCGTCATCAGCGTCGATATCAATGTCGAGGTCTACTTCATCACTTAAGTCGACAACATCCGCCTCACCCAAATCAACCACCTCTTCGTAATCACTTAGCTCGCTGGGAGGCTGCGTATGCACATCGGCCGACTCCGCCTCTAGGCTGGCAAACTCGGCACTGTGATCAAAGCTTGCGCTCTCACTGGTATCTTCTTCCGGCAGTTTAAAGCCCGCCACCGATTCACGCAGATCGAGCGCCATAGACGCAAGATTACCAATCGACTGCGCCGTGGCACTGGTACCCGCTGACGTTTGCGTGGTGATCTCTTGAATCACGTTCATCGTGTTAGAAATGTGACCAGCAGACGATGCCTGCTGGCGCGCGGCGTTCGAAATGTTTTGAATCAATTCCGCCAGCGAGGTCGATACGCCTTCGATCTCTTCCAGTGCCACACCGGCGTCTTGCGCCAAGCGAGCACCGCGAACCACCTCAGAGGTGGTTTGTTCCATCGAGATCACCGCCTCGTTGGTATCGTTCTGAATCGTTTTAACCAGCGCCTCAATCTGCTTGGTTGCCGCCGCAGAACGTTCCGCAAGACGCTGTACCTCATCCGCTACCACCGCAAAGCCTCGACCTGCGTCACCGGCCATCGAGGCCTGAATCGCAGCGTTAAGTGCGAGGATGTTCGTTTGGTCAGCAATGTCGTTAATCAAGGATACGATGTCACCAATTTCCTGTGACGATTCACCCAGTCGCTTAATCCGCTTCGAGGTGTCTTGAATCTGCTCGCGAATGGTGTCCATCCCGTGGATAGTGTTTTGTACCACTTTGGCGCCGTTGCTCGCGATCGATACCGCGCGCTCTGCCACCGCGGCCGATTCAGAGGCGTTGGCCGATACTTGGTCAATGGTCACCGCCATTTCATTTACCGCCGCCGATGCGCCGGCAATTTCTTGCGCCTGGTGTTCAGAGGCCTCGGCCAAGTGCAGTGCCGTTTGCTGGGTTTCTTGCGCGGCGGCCGATACATTTACGGCCGTTTCGTTGATTCGCGCTACCAGAATCCGCAACTGGTCAATGGTGTAGTTAATAGAGTCAGCAATCGCCCCGGTGAAATCCTCGGTTACCGTAGCGGTGGTGGTCAGGTCACCATCGGCCAGGTCGGCAAGTTCATCCAGTAGTCGCAAAATAGCCGTTTGGTTACGCTCGTTCGCCTCGGCGGTTACCGCCAAGCGACGGCGTGTACCGCGATACAACAAAATACCGATAAAGGCCAAACAGGCGAGAATTAAGCCGGCAATAATCAACAACAGGGTATTGTTCAGTGGCCGCTCGGTCGCCTGAATCGAGATTTTATCGGCGATATCACTCAGCGCCTGCAGCAGTGCTGGGGTCTGGGTGATAATTGCCTCTTCGGCCTGCCGCGCAGAGAACAGTGCCGGAGCACCTTCAAAGATGTCGCGAATCGAGTTACCAACGCCATCAAACAACTGGGAAATTTCATCCAGGCTCGCGCGAGCATCTGGGTCCGATACCCGCGAAATGCCCAGCATCTCATCACCGTTGAGCATCGCCGCCAGCATACGTCCGTAGAGGTTAGCATCTAGGTTGAACTGATCGGCTGCCTTATCGGCGTCGGCGTCACCACGGAGCATTTTATCCACGTTTCGACCGATACGCTCGGCGCGCCAAGATTGCATCTGCGCTTGTGATACCTGCTCGGCAGGTGCGCCTGCCTCTAGTAGAATCTCTACAATGTTGCTGTGCTGCGCCTGCAGTGTAGGCAGGTTGTTGTTTAGATCGTTACCAACGCGATTAATAAAAACAATGGCCTCTTGGTTTTCCAGGATCGACTCGGCATTGCTTTTAATGTCTTTCCACACCGAGCCAAAGGCGCCAAATTCATCGCTCAGCTCTTTTTGCGTTCGGGGGTCAGCGGTGCGCAGCGTATCCCACGTGGCGCTCATGGTATCCACCACGGTGGCCAGCTCGTCAAACGCCTCTTCATTGCCCGAGGTGGCATCCCGCGCCAGCGACGTCAGCCGGTAGGCCTGAGCCCGCAGTTCCGCCGCCTGCTGCTCGTAGAGGCCATCTCGATCACTGTCGCGATTGACAATGGTAAAGATCACCGCCATGGCAATAATAAGCGCCACTAGCAAGACGCCTACAAAGACAATCGCAGGATTGCCCTTAAGCGTCGCAGCAATAGTTCTGGACTCAGTTTTCATTACATACTCCTGACCGACTCTGCATCATTGTTGTTCGTTGTTAGCTGAGAAACTCGGACCGACTCTGTGAGCCCACCCCCAAAAGTCCCTCTTCTGGTATTACATAAATCTATGACAAGCATCTTTACGCAGCGCAACGCCGCTTATTTTATTACGCCCAGCGCCTCAGATATCCTTTGCAGCATCTGTAAAACGCTGGTCTTGCGCGAGTATCGAGAGGCGAAATACATTCCACGTATTGTCCTCTGCGATATAACTACCGCGCGCATAGGGCAGCAACCCCTCCACTAAATCCGAATTGCTGGGCAAAAATTCATCGGCGGGAAAGTGCTGCATGCCATACACCTGATCGACGATCAGGCCTGTGTACAACGCTTCTGTCTCGAGCACCAAAACGCGGCGGCGCTTGCGCCCCCCGACTAAACGGCCGCCGCAAAAGGCGGCCAAGTCAAACAGCGGAAGCAACCGACCACGGACGTTCGCCACACCGCGCACCCAGGATTGCACACCGGGCAAATGCGTGTAATTGGGAACTTCGAGCATCTCGGACACCTCGTCCATCGGCGCCACAAAGTGACTGCCGAGCAAGGTAAAACCAATACCGCTCCACTGTGGACGCGCATCAATCTGGGCCGGCAAGCCTTTGGCTGCCGCCCGACAACTACTGGCCAAGCTGGCCAGTGCCGTGAATGCGCTCGATTGCTCTGACATGATCCGAGTCCGTGTTTTATCTATTGTGTCCGACTCCAGCGCACAGCAAGGGAGGCCCTAGCGCGCGCTGCTACCCCAATTGATCAGGCCATAACCTCACTGATCGAATCCATCAAGACTTCTGCGGTTATTGGCTTGGCCAAATAAGCGCGCGCACCTTGACGCATCCCCCAAACACGATCGGTCTGCTGATCTTTGGTGGTAACGATAATGACGGGAATATTCGCGGTCTCTGGAGCTTTGGTCAGCTGGCGAGTTGCCTGAAAGCCGTTCAAGCCCGGCATCACAATATCCATCAAGACAACATCTGGCAGCTCTTTTTTAGCCAGTGCCACACCCTCTTCACCATTGGGTGCCGTCAACACGGCATGGCCGTTTTTCTCCAGCATGGTGGTCAGCTTATAAGTTTCAGTGGGCGAGTCGTCGATAATAAGTACTCTGGCCATAGGATCCCCAATTGTGCAGTTAGCTGTTTAGATAATTACTTTTTATTAGCGGCTGACGTTACGACGCCTGCGCCTGTTTTACGTGCTCTTCTATCGCCCCAAGCAACTCACTTTTGCTAAACGGCTTAGTCAAATACTGATCCGACCCGACGATTCGGCCCTTGGCCTTATCGAACAATCCATCTTTACTGGACAACATAATGACGGGGGTGGATTTGAACTCGGTATTATTCTTGATCAACGCACAGGTCTGATAGCCATCGAGGCGCGGCATCATAATATCGACAAAAATGATATCTGGCCGTGAATCGGCGATTTTTGCGAGCGCGTCAAAACCATCCGTTGCTGTTATCACAGTACAGCCGGCTTTTTTAAGTAACGTCTCTGCGGTGCGACGAATCGTTTTACTGTCGTCGATCACCATTACTTTCAGACTTTCTAAACTCACGTCCATAGGTGCTGACCTTTGCGCTGTTATTGTAGAGAAGACTAAATTGCGACGCAGCTCACACTTCAACGGCACAATAGTACGCATTGAATCTGACCGCAACCGCTCTACGGATTTATTTATCTGACAAGATTTTTAACATAGTTTTTAAGGTTTATCTATAAATCACTGAATATATACAAAAATTTTACTTTTTCCGCGTTTCATATTCCTTACAATTATGGTTAACGAGCACTTGCGCCAACTACGCCAAGCCGTTAACTTAGCGACGCGGCGTATAGCCCCGCACCCCAAGATTGCTGCCCTAGATTGAGCCCGACACTATGAGTCTAACCCTTGGCGTCGTAATGGACCCCATTGCGAACATTACCTACTACAAAGATACCACTTTGGCCCTACTACTGGCCGCCCAGGAGCGTGGCTGGAAGCTGGTTTATATGGAGCCCGAGGATCTCTACTTAGAGCGCGAAACCGCCCGCGGCCGCACCCGCAGCCTCAAGGTGTACGACGACGCGGAACATTGGTACGAGCTAGAGCCACCCAGCGATATCGCGCTTGGCGAGCTGGATGTCATTTTGATGCGCAAAGATCCGCCGTTTGACACCAACTACATCTACAGCACCTATATCCTAGAAGCGGCCGAGCGTCAGGGCGCCTTGGTGGCCAACAACCCCCGGTCACTGCGCGACTGCAACGAAAAGATGTTCGCCACGCAGTTTCCCCAATGCTGCCCGCCGATGATCGTCAGCGCCCATATGGATCAGCTGAAAAACTTTCACAAAGAGCACCGCGACGTTATTTTTAAGCCGCTTGACGGCATGGGCGGCAGCAGTATCTTTCGCTGCAAACAAGACGATCCCAATGTTGGCGTGATCCTTGAGACCCTAACCGGACACGGCAAGCAACTGACGATGGCACAGAAGTTTATCCCCGAAATTAGCAACGGCGACAAACGTATTTTAGTGGTCGCAGGCGAGCCCGTGCCCTACGCTTTAGCGCGTATTCCCGCCGAGGGCGAAACCCGCGGCAACCTGGCCGCCGGTGGTCGCGGCGTAGCGCAACCACTCACCGAGCGCGACTATTGGATCGTCGCCCAAGTGAGTGAGCAACTCCAAGCGCGCGGCTTGTATTTTGTCGGACTAGACGTCATCGGCGACTACTTAACCGAGATCAATGTCACTAGCCCCACGTGCGTGCGCGAGATCGACAAAGCTTACGATACCCGCATTGGCGAGCGCCTGATGCTGGCCCTAGAGGCCGAACTGAAGCGGCGGAAGCAAAGCTAATCATGGCGTCCAATGTTGCTGTTGGGGTCGATACCTCCGTTAAATCAACCGATCGCTTAAGTTTCACGATTTTTATCGCGATTATTGCTCACGCACTGATTATTTTTGGCCTGACGTTTAAGCTGCCCGATCCGGACAAGCTGGCACCGACCCTTGAGATCACCTTGGCCAACCACAAATCCGACCAAGCCCCGGAGGACGCCGAGTTTCTCGCCCAGCACAACCAACAGGCGAGCGGCACCGAGGAGCAAAGCCGCGAGCTCACCACCGAACGCCACGCCGACTTTGCCGCCCCCGATGTGCGCGAGGTCAATCCGGCGCCGATGCCCCAAGCCGCCACTCCCAGCAACCAACAACAAACCCAGGTAATCACTACCAGCGCCGAAGCCAAGCGGCAACAACTTCGACGCCCCGACGAGGAGAGCCAACAGGAGGAAATTGAGCGCCAAGGTCTACCTGAAGAACAACCGATTATCACCCCCGAAATTGCCAGCCTACAGGCAAAGCTCGACCGCCAGCGGCAAGAGTACGCCAAGCGACCGCGCATTAGACGACTTACGTCGGTCGCCACTCTCAGCTCCGCCGGTGCCGAGTATCTGCACAACTGGAGCGCCAAAATCGAGCAGGTGGGCAATGACAACTACCCCGAGCAAGCATTGCGCCAGCGGATAACCGGCGATTTACGGCTGTCAGTCACCCTAAACCCCAATGGCACCATTCGCGATCTATCGCTACTGGAGTCATCCGGCGTCTCGCTACTGGATGAAGCGGCACTGCAAATTGTGCGATTGGCCGCACCGTTTGCGCCGTTTCCCGCCGGGATTCGTAAAGATACCGACCAGCTTGTGATTATTCGCACCTGGTCGTTTGAGATCGACGGACTATCCACCCGCAACCTTGATCGCTAATCACACCCGGTGCCAGCAATCAACGCTTGAGTTTCGGCCTCGCCACCCCAATACTGGAAACATGAATACACCCAACGCTCGACCCGACCTTAACGCCTTTGAGCTAGGCTCACTGCGCAACCAGTTTTTGATCGCCATGCCCGGCATGAGCGACCCTGCCTTCGCCCACAGCGTCACCTATATTTGTGAACACAACGCCGATGGCGCCATGGGGCTGGTGATCAACCACCCTTCCGCCTTAACCCTGAGCGATATATTTCAGCAGCTATCGCTAAACGAAGATGACCCGTCAGCACAGTCACAAGTACTGGCCGGCGGCCCAGTCAGCCCCGAACGCGGCTTTATACTTCACCCAAACACAGGCAAACAGTGGCAATCGACCATTGAGATTGGCCCCGAAACCTGCCTGACCGCCTCCAGCGATATTCTCAAATCACTCGCCGACGGCGAGGGGCCAGAACACTACCTGGTGACTTTGGGTTACGCCGGCTGGGACAACGATCAACTGGAACAAGAAATTGCCGACAACGCATGGCTTACGGTGCCGGCCGACCCGCAGATTTTATTTCACACCCCAACCGAGCAACGGTGGGCCGCAGCGGCACGACACTTAGGCATCGACCTAAACCTCATCTCTAACAGCGTCGGCCATGCCTGATCCATCCGCAAAATCACAAACGTTACTGTGCTTTGACTATGGCACCAAAAATATCGGTGTGGCCATTGGCCAAACGCTCACCCACAGCGCCCGCGCACTAACCCAATTAAAAGCGCGCGACGGTATTCCCAACTGGGTTGAGATCAGCAAGCTACTGAAAGAATGGCAGCCACACTTAGTACTGGTTGGGCTGCCGCTAAACATGGACGGCAGTGACAGCGAGCTTTGCCCCAGAGCGCGCAAATTTGCCAACCGTCTTCACGGCCGCTTTGGCGTGCAAACTCAAATGGTGGATGAACGCCTGAGCAGCTTTGAAGCGAAAGGCGAACATTTAGCGCAGGGCGGTTCGCGCCACTACAAAAGCGATCCGGTCGATGCGATCGCCGCGAGGATAATTTTGCAGGATTGGTTAAACGGCCAACCCCAAGAGAACGGGTAACGGTTTCGGCTCTCCGTTCTCCGTTCTCCGTTCTCCGTTCTCCGTTCTCCGTTCTCCGTTCTTTAAAGCTTAAAACATCCGTCCGCCGCGACCCGTGTCCTCTTCCTCGATCGACAAGCCATCGGCCGCGTTCGATAGATAAGCCGCATCGGTCTCGGAGCCAAGCTTAATCATCAAGCGCAAATCGTTAGGCGAGTCGGCGTGAGACAAAGCGTCTTCGTAGGTAATTTCACCATTATCATAGAGCGCGTACAGCGCCTGATCGAACGTCTGCATCCCCAGCTCAGTGGATTTTTTCATCAGCTCTTTAAGGTCGCTCACCTCGCCTTTACGAATCATGTCAGACGCCAGAGGCGTATTCAGCAACACCTCCAAACAGGCGCGCCGACCTTGACCGTCGGGGGTGGGTATCAACTGCTGTGCCACAATGCCTCTTAAGTTAAGCGACAAGTCCATCCACAACTGGCGGTGACGATCGGCGGGAAAGAAGTGAATAATCCGATCCAGCGCTTGGTTAGAGTTGTTAGCGTGCAGCGTACACAGACACAAGTGGCCAGTCTCGGCAAAAGCGATGGCGTGCTCCATCGTTTCGCGCGAACGGACCTCACCAATCAAAATAACATCGGGCGCCTGACGCAACGTATTTTTTAGCGCAATCTCAAACGAGTCGGTATCAATACCCACCTCGCGCTGGGTAATAATGCAGCCCTCGTGCTGGTGGATAAATTCAATTGGGTCTTCGATGGAAATAATATGCCCTTTCGAGTTGCGGTTGCGGTGGCCAATCATCGAGGCGAGCGAGGTAGATTTACCGGTACCCGTTGCCCCCACAAACATGACCAAACCACGTTTGGTCATCGCCAAATCTTTAATCACATCTGGCAAGTTCAAATCGTCAATACGGGGAATGGTGGTTTCGATACGCCGCAGCACCATGCCCGCCAAGTTGCGCTGATAAAATGCACTGGCCCGAAACCGGCCAATACCCCGTGCACTAATGGCAAAGTTGAGCTCTTTATTATCCAAAAACTCGCGGCGTTGTTTTTCGTTCATCACCGACAACACCAGCTCGCGCACTTTTTCCGGCGTTAACGCCGTCGCGGTGGCCGGCACCACCTTGCCATGCAATTTAATGGAAGGGGGAACACCGGCGGTAATAAATAAATCCGATGCACCTTTATCTACCATCAGCTGCAGTAATCGATCGAAATCCATAGTCTGTGCCTACGTATTTTTAAAATTCTTACACTATAGCCATGCAAGCGGCGCTTGCCTTATACAACCTGCCAGTGAGCGCTTAAAAGTTCTCTGGCATCTTGGCCTTTTCACGGGCGACGTCACGGTTAATCACCCGACGGGCCACCATATCTTCCAAGCACTGATCCATCGTCTGCATGCCCACTGAAGCGCCGGTCTGAATCGCCGAGTACATCTGGGCGACTTTATCTTCGCGAATCAAGTTACGGATCGCCGAGGTACCGCGCATAATTTCGTGCGCCGCCACCCGGCCGCCGCCGTTTTTCTTGAGTAGTGTTTGCGACACCACCGCTTGCAGCGACTCCGACAACATCGAGCGCACCATGGACTTCTCGTTCGCGGGAAACACGTCCACCACCCGGTCAATGGTTTTTGCCGCACTGGTGGTGTGCAAAGTACCAAACACTAAGTGACCGGTCTCAGCCGCCGTCAGCGCCAAGCGAATGGTTTCCAAATCCCGCAGCTCACCCACCAGAATAATGTCCGGGTCTTCCCGCAGGGCCGAGCGCAATGCCTCAGAAAAGCCGTGGGTATCACGGTGCACTTCGCGCTGGTTAACCAGACACTTTTTACTCTCGTGCACAAACTCGATAGGGTCTTCAATGGTCAGAATGTGTTCGTATTTATTGTCGTTAATATAATCCATCATCGCTGCCAGGGTGGTGGACTTACCCGAACCCGTAGGCCCGGTAACCAACACCAAGCCACGGGGCACCGCGCAAATATCGCGAAATACCTGCCCCATACCCAGCTCTTCCATGGTTAAAACTTTTGAGGGAATGGTCCGAAATACCGCACCCGCGCCGCGGTTTTGATTAAACGCATTAACCCGAAAGCGCGCAACGCCAGGCACCTCAAACGAGAAGTCAGTTTCTAAAAACTCTTCAAAATCCTTGCGTTGCTTGTCATTCATGATCTCGTAGATCAAACTGTGCACCTGCTTGTGCTCCATCGGCGGCAGGTTGATTCGACGCACGTCGCCGTCGACGCGAATCATTGGCGGCAGGCCCGCCGAGAGGTGCAAATCCGAAGCGCCCTGCTTGGCGCTAAAGGCGAGAAGCTCCGTGATATCCATACAGCAAAACCCTTAATTTTTGTCAGTTTTTAGTCATGCTATTGTGCTGCGAGGGCGCCGTCAAAGGCTAAATTCGCAATTGGCATGATGGCACAGACCCGAGGCCCAGATGCACAAGATAGACGAGAAGCTCGCCAATGTCACCGCCCGCATTGCGCGCGCCGCCGAAATCAACGGCCGCTCCGCCTCTGACGTTGCCCTGCTAGCGGTCAGCAAAACCCAGCCGGCCGATCAACTGCGCAGGGCGTATCAAGCCGGGGCGCGACGCTTTGGCGAGAACTACCTGCAAGAGGCGCTCGACAAACAAGACCAGCTGGCCGACCTCGACGAGCTAGAATGGCACTTTATCGGCCCGATACAATCGAACAAAACCCGCGCCATTGCCGAGCGCTTTAGTTGGGTACACAGTGTCGACCGGTTAAAGGTTGCCCAGCGTTTAAATGACCAGCGCCCCCCTCAACTTGGGCCACTGCATATTTGTCTGCAGGTGAACATTGACGAAGAGCCGAGTAAATCCGGCGCTCACTTAACCGAGCTGAACGCCCTGGCCCATCAGGTGGCGCAACTGCCCAACATCGCCTTGCGCGGCCTGATGGCGATTCCCGCACCCGATAAACCCCCGCGCGCCAGCTTTGCCCGCCTCGCGGCCGCACTGGCACAACTACAACAAGCCGAACCTACCTGCCCATTGGACACACTGTCGATGGGTATGTCAGGCGACTTAGAAGATGCCATCGCCGAGGGCGCAACCATTGTCCGCATCGGCACCGATATTTTTGGCCCGCGCGCCTAGCCCCTAAGGAGATCTCATGATCCGCAAAAACATCGTCTTTATCGGCGCCGGCAACATGGCCGGCGCTATTATTAGTGGCCTGCTAGAGCAGGGCTATCCGGCACAGGCCGTGCGTGCCACGACACGGTCTAAAGAATCGGCGGCAAGCGCCAGCGAACGCCTCGGTATTGCCGTAAGCGACGATAACGACGAGGCCATCCGCTGGGCCGACGTCGTCGTCTTGGCTGTTAAACCACAAATGTTGCAAGATCTTTGCAACGACATCAAACCCACCCTAGAGCAGCAACTGATCGTATCGGTCGCCGCCGGCATCAGTGCCGACAGCATCAATCAGTGGCTCGGCGGCGACAAAGCCATTGTCCGCAGCATGCCCAACACGCCCTCTCAAGTGGGGGCCGGTGCCAGCGGCTTATACGCCAACGCTAACGTCAGCCCCGCCGAGCGAGCGTTTGCCGAGCAGCTGGCGGGCGCCACCGGGCTTTTTATTTGGGTAGAAGATGAAGCGCTTATGCACGCCGTGACGGCCGTCTCGGGCTCGGGCCCGGCCTACTACTTTTTGTTTATGGAGGCGATGATCGAAGCCGGCGTTAAGCTCGGGCTAGCGCCGGAGTCTGCCCGCACCCTCACCCTACAAACGGCACTCGGCGCGGCCACCTTAGCGGGCAAAGCCGAGGTGCCTGTGGATGAGTTAAAACGACGCGTTATGTCACCGGGCGGAACAACCGAGCGGGCCATCCAAAGCTTTGAGCAAGGCGGCCTGCGCGAGCAAGTGAGCAACGCCATGGCCGATTGCGCGGCGCGCTCTGAAACCCTAGCCCGCGAACTGGCGGGCCGCTAACAGTGCCAGCGGCCCATCTGACAACATTTGCCGGAGTCGATCAGGCATAATGACCATCGGCATCTACCCTTATTGAGCACGTTACGAGGACACCCCATGCAAACTATGGCACAAATGGCCATCTACCTAATTAAAACGCTCGGCTCACTGTACCTGCTGATTGTTCTGTTGCGGTTTTTACTGCAACTGTCGCGCGCCGACTTTTACAACCAAATATCACAGGGCATTAGCAAAGCGACCAACCCGCTACTACTGCCGCTGCGCCGTGTAATTCCCGGGCTATTTGGTATCGACCTCGCGTGTCTGGTATTGGCACTGGCGGTGCAGTGGTTGGTGGTGCAACTGATGTTACTGATTGCCGGCTACGGTTTTGTTAATCCGCTCATGCTTTTAGCCTGGTCTGTGGTGGGCATTTTAGCCATGCTCGCCAGCATTTATTTTTGGGGGATGATCGCCTACATTATCGCCAGCTGGGTTGCGCCATTCAGCCATAACCCAGCTCTTGTGCTGTTACGCCAGCTAATTGAGCCGGTAATGGCGCCGTTTCGCAAAATTATCCCGCCGCTTGGGCCCATCGATATTTCGCCCATATTTTTAATGTTGGCCCTCAACCTGATCAATCAGTTTGTGATTCCCGCGATCGCCGAGCTGCTGGGCGCTCCGCGAGGTTTGATGATCGGTTTTTAAACCGTCAATACCCTCAAAGCCCCCGATTATCGCCGAAGATCAGCAACCGCTGGCGATAACGGGGGTTTTGCGCTTTAATAAGCTTGCCTTTTTATAACTAAACTTTACGTATAACGAATACTAACAGGCAAAACGGACGGGACACGGTAGGCTCACTATGGACATAAAAGCACTCCACCGCCAAATGGCGCAATACAACGCATGGAAGCAGCAATTAGACCGCCGCCTTGGGGCATTTACGCAGTGGAGTGACAAGCATCAGCTGGTCACCCGCGACGCCCTACGCTCACTGGAGCGCGCTCGCACCTTACTCAAGGGCGAGCATTTTACGCTTGCCTGTGTTGGCGAATTCTCCCGGGGCAAGACCGAGCTGATCAACGCCTTGCTCTACACCGATGGCCAACCACGGTTGCTGCCCTCGCAAGCGGGGCGCACCACTATGTGCCCCACCGAGATTTTCTATGACAATGCGCAACCGGCCAACTGCGTCCGCCTGCTGCCCATCGAAACCCGCCGCAGCGCGGCCAGCTTGCAAAGCTTTAAACGGATTCCGCAAAACTGGTTTACTATTCAGTTCGACAGCAACGATAGCGAGTCTGTCGCCGAGGCTATTTCCCAGGTTTCAGCCAACAAGCTCGTCAGCCGCGCCGAAGCGGTGAAACTCGGCTTTAATGCCGCCGACCTCGAGCCCGATGAAGACACCGGATTAGTGCAGGTTCCAACCTGGCGCCACGCATTAATCAACCTAAAACACCCGCTGTTGCAAGAAGGCCTACGCATCGTCGACACCCCTGGGTTAAACGCCCTAGGCAACGAGCCCGAGCTAACCCTAAAAACCCTACCCGAAGCTCAGGCCATTTTATTTTTACTGGCCGCCGACAGCGGCGTAAGCGCCAGTGATATGACCATTTGGCGCGACCACATTGCCGGTTTGCGCGATGAAAACTGCACCGCGGTGCTCGCGCTCCTTAATAAAATCGACACTCTGTGGGATGAGCTTACCCCGCCGGGCCAGGTAGCGGCTAACATTGAGGCCGTGCGCAACCAAACCGCACGCCAGCTGCAGCTAGCCCCCGAACACGTACTGCCGCTATCGGCCAAGCAGGCGCTAGTCGCCAAAACCTGCAAGCGCAGCAGCGCTCTGCTGCGCAGTAACTTCCCGCAGTTAGAGCAACGTTTGGCCGAGTGTATTATCCGCTCGCAACAGCAAATCATCGGCCACCGGGTGGTCAGCAATAGTTTAGATATGGTGGTCAGCACTTATAACAGCCTGAGCCGCCGTATCGACGAAGCCGAACAAGAGCTGCACACCCTGCACGCCGCCGATGACCATGAATTGGAACAAGCACTGAATAAACAGCGCGAAAAAATTCGCGCTTCGCACCATCGCTACCATAAGCAGTCGCTGTCGCTGCGCACCAGCCAGCGCATGCTCGACAACCAGCGTACCGCGCTGATCGCCCCTATCGCGCCGGCCAGCCTGCAACGACTTACCGAAGAGACCCATGAAGCCATGGAGCAAAGCTGGACCACCGTAGGATTATCGCGCGCCATTGGCGGTTTTTTTGACGACGTCGACACCAGCATTAACCACCTGCTACGCGAGATTGAGCGCGCCAATCAAGTCATGGGCTCGATTTACGAGCGCCCCGAGTACAGCTTGGATGCCAGCTCCATCGCCGGCCAGCACCAGCTCAACATCACCCGTCAGCGCCGCCAGCTGCGCAACCTGCAGCAAAACGCCGACCGCTTTCGGCGCTCGCTCAACAGCGTGCTAACCAGTAAAACCGTGCTGATTAAACGCTTTGTCGGCACCCTGGTAAAAGAGGTGAAAAGCCTTTTTGACGAACTTAACCAAAGTATTGATCACTGGCTGGCCGAGGCCCTAGCGCCACTGACGCATCACAACCAGTACCAAAAGCAGCTACTGGAGCACCACATGCTGCGCCTTGGCGAGTTGCGCAATAAAAACCACAGCCGTCACGAAAAACTACAGACCCTGGAAGCCAGCGTGGCCCAACTTAACAGCGCGCGCGACGACTTGGCGCCGCTGTTTACCGAGATCACCACCACCCCTAGCCCGGCAAAACACGAGAGTGCAGATATTGTCTCTTTGCAATCGGCCCGCGAGGCTCAGATCATCTGACCCTTGCAGGCATGCCGGCACGACTTTAGACTTGCGCTTTTGCCGCTAAAAGCCGGCTCTGTGAGACAACAAGCGTCATGACAACACCTTTGCCACCGGATTCGGTGGGCCTGGTTGCGCCCCGCACCGCGTTATTACAAGAACCTTTAACGCTGGCCAGTGGGCGCACTCTGGATAATTACGAGCTGGTCTACGAAACCTACGGCACCTTAAATGCCGAGGGCAGCAACGCCGTGCTTATCTGCCACGCGCTATCGGGCGATCACCACGCGGCCGGTTACCACAGCGAATCCGACCGCAAACCCGGCTGGTGGAATCACTACATCGGCCCAGGCAAAGCCATCGATACCAACCGTTTTTACGTGGTAAGCCTGAATAATTTAGGCGGCTGCAGTGGCTCCACCGGACCCCGCTCGATTGAACCGGAAACTGGCAAACCCTGGGGGGCGCGCTTCCCCACTTTGCGGGTGCGCGATTGGGTACACTCCCAGGCGCGCCTCGCCGACTATCTCGGTATTACCCAGTGGGCCGCCGTGGTCGGCGGCAGCCTAGGTGGCATGCAAGCTATGCGCTGGGCGCTGGAGTACCCCGACCGCGTTCGCCACTGCGCCGTGATTGCCTCGGCCATGAAGTTGAGCGCGCAAAACATTGCCTTTAACGAGACCGCGCGCCAGGCGATTATGAGCGACCCCAATTACTGCGCTGGCGACTATCTGGCCCACGACACCTACCCCAAAAGCGGTTTAGCGGTGGCGCGTATGATCGGCCACATTACTTATTTATCCGATCATGTCATGGGTGAAAAATTTGGCCGCGAGCTCAGAAGCGGCAGCTTTGAGCAGGGTTTAGATGACCTAGTGGAGTTTCAGGTGGAGAGTTATCTGCGCTATCAGGGCGATACTTTTTCGGATAAGTTCGACGCCAACACCTATATTTTAATGACCCGGGCACTGGATTATTTTGATTTGGCCCGCGAGTACGACGACGACCCGGCCGTGGCCTTTAGACGCGCTCAGTGCAGTTTTTATGTAGCCTCTTTTAACACCGACTGGCGCTTTCCGATGGAGCGCTCGCGGGAGATTGTCGACGCACTTATTGCCGCCGACAAATCCGTGAGTTATACCGAAATCGACTCGCCCTACGGTCACGACGCCTTCTTGCTGCCCAACCAGCACTACGAGCAAACCTTTCGCCAGTTTATGGCGCGGATACCCACGGAGTAATCATGCGCATCGACTTTAACCACCTACAGCAGTGGATTGGCGAGGGCAGCCGGGTACTCGATTTAGGCTGCGGCGACGGCACTTTGCTTAAGTATCTAACCGACTTAAAACACGTTAAAGGTTACGGGCTTGAGATCGACCCGGAGCAAATCGAGGCGTGTATCGGCCGCGGCGTCAATGTGATCAATCAAAACCTCGACCGGGGCTTGGGCAACTTTGCCGATAAAAGCTTTGATACGGTACTGATGACCCAAGCGCTGCAAACCATGTACTTCCCCCATAAAGTACTCGACGAAATGCTGCGCGTGGGTAAAGAGTGCATTATCACCTTCCCCAACTTTGGCCACTACAAAGCGCGCCTACATCTAGCGTTTCGCGGTCGCATGCCCGTGTCTGACCTACTGCCCTACGAGTGGTACAACACCCCCAATATTCACTTTTGCACTTTTAAAGATTTTGAAGTGCTGTGCCACGAAAAGCACATTAACGTGCTCAACCGCCAAGTGGTTAACGAGCGTACCAGCCAAACTCTGGGCGATCTAAACCCCAACTTATTTGGCGAAACGGCCATTTACCACTTAAGTAAATAATCGCCCCCGGAGCTGTGTTTATGTCTTTATTAACGTGCTTTTTGCGTCCGCTACTAACCACAGGCTTGCTGCTGGTAAGTATCACCAGCGTGGCCGTCGACGTTCCCGATGCTAATGTGTTGGAGCCGGGCTTTCGCGAAAAAACCTTTGGCGACTACACTGTGCACTTCAGCACCTTTAGCAGCGCTTTTATCACGCCAGAGGTCGCCGAGGTTTACGGCATTACCCGCGCCCGCAATCAAATCTTAGTGAATGTTAGCGTCACCCAAACCGACGCTGGTAAAACAAGCCTTGGCCTTGGCGCCACCATAAACGGCACCGCCAGCAACCTATTGCAGCAACAGCGTGTGTTAGATTTTGCCGAGATCAACGAGGGCAATGCGACTTATTATTTGGCCCCGCTTAAACATACCAATGAAGAAGTGTATAACTTCTCGATCACCGTTACTCCCACCGGCACTAACCACGAAGACGCCGCGCCGATGACGGTAAAATTCAGCCGTAAACTCTATGTCGAAGAGGCCGAGTAACTGTGTCTGCCAATCACCCATCGTCCGCTAAAATCGTACTTGCCAGCTCCAACCCAGGCAAACTGAAAGAATTTCAACAACTGTTAGCCGGCGTTGGCCTCGATGTGCGAGCGCAATCAGAATATGACGTGGCTGACGCCGACGAAACCGGACTCAGTTTTGTCGAGAACGCCATCCTAAAGGCGCGCAACGCCTGCGAGGCCACAGGCCTACCGGCGCTTGCCGACGACTCGGGCATTGAGGTAGACGCCCTAAACGGCGCCCCCGGTATTTACTCGGCACGGTTTTCCGGCGCAGGCGCCAGCAATGCCAGTAACAACCAAAAACTGCTGGACGAGCTGGACGGCACGCCCGAGGCCCAGCGCACCGCCCGCTACCAATGCGTACTGGTGTATATGCGCCACGGGGCAGACCCAACCCCACTGATTTGTCAGGGCAGCTGGGAGGGGCGGATCTTAACTGCCCCAGCAGGTGATGGCGGCTTTGGTTACGACCCATTGTTTTACGTACCGACGCACAACTGCGCTGCCGCCGAACTGAGCAAAGATGAAAAAGGCCGCATCAGCCATCGCGCCCTTGCTTTGCGCGCACTCCTGACACAGCTCTCGGCATCATAACGAGACTCCCGCTAGCCTCATAAACTTTGATGGGATTGCTAACCTCGCCCCGTCAACACACAGCACAACCCGGCTGAGTTGCGCGTTCCAGCAAGTGGGTAAAATGTTTTGCTAAAGCCTCAGCCGCGCGCGCTTTTGAATTTACGTGGCGCTCATCCTGATACTCATCGTACCCCACACGGATAAAAACCGGCTCGGCCAGACCGATAAACGAGGCCAATATTTTTAAGTGTGGCTCTAGGCAATTGAGCTCGTAAAGCGCACCGCCGGGCAACAATGCACCATCGCCCGCACTGGTAATCACCGTCAGCGGTGTATTCGGCAATAGCGGCGTATAAGGGTTTTCTTGCTCGGCATCAAACGCAAACGTTCGGCCGACACGCACGATTTGATCAAAGTAAGCTTTAAGCGCGGCAGGCATAGCAAAATTATACAAAGGCGCACCAATAACCACATGATCGGCGGCCATTAACTCGTCCACTAATCCGTCACTTACCTGCAACACTTGCTGCATTCGGACCGTTCGGTTTGGCTCCTCGGTAAAAGCCGCCGCGATCCAAGCTTCATTAACACACTCGCAAGCTTCGGCCACCAAATCGCGCTCGGTGATACCTCCATCGGGAAACGATGCCTGCCACTGATCGCGAAACTGCGCCGTAAGTGCTCGGGTGACAGATCGGTTGGTGCGTCCGCTGGAGTGAAGAATAAGTAAATTGGGCACGGGTATCTCCTGTGAGGTCAGTGTGTGCGCACTGTGTCACAGGTGTTTTAAACCCATCCAGAACCAGTTTTTGGGGTTAGTCAGGTTTTTCTGACGGGCTTTGGGCGCGCTCAGTTAGGTAGCGCTCGCCCCAAGCCTCCAACTCAACCATGACTTCTGATAAAGATTCAGCCAACGGCGTCAGTTGATACTCCACCCGAGAGGGAACCTCGGCATAAACTTCACGGGTTATTAGCCCATCGGCTTCTAGCTCGCGCAGCTGAACCGTCATGGTTTGCGCTGAGACTTGAGGCAAAGCCTTGCGCATCTCCGAATATCGCTTGGGCCCCTTGGCAATCTCGCAGAGTATGGATGGCTTCCAGCGCCCGCGCAGCACATTGATAGCCGCGCGTACTGGGCACTCTTTTTCCAGCTGACCAATGTATTTTCGATGGCTTTCCAACACCTCCGGAGAAGTGCCCGAGACCGGTGATTCATTCATAACAAAAGTCCGTGACGTTGCGTGGCCTCCATCATATCCCCCGCAAACGTGCGGGACAATTTAGGTGCGCTTACGGTTCAGACTCGGTACTCCAAACCTTCATCGTCTGCCCGGCCAACAACCGACAACGGCCATCGCGCAACACATAGGTACGCATAAAGCGATAGCTATTAGCGTGGCGCGGGCCATCGGTAAATTTGTCCACCGTCGATAAGCCGTGAATCACAGCGGTATCAAGCGCGCGAATGACCACCACCTCACTGGGCTCGCGGGATTTAAGGGGTTGATAATCCGGCCCCAAACGGGCTAGTAAATCCGCTTTGCTCTCGTGGGCGACGGCATGATTGTGCACCCAGACAAAATCTGGCAGCAGCAACTGCTTTAAAAACCCCCGATCGCCGATGCGCAAGGCCTGCTCGTACTGATAATCCAGCCCCTGCAAGGGCTCGGAATCAAGGCAATCCGCCGCCGCGAGCGACGGAGTTATTAACAGGGCGCAACTGAACAGAGCGGCCCGCTTTACGAATACAAACATATTATCTGCCTGACCATTATTGATAATTGGTCTGACCATATTATACTGTCGGCACAATAAGGTCACCCGGAGTTTGCTATGTACCGTCTTATCGCCCTTTCTTTACTGCTGTGTGGCGCCCTGCCAGCGCTCGCCGCTACCGAGCAATCGTTGCCAGAATATCGCGCTTTGTCGCAATCGTTAGCGCAAACCGATAAGCGCGCTTTTGCGCAAGAACTAAAATCCAGCGGTCGCAAGCAGCCCTTAGCCGCGCCCCACGCCAAGAGGTTTGGGTTTGACCCTGACGCCCCCGACGAATTCTTCCAAACCGCCGAAGCACGACGCATAGCGGATATTATTATTAGCTACCAAACCCCATCCGGCGGTTGGTCTAAGCGCACCGATATGAGCGTGGCACCGCGCCTGCCGGGACAAATGTTGGGGGTAGAAAAGCACTACATTCCTACCTTCGATAACGGCGCCACTACCACGCAGATCTGGTTTTTAGCGCGTACCTACAACGCCAGCCAAGAGCCCCGCTACGCCCGCGCGGTAGAACAAGCAATAGACCTGATTATCAAAGCCCAGTACCCCAATGGCGGCTGGCCGCAGAACTTTCCCTTAACCGGCGGTTACCACGACTACATCACCTACAACGATAAAGCGATGGGCAAATTGCTGGAGGTGATTGAATCAGCCGCCGTTCGTCGCGCGCCCTTGCAGTTTGTTTCTCCCGAGCAGGCCAGTCAGGCGCAACAGAGTTTTGAGCAGGGGATTCAGGCCGTGCTGGATACTCAGGTTATGGTTGACGGCAAACGCACCATCTGGGGCGCCCAGCACGATGCCAGCACCCTAGCCCCCATCAACGCGCGCAAATTTGAGCCCACCGCTCTGGCCACCGCCGAAAGCGCTGACTTGGTGGAGCTTTTAATGCAACTGGAAAACCCCAGTGAAGCCTTAAAACAGGCCATTGTCGCCGCTCACGACTGGTTTACCGCCAATCGCATCTACGGCTACTCGTGGGAAAAAGACCAAGACGGCCACAATGTCCTGATCAGTAAGGAGGGCGCGGGCCCTCTTTGGAGCAGGTTTTACGAAATAGGCAGCAATAAACCCGTGGTGGGCGATCGCGACGGTTCGGTGCATTACGATGTCATGGAAATATCCCAAGAGCGCCGCGACGGCTATGCCTGGTACACCAATAACCCGAAAGAAGTCTTAAAAGATTTCCCCGAGTGGCGGGAGCAACATTTGCAGTGACGGCTAATGTGGGACGACAACACCCACACGGCTTTTTCGTAATCTTGCGCCGTGCGATAATGGCGGCGCTATTTCACCACTGGTAATACTGTGTCCCTCCTAACGCTGCCGCCACTGTCGCTTTATATCCACATCCCCTGGTGCGTGCGCAAGTGCCCCTATTGCGACTTTAACTCCCACCAGAGCGACACCGAGCTGCCCGAAACCGAATACATCGACGCGCTGATCCAAGATTTAAACGCCGACGCCGCACTCGCCCAGGGACGCAAACTCACCAGTATATTTTTTGGCGGCGGCACCCCCAGTTTATTTTCGGCCCACGCCATTGGCCGGATACTCGACCACGCCGAGCGGCGTATCGGCTTTGAGCCCGATATCGAGATCACCCTTGAAGCCAACCCTGGCACCTTTGAGCAAGCGCGCTTTACCGATTATCGCCGCACGGGCGTTAACCGTTTGTCCATCGGCATCCAAAGCTTTGCCGACGATCAGCTCGCGGCATTAGGGCGTATTCACGACAGCCAAGCCGCGTTAAAAGCCGTTGATACCGCCCGCCGCGCCGGGTTTAATAACCTTAATTTAGATTTAATGCACGGCCTGCCTGGGCAGAGCTTGGACGCAGCCATGGCGGATATCGACACCGCTCTTAGCTTTAGCCCCGAGCACGTAAGCTGGTACCAGCTCACCATTGAGCCCAACACCGTGTTTTACAACAAGCCGCCCACCCTACCGATAGAAGATACTCTGGCGGATATTCAAGACGCCGGCCACGAGCGCTTAACCGCTGCCGGTTTTAGCCGCTATGAAGTATCGGCTTACGCGCGCGGGCCACAAGCGCGCCATAACCTAAACTACTGGCAGTTTGGCGACTACTTAGGCATCGGCGCCGGGGCCCACGGCAAAATTACCCAGCCCGAGCAAAGGCTTATTTTTCGTCAGTGGAAGACTCGTCAACCCGAGCGCTACTTGGCGGCGCCCAGCGCTCCCGCGCGGCTAGCCAACCCTTACGCCGCAGGCCGCGAGGAGCTAACCAAGGGTATGCTCCCACTGGAATTTTTACTTAATGCACTGCGCCTTAGCGACGGCTGCCCGAGCGACTATTTTGCCAGCCGTACCGGTCTGCCCTTAAGCGCACTCGAGCCCGAGTGGCAACAATTGCGCGAGCGCGAGCTGGTTACCCCAAGTCACCAGTGCATTGCCGCCACCGCCCTCGGACAACGGTTTTTAAACGATGTACTGGGCACCTACAGCGATTAATATTTTGCATCATGTACAGCGTTTTGTGCGCCAGCTGCTACACTAAAGATAACGCGACTTTAATAACTAAATCAGAAACGGTTAGATGCTGCCATTCACCCGCTACGCCCGCGACAACCCTATCGCCACGCGCTTGCTTGGGCTCATCATTCTATGCAGCTCAATCATCACGCTCGTCGCCATAGCCTTACAGCTATACTCCAACTTTAATGACGACGTTTCATCTCTCGAAAAACGCCTCGATCAAGTGCGCGTCAGCACCCTCGCCAGCATGACCAAAAGCCTTTGGGGGTTTGACCAAGAGCAACTGCAAATTCAAATCAACAGCGTGCTGGACGTGGCCGATGTGGTTAAAGTGCAGGTCGACTGGCGCGACTGGAACAACCAGCCGCAAACCCTGATCGCACGTAAACCCAGCGTAAACGACGCCACCATTATCGAAAGCCCCGCGCGCTTTTTAGTCAAGCAATACGACTTAATCTATCGCGACGAATCCACCGCCGCGCAACACTTAGGGCAACTTACCGTCACCGCCACCCTCACCACCATTTACGATAAACTGTGGGAGCGCGCGCTGTTTATCGCTTTAATTCAAGGCACCAAAACACTGCTGGTATCACTGCTTATTTTATGGCTGATACACACCTTATTAACCCGCCATATCGATACTATCGCGCGCTACGCCCGGCAGCTAAACCTCGACAAACTCGCAACGCCGCTGGTACTTAAACACAAAAAAACCACCGACACACCCGATGAGCTGGATAACGTCATTAACGCCATCAACCATATGCGTGAGACGTTGCAAGAGGATATCGAGCAGCGCCACAATATCGAGCTAGCGCTTTTAAGCGAGAAAGAAGAAAAACTCGAAACCCGGCGCCAAAAGCTCGCCGCCGAAGAAGCCAGTCGCGCCAAAAGTCAGTTTCTGGCCACCATGAGCCACGAGATCCGAACCCCCATGAACGGCGTCATCGGCATGCTCGATATGCTGCGAGACACCCGCCTCGACGACAACCAACGCCACTATGTCGATGTCATTCACCGCTCCGGCGAAAACCTGCTGGATATTATTAACGACATCCTCGATTACTCCAAAATCGAAGCGGGCAAAATGCAGCTAGAAACCGCCGAGTTTGACCTGGGGATGATTGTCGACGATGCCATTGCGCTGTTTGGTGCCACCGCCAATAAACGTCATATCGAGCTGTACGGTTACATAGAGCCCGATGTACAAACCTACCTCAGAGGCGACCCGACTCGGCTGCGACAAATTCTAATCAACCTGATCGGCAACGCGTTTAAGTTTACCAGCACCGGCTCAATCACCCTGCACGTTAGCACGGCTGCCGACAGCAGTGCCGCTACCCCCAAACTCAAGTTTGCCATCGCCGATACCGGCATCGGTATTAGCAAAAATGCCCAGGCGAGCCTGTTTGACGCTTTCCGTCAGGCCGACAGTAGCACCACCCGCCATTACGGCGGCACCGGTTTGGGGCTCGCCATATGCAAAAGCCTAACCGAACTGATGCACGGCGATTTAGGGGTCGACAGCAAAGTCGGTCAGGGCTCCACTTTCTGGTTTACCGCCTGCTTTGCCCCTTCGGTCAAAATCGCCATCGCCAAAAGCGCCAGCGACCCTATTCCGCTAGCCGGCAAGCGCCTATTGCTGGCCGACCACAGCGAGCCACTGGGCGAGCTGGTCGCCAAGCTCTGCGCAGCATGGCAGGTACAGCTGATTCGCACCCCCAGTGCCAGTGGCGCTATCGATGTGATTAAAGCCGGCGAGCCGTTTGACGTTATTATTTTGTGCCAACAGTTACCGGTAATGAGCGGCCTGCACTTGGCCGACTGGATTCGGCGCGAAGCCGAATTAACCGAGGTACCACTGGTATTACTGACCGGCTCAGATGAGCCCCTTGCTCCCGACGCTCTAGATCGGCTTAAAATTCATGCCGCACTGCGCAAACCACTATTGCCCCGGCAGTTATACCGCACACTCTTTACCGCCTGCGGCCTAACGCCCCCCAGCAATAACGCCGAACTCAGCATGTCGGTTACTCACCATTCGCTGGTACACTTAAAGGTATTGGTGGCCGAAGATAACGCCGTCAACCGCATGGTTATTAAAGGCTTATTGGGTAAGCTCGGGGTCGAACCCACCATTACCGATAACGGCCGCGAAGCGCTGCGCGCCGTGCAACGGGCCGCCACCCCCTTTGATTTGATTTTAATGGACTGCGAAATGCCCGATATGGATGGCTTTGAGGCCACCCGTGCAATTCGCAGCTATGAACAGGCCGAGGCCCACACCGCCACCACCATTGTCGCACTGACCGCCCACGCCCTTGAGGAGCACCGCGAGGCCGTATTTGCCTGCGGCATGGATCACTTTTTATGCAAACCTATCTCGTTTAAAAGCCTGACCCAAGCGCTCGATAAGCTCGGCTTAGCGCCCGATGCCCCTATCGCGCGCACCACGCTTAAGTCGTAACCGCGCCGATTGCGAGCGACAATAACCGCCATAGATTTTTTCTCCTTGATCAGGCGTTAACCAATCCTTATTATGCTTGTCGTCCACAACGCACAGCGCGGGGCTGTTTATCCCAATCAACGGCCTTTAAATTACTGCTGGTGCCCCCATATAGCCATACAGTGCATCCCCACAGTATGGCTAAATTAATACCCTAAACCGGGTTTGGAGACTATTTGACTATGAGTAACGACGCCATTATTCACGTTACCGACGATTCTTTTGACGCCGACGTTCTGCAAGCAGACGTGCCAGTGCTGGTCGATTTTTGGGCAGCTTGGTGCGGCCCCTGTAAAATGATCGCCCCAGTGCTCGATGAGCTGGCCGACCAATACGCAGGCAAGCTGAAAATTGCCAAAATGGATGTCGATGCCAACAAAGAAACTCCGGCCAAGTTCGGCATTCGCGGCATTCCAACCTTGATCGTCTTTAAAGGCGGCAATGCCGAATCCACCAAAGTGGGCGCCCTGTCACGCTCGCAGCTGGTAGAATTTATCGAATCTGTGGTGTAAACCTCAGCTTTGGCCGCAGCTCTCGCTGCGGCCAAATTTAATTTTTGCACTTGCCGTTTTTTACCGCTATACTCCAGATCACCTGTTACAGCTCATTGTAGGTCCCGCCCGGCATCAACTTTCATTTTCCGTAAGATCTTGGGCAAAACACAGATTCCCTGCGACTTTCTCCTACTTTCAGACGATAGCTCTGTAGGTTATCCGCCAGACCGGATGATGTGTAACAGTATTATTTGACTGACAGCGTGTGCGATACAACAACAACAGCGCACCACACTGGCCGACGCACAAGATTCAAGTGCCGTCGATAAGCAACGCAGTCTGCCGCTTGTATTCAATGCCATTCGGCACGAAACCCCTGCAGACAACAAACCTACTAACTAAGTCCAACTGTATGAACCTTACCGATTTAAAAGCAAAACCCATCGAAGAGTTGATTGATATCGCCCGTGAAACGGGCCAGGAAAACCTCGCGCGGTCACGCAAGCAGGATATTATTTTTAATATCCTTAAGCGCCACGCCAAAAGCGGCGAAGACATATACGGCGACGGGGTACTGGAGATACTGCAAGACGGCTTTGGCTTTTTACGTTCGGCCGACAGTTCTTACCTGGCAGGTCCCGACGACATCTACGTATCGCCCAGCCAAATACGCCGCTTTAACCTGCGCACCGGCGATACCATTGCCGGTAAGATTCGCCCGCCTAAAGAGGGCGAGCGCTACTTTGCCCTGCTCAAGGTTAACGAAATTAATTTCGATAAACCCGAGAGCTCGCGCAACAAGATTTTATTTGAAAACCTCACGCCGCTGTTTCCAGATGAGCGTTTGGTACTAGAAGCCGGCAACGGCTCGACCGAAGATTTAACCGGTCGTATCATCGATTTGACGTCCCCTATCGGTAAAGGCCAACGCGGCCTGATTGTCGCACCGCCTAAAGCCGGTAAGACCATCATGATGCAGTGCATCGCTCAGGCGATCACCCGCAACAACCCCGAGTGTCACCTGATTGTATTGCTGATCGATGAGCGCCCGGAAGAAGTTACCGAAATGCAGCGCTCCGTGCGCGGCGAAGTGGTGGCCTCGACCTTTGATGAGCCACCGGCGCGTCACGTGCAAGTGGCCGATATGGTCATCGAGCGCGCCAAGCGCTTGGTTGAGCACAAAAAAGACGTGATCATCCTGCTCGACTCCATCACTCGTTTGGCCCGCGCTTATAACACCGTTATTCCATCGTCCGGTAAAGTACTCACCGGTGGTGTTGACGCTCACGCCCTGGAGCGCCCGAAGCGTTTCTTTGGTGCCGCGCGTAACATCGAAGAAGGCGGCAGCCTGTCGATCATCGCCACCGCTCTGGTGGATACCGGCTCTAAAATGGATGAAGTCATCTACGAAGAGTTTAAAGGCACCGGTAACCTCGAGTTGCACCTGGATCGTAAAATCGCCGAGAAGCGTATTTACCCTGCCATCAACGTACGCCGCTCGGGCACCCGCCGCGAAGAGCTGCTGATGAAAGAAGATGAGCTGCAACGCGCGTGGATTTTGCGCCGCCTGCTCAACGACATGGAAGACGTTGCCGCCACCGAGTTTTTGGTCGACAAGTTAAAAGACTTTAAAACCAACGATGAATTCTTCCTCTCGATGAAGAGAAAGTAATTAATCGGTGAACGGTTGACGGGAAACGGGGGACGTAGAATGTTCCCCGTTTTTCGTTATACTTTCTGCTCACCGTATCCCGTCAACCGCACCCCGGATTTACCATGAAGTACAGCGACCTTCGCGATTTTATTCAACAGCTCGAAGCGCGTGGCGAACTAAAACGCATCAGCGTCGAAGTGGACCCCAACCTCGAGATGACCGAAATTTGCGACCGCACCCTGCGCGCCGGTGGCCCGGCGCTACTGTTTGAAAACCCTAAAGGCTACACGATTCCGGTACTGGGCAATTTGTTTGGCACCCCCGAGCGAGTAGCGCTGGGCATGGGGGAAGACTCGGTAGCCGCGCTGCGCGAGGTGGGTAAATTGCTGGCCTTTTTAAAAGAGCCCGAGCCCCCCAAAGGTTTAAAAGAGGCGTGGCAATCGCTGCCGATTTTTAAGCAAGTGCTTAATATGGCCCCCAAGGTACTCAAAAAAGCGCCTTGCCAAGAGGTGGTGCTTGAGGGCGACGCTATCGACTTAGACCTACTGCCGATACAAACCTGTTGGCCCGGCGACGCCGCGCCCCTCATTACCTGGCCACTGGTTATTACCCGGGGCCCGCTGAAAGAGCGGCAAAACCTTGGCATCTACCGCATGCAAAAGATCGCTAAAAACCGGCTGATTATGCGTTGGTTAAGCCACCGCGGTGGCGCGCTGGATTTTCGCGAGTGGCAGCAAGAACACCCAGGCGAGCCCTTCCCCGTGGCCGTCGCCCTCGGCGCCGATCCCGCCACTATTTTAGGCGCAGTTACCCCGGTGCCAGACAGCTTAAGCGAGTACGCGTTTGCCGGGCTGCTGCGCGGCAGCAAAACCGAGGTCGTCAAAGCCGGCAGCAACGAGCTGCAAGTGCCCGCCTCGGCCGAGTTTATTTTAGAGGGCCATATCGCCCCGGACGACATGGCGCCAGAGGGGCCCTACGGCGACCACACCGGCTACTACAACGAGGTGGACACCTTTCCGGTGTTTACCGTTACCCGCATCACCCACCGCAAAGACCCGATCTACCACAGCACCTATACCGGCCGCCCACCGGATGAGCCCGCCGTATTAGGGCTGGCACTCAACGAAGTGTTTATTCCGCTGCTGCAAAAACAGTTTCCCGAGATTGTGGATTTTTACCTGCCACCCGAGGGCTGCTCTTACCGGATGGCTGTGGTCACCATGAAGAAGCAGTACCCAGGCCACGCCAAGCGCGTGATGATGGGTGTCTGGTCTTTTTTGCGGCAGTTTATGTACACCAAATTTGTTATCGTCACCGACGATGACGTTAACGCCCGCGATTGGAAAGACGTCATCTGGGCAATCACCACCCGCATGGACCCGGCGCGCGACACCACCTTGATTGAAAACACCCCGATCGATTACCTCGATTTTGCCTCACCGGTTTCTGGCCTTGGCTCTAAAATGGGGATGGATGCCACCAACAAATGGCCCGGCGAAACTGATCGCGAATGGGGCGAGCCTATTGTGATGGACGAGAACGTCAAAGCCCGGGTCGACCAACTGTGGGATTCTCTCGGTATCGAGTAAAGCCGCTAGCCCAACCACCCGCCAATCAGGTAAAAAATTGCTAAGCTTGTGGCTGGCGCTTGTCAGTCACAGCAGCGGCGTTTAAGGTTACTAGCAGGCTATACCAACGGTATTAAAGCCGATTATCAAGTATTACACACACAAGCCACACGGTTGCTCTGGGGTTATTCCAGTGCCTATAACAACGATCAACACCAACCAATAACAATAGCGGAACAGACTATGCATAAGCTCACAGCTCGGTTGGCATTACTCGCCAGCCTTACCTTCGCCGCGTTGCCGGCACTCGCCGAACAGTTCAACGTACTACTGTTTACCAAAACCGCCGGCTGGCACCACAAGTCCATCAACGCCGGTGTGGATGCTATGTACGACATGGCCGAGCGCCACCACTTTACCCTTGATTGGCAAGAAATGGCCGACGTTTTTGCCGACGACAAGCTCAAGAACTTTGATGCCATCGTATTTTTAAACACCACGGCCGACATCCTTAACGATGAACAGCAAGCCGCCATGGAGCGCTTTATTCAATCGGGCAAAGGCTTTGTCGGTATTCACAGCGCCTCCGATACCGAATACGACTGGGACTGGTACACAAAAATGGTAGGTCGCACCTTCCATATTCACCCTACCATTCAAACCGCTGAAGTGGACGTTATCGACCGTAAGTTCCCAGGTGTTGAACGCATGCCCGACACCTTCCTCTGGACCGACGAATTCTACGAGTTTGGCGCCGAGCGCATCGACGGCTTAAACTATATTCTCTCGTTGGACGAAAGCACCTACAATCCGGTCGCCGACTGGGGTCGCGTAGCGGGTAAAGGTATGGGCGACTTTCACCCTATCGCTTGGTACCACGAATACGACGGCGGCCGCGCCTTTTACACCGGCCTCGGTCACCTGCCTTCAACCTTCAGCGATAAAATGTTTTTAGAGCATATTTATGGTGGTTTGTACTGGGCCGCTACGGGCAAGGGCATGCGCAAATAACGCACGGATTTTTGCAACGCTAGGATTGTGTAAGAGCCCGCTTTTTGCGGGCTTTTTTGTGGGGATTTAATTGCTAGCTGTGGCGCCTCATTGGCCATAAAAAACTCTATCTGGCCACCACAGCTAACAATTGGATATTTTTATTACTCAAGATTAATGCCATCACCTAGCAGCTTACACACTCACCGAACAACCTCAAGCTTAATATCGACCACGCCCACATGGGCATCCGCAATAGCGGTAAACGCCGAGCGCGATAAATCAATAATGCGACCTTTAATAAAAGGCCCGCGATCATTGATTTTAACCAGAACGGAATCACCATTGGCAAGATTGGTCACTTTAACCTTGGTGCCAAATGGCAGAGTTTTATGAGCGGCAGTTTTTGCCAGTTGGTTAAAACGCTCGCCGCTGGCAGTTTTTCGCAACTGAAATTTAGCGGCGTAAAACGAGGCTTTACCACGCTCCACATAGCCGATTAAATGCTCGGGGCTTTTGGACTCGACACTGCTGCAGGCGCCGATCACAGCCAGCAGGAGAGCCATCGGTATTAATTTAACGATTTGAGTCATTGCGCTATAAGCCCTACTGGTTTGGGCGCCAGCTTACCGACTTAGCCACGATTGTTCTGAGGCCTAGCTCGCAGATGCCATAATCTTAGCAATCAGTCGATCCGATCATAAACCAAGCTCCACATGAAAGAGGCTGGCATCCTCTGACAGTTTTCTTTAATAACGGCAGAAACCAGACTACCCTTGATTTACGCAAAGCGGACGAGGCATTATAACGTACGCAAGCCAAACTACAGGATGTTGACTATGAAAATAGAGACACTCTCGGTGGTCATTGATGCGCCCGCCGACACGGTTTATCACTTTGTGCGCGATGCCCACAACCTGCCCCGCTGGGTACCTTTTTTTACCTCTGTCACGGCCACCGCTGATGCCGACACGTGGCAGGCACAAACCCCTGACGGCCCTACCGAAATTCAGTTTGCGCCGAGCAATTCGTTTGGCGTTCTGGATCACCGCATTCGCTTTTCATCTGGCGCTATACTTAGCAACCCAATGCGGGTGATAAAAAATGGCAATGGCTGCGTATTGATGTTTACCCTATTTCAAATCAACAATATGTCAGAGGCACAGTTTAACGAGGATGTTCGACTGGTCGAAAAAGACTTAAAAACCATACGCCAATTAATTGAGGCTTAGGGTGGATATCAGCCTTAGCGCTTCCCTCACCATGAAGCCGCTACAAGACTCAGACGCTCAAGTACTTTTCACGGTGGTGGACACCAACCGGCACTACCTCAGAACCTGGATGTCGTGGGTCGAGGACACTACCACACCGGCCGATAGCGAGATATTTTTGCAGTGCATAACACAGCAATTTGCAAAAGGCCTAAGCCAACATTTTGCAATATTTTCTGAAGGTCAACTGTGCGGCGTATGTGGTTTTAATAAGTTGGACACAAAGAATAAGATTGGCACCATTGGCTATTGGCTTATAGCGCCTTTTACCGGCAATGGCATAATGACTCAATGTGTTAGCACGCTATTAAACATCGGGTTTTACGAGCGCAACCTGCATAAAATAGAAATACACTGTGCCGAGCACAACCATAAAAGCCGCGCCATCCCAGAGCGATTAGGCTTTTTACACGAAGCCACGCTGCGCGACTGCGAGTGGCTTTATGATCGATATGAGGATCATGCCGTTTATACCCTACTATCATCTGAGTACCGCCCCAACCCACTGCCAGAAAACCTGTAAACGGCAATCCCAAATAGAACAAATTGGCTCGAGGGCTGCAACCATGAAAATACACTTTATTATCTACGACAAAGTCGAAGAGCTGGACTTAGTCGGATCGTGGGAGTTGGTTGGGCTGCTGGCGGAAATGGGCTTATGCGAATCGCCCAAGCTGATATCGCTTAACAGCATGACACCCAGCGGCGAGCACGGTATGCGTTTTAGTGCTGACATGCACATAAGCGCAGCAGAGCTACCGGACATATTGATTGTGCCAGGTGGCAGTGGCGCCCGCACAGCAGCTCAGGATGACGCCGCCATCGCCTTTATACGTAGCGCTGGTACGCGCTGCCACTCGGTGCTATCGATATGCACGGGAATGTACTTAATGCAGCAGGCGGGCTTATTGCAAGGTAAAAAAGCCACCACGCACTGGGCATTTATGGAGCACTTAAAGCAAGACACTAGCGTCGAGGTAGTCGAAGAGCGCTTCGTCAAGGATGGTAATATTTGGTCTTCGGCGGGCGTATCGGCAGGCATGGATATGACTCTGGCGTTTATCGCCGACTATTTTGGTGAGGAGGTCGCCGCAACTATTCAGCTAAAAGCAGAGTACTACCCCGCCCTTAAACTGTACGGTAAAGCTCACCATATACCCGATATTCCAGCGTATATAAAACACTTATATTGAACGGCAAGCCGCATTTACGGCTCTGCACCACCGAACCATCGCCGCCATTTCACGCAAAAGCACACACAGAGTGTAAGTATCTGTAAAACCGCGCCAATAGTGCCGAGCATCACGTCGCTGCACTCGCGCCTACAGCGGTTATACTATAAAATTTTCTCACCAAAAAATGAAAGCGACCTTCTTAAAGGCATCCCAATAACAACCATAACGGAGAACAACATGCCCAAGCTTACCGCCCTAGCTATTTTCATCAGTGCCGCCGCAGTCACCGCTGGCTGCTCTCATACGAACACGACACCAGTAAACACAGCCAATACTGAACAGTGGCAAGACCTATTCAACGGCAAGGATTTAGACAACTGGACGATTAAAATAGCCGGCTACCCAATGGGTGAAAACGCGCTAAACACATTTCAAGTAAAAGACGGAAAGTTGGTGGTTAGCTACGATGAGTACGACACCTTTGAAGGCCGCAACGGCCATATCTTTTATAACGAGCCACTCTCTTATTATAAAGTTAAAGTGGAGTACCGTTTTGTTGGCGAGCAAGCCGAGGGCGCACCCGACTGGGCTTGGCGCAACAACGGCATTATGTACCACGCGCAGTCGCCCCAAAGCATGGCTCGCGAGCAGGGCTACCCCGCGTGTATGGAAGTTCAGTTACTCGGGGGCAACGGCACTGATGAGCGCCACACCTCAAACTTAGTCACACCAGGCACCAATGCGGTTTACAATGGCGAGCTGCGCACCGACCATATTATTGAGTCCACTAGTAAAACCTACCATGGCGACCGCTGGGTAAGCGCCGAACTTGAAGTGCACGGCAATGAATTGGCGATTCACCGGGTCGAGGGCGAAGAAGTGATTCGCTACTCTGGCATGCAATTAGACGACGGAACACTTTTAAGTAATGGTTATCTCGCTCTGCAAGCCGAGAGCGCGCCTATCGAGTTTCGCTCGGTTAAGCTACTAAACCTGAAAGGCTGTATGGATAAAACAGCCAAAAACTATAAGTCGTACTTTGTTGCTAATACACCGGACTCCTGCCAGTACTAAACGACCGCAATGCAGAGGCAGTGTTAATTCGCCTGCCTCTGCTTTTCTCCCGATGATACATATACCTCCCCTCACATCATTTACTGCTATATTTACTCCTGTTAATAACCTCACGGGAGCCAGCAATGAACACGTCCAATACAACAGAAGCAACCGGTAGCTGCCTTTGCGGCGCGGTAACTATCCACGCCAACACGGTAAAAACCAGTGTCGGCGCCTGCCATTGCAGCATGTGCCGAAAGTGGGCCGGCGGACCACTCATGGTAGTTGAATGCGGCGCAGCGTTAACTATTAATGGAGAAGATAACCTTACCCGGTTTAATTCATCCGAGTGGGCCGAGCGCGCCTTTTGCAAAAACTGCGGCAGCCATTTATTTTATCGCCTAAAGCCCAACAACTTACATTTAGTATCAGCAGGCATCTTCGAGCCCATCGATAACTTGGTTTTTGATCATCAGGTGTTTATTGATGAAAAGCCCAGCTATTATACTTTTGCCAACAAAACCCACGATATGACCGGCGCAGAAGTTTTTGCGTTATTTTCAGATGCATAAACCTTATCGTTAAAGAATAGAGGTGACCATAAAAAAGCCCGCACTAGGCGGGCTTAATCACTCTAAAAAATCACCACTATGGAAACTCGGGCAACTCATCCAACGTAATCACAAGGTCGTGATTGTATACATGATTTTTATGGGCGTTGGTATTGAAATACTCACCGGTCCAAAAGTTCGATGAGCTGGTCACCCCCTCAGCCGTGTCACTGTCGTTCCACACCATAAAGAATAACCACCACGCATTGTCAGCAGCCATTGCATCCGGGTCGGGAATGTTACTGTTTTCACTCAATGCCACCATTTTAGATTCGTGCGGGTAGTTTTTGGTTAGCTCATAGGCACCGGCTTGCGACTCGTAGTTTTGACTACCGTCGTAAATATCAACACTGACAATATCAACGTAATTGTCACCAGGGTACCAAGCGCCGCTTTGACCGTTCCACACCCAAATCAAATTATCCAAACCATAGTGATTAGTCAGGCGATCGTACAAGTAACGCCACAGCACAACTTGCGCATAGGCTGGAGGAATGCCGTCGGTGCGATCGGTGCGGCCCCACCAAAACCAACCACCCGATGCCTCGTGCAGCGGACGCCACAACACAGAAACGCCAGCGTCTTCTAACGTTTGCAGCTCGGCGGCAATCATTGCCACATCCGCTTCAATGTTAGCAAAGCTCGCGCTACTGGTATCAAGCTCGCCATTATTAATAGGGATAGTAAAGTCGGTGTCTTCTGTATAAAACTCACCGATTACCCCTTCGGCCGCATTCGGATCGCGCCAGTGCCACGTAAAGCTAACCAGCCCACCTAAGTTCCAGTGCTCGATCGCCTCTTCGGTTTGCGTCAGCCCCGAAATACCGTTCCAGTACAAACCGTAGTTCATAAAGTCGTAACCCATCATCGCGGGAGCGCGACCGGTATCGTTTTGCACACGGTCAAATTGATCGATGGCATCTTGCCACGTTTGGTCCATTTGCCCCGAAAGCATATGGTTACCCCAAATTGATTGCAGGTAACTGTAAACCGCACGAGTCGGTAGATCGGCACTGGGGTTGACCGGCTCATCGCGCATGGCACTTTGGGTATTATCGCTCATACCCGGACACATACTTTGCGATAAGCAAACCTCCCCGCCTTCAGCACCCCAACTACCGTTATCGGTGTTACACAATGTCGTTTGCGCCTCACCAATTTGGCAATACGGGAAGTCGCCAGCGCCTGGATCGGCAGCCGAACCAAATACAATACACGAGTAATTGTTCTCCCAGCCCCAACCATCGTCGTCCGGATCGGAGTCCGCTGTACGACAATAGGGCCAACCGTTACTGGCTGCATTGGGAATCACGCCACCCGTGCTTGAACTGGAAGACGACGAGCTCGACGTGGAGGTTGAGCTAGACGAGGACGAACTATTTGAAGACTCAGATGAGCTGCTAGAGCTCAACGAGCTACTGGAACTGGATACCGAGCTCGAACTGCTGGAGCTACCGCCTGCAACACTTAAACCCGTCAGTTCAGGTAAATAGTTGCTCCCCGTTGCGTTAGCGCAAAAACCAAAAGAGGTGCTGCTGCCAGCCGCAATTTGAGCGTTGTACGGCATCGCGGTCACGTTGTTACCACTTAGGTTGCCGTTCCACAAATTGCCGATGTCCGAGTCATTAGCGTTCAGCGTCACTTGCCACGAGTTTACCGCGGTGCTGCCGGCATTATTAACGGTAACCGCAGCGCAATAACCGCTACCCCAGTCGTTTTGAATCGTAAGAGCGGCCGTTGTGCTGTTATTACCACTAACGGTGTTGGCGTGTGCCGTAGCGGCGCCGGTCAGCATCAGCGTTGCCGCTAGCGCTATTTTCCAGCGGGGCCTTATCAGGATATTTATCATAGTCTCCTCCAATGAGAGAGCGTTATTAATATTATCGGAAAGCGAATTGGCACAAAACGTAGGTGGGGAAACTCCCACAATGCGACAATTGTCGTGAATAAAGAGCAGCTCTATTATTCAAATTTGCAATGACCACGTCGGCCTATGCCATGCTCTCCACTACCGAAACAAAACGGCCTCTCACCAATGAAACCGTTTTCATTTCGAGCGCCATCATCCCGCTCCTAACACCCCCAGTCAGAGATACAAATCACACTTATGAACTTCATTGGCTAAACATGGCGCACTAAAATACGTAAAGAAAGATTCAAACGACAAAAGTCGTTAACCCTAAAATTTGGTATCGATATCAAAAGAGAGGAGAATTTATTCGTGTGTACTAATAAGAGTTTTCAAGTGTTGGTGCTAAATACATGCGGAGGGCTTGTTCACTCGTTGCTGAAACCTGTGAGCAAGCCGAAGGCTGTTATTGAATCATTATCTACGTGTAACCGGCTTGATAAAAGCTATCGCAACAGGTTATTCACAATCACTAAGCGCCAAACCGTTAATCCACTCGCGCAGCAATGCCTCGCCTTCGACATCCACCAGATTGCTACCGATTGGCGGCATTTGCTGGGCGTGATCACGCAGCGCAATACGAGCCAATAAAACGGACCGGTCGGCATCTCCCGGCAAAACCAAGCGCGCATCACTAATACCTACATCACCATTTTGCGCCGGAACATTACAGACACCCATATCTGGCAATGCTCGGGCGGCCCTTAAATCCATAGCGACATTGGTGTTGCCTCCCGGCTGATGGCACTGCGCGCAGTTGGTATGCAAATAAGCCCGCGCTCGATCATTAACCGGTAAGGTTTGATTCAGAGGGTCAGCCAAGGGCGCGCTATCGTCGGTCGCGCCAAGCATACCAACCGCTTGTAGTGTTTCGATCTGATTGGCACTGCGCCCGGTGCTTGGGTAAGTAATGGCAAAATTTAGCTGCGCGGTCTGCAACCCTAGACTAAAACCCGCCGCCTCGGTATGGCACTGCAAACACTGGCTGGCGCTGGGGTAAATCCACGATTGGCCAGCACGAGATTGCTCGGCACCACCGACGATCAACTCGGCATCGGTGCCAGCCTCATTCCAAGCGTAGCTGTAACCGGCCCACTCGCCATTGTCGTGGTGCTTAAACAGGCGCGTCTCAATAAGAGCATCGGCCAAATAAAAATTCTTAACCAGTACCGAGCCCACCGGTAACTGCCAATCTTGTTCGGCATCGGCGCTTATCTGCGTATTGTTGGGCAAGGCTAGCCAACGCTGTTTGGCGGCCCCGTCAGACCAAAAAGGTGCGCGCACTTGATAGGGGACCAAACCGCTGGCAGGTGTTTGCGGATCGGTCGGCTCGACACAGCCGGTGGCCGATAAATATTGCTCGGGGGCATTATTGCTTTGTTGATCACCGGGAGCAAGCCGATAAATACCGCCGGCAAAACTGAGCGCATAAAGCTCGCCCTGTTGATCTTCGGCAAACGCCGCGATGCTCTGCCCAGTATCGGCAATAAGTGGATCGACGGACCAACCGCCTTGACCGTTATTGACCAAAGAGTAAAGCGGCCCAGTAACAAAGTCACTAAACACATAGCGCCCGGTAAGCCCCGGAATATCACTGCCGCGATAACGATAGCCGCCAGTAATAGACTGAAACTCCGGTTGCGGCACTTCAGCGACCGGGTCAATCAGCCCGGTCGTATCGCAACCGCTGGACGGGTTATAACAGTGTGCGCCCTCGCGAATGCGCCAGCCATAATTGCCACCACGCTGAATACGGTTTACCTCCTCCCAGCTGCCCTGCCCGACATCGGCCAACCAAATCTCGCCGTTAGCGCGGTCAAATGACCAGCGCCAAGGGTTGCGCAAACCCCATGCGTACAATTCGGGACACGCGCCGTCGGCGGCTTGCTTGCTTTGCATTTGCGCATCAGTGTTGCATAAAAAATCAGACTGTTCGGCAAACGGGTTGTCGGCCGGTATCGCATAAGGCGCACTACCATCCACATCGATACGGATCATACTGCCCCAGATATTGGCGGTATTTTGCGCGCGGTTATCCGGGTCGCCCGACGAACCGCCATCGCCAATACTTAGATACAAAAGTCCGGCGGCATCAAAACCTAAATGGCCCCCAAAATGATTTTTGGCGTTGTAAGGCGCGGTAAAACTCAACAAAACCTCGGCAGAACTGGTATCTAATTGATCGCCATTGGCATTGACGGTATAGCGCACCAACTGACTGACACAGCAGTCGTCACTGCCTGGCTCATCAGTTTGGTAATATAAAAAAACCTCACCGTTGTCGGCATAATCTGGATGGAATGCCATAGACAACATGCCCGACTCATTCGCACTATCATTAACGCGCTCGCGCAGATCGGCAAACACCTCAGCACTGCCAGTGTCACTGTTGTTGGCAAAACGCATAATACGGCCGGCCTGCTCTAGTAAGTACCACTCACTGCTGTCGCTGGGTTTTTGCACCATGGCAACCGGACGGTCAAAGCTGAGGGAGGGGTAAGCGCGTGTTAACTCCACCTCGGCACTTTGTGTCGGTGCCGGACCGGCAAGACATTGGTTGTTAGCGGGCCGCACGTCCAGGCCGCTGATCGATCCCGCACTAGAGCTAGAACTGGCAACACTGCTTGATGAACTCGACGAACTAGTCGCCACCGATGAGCTAGAAGAGCTCGACAAACTGGAGGAGATAGACGAGCTGATTGAGCTAGACGAACTCGACAAGCTGGAAGCAATCGAAGAACTGACGGAGCTGGATAAACTCGACGAACTGGTGGCATCCGCCGAGCTGGACGAACTGCTGGTAGCGCTGGCTTTACTACTGGATGAGCGCTGGCTGCTAGTGCTATCACCGGGTCCGGCGTCAGAGCCACCGCCCCCGCAGGCCGATGTGGCAAAGACGAATATAACGATTAAAGCGGTTATTCCAGTGCGCATTTCTCGTAATCTCCCGTGCTGTATAAGCCGTTACCTCCAATATGTGGCAACTCTTGTAAGGTAGAATAACGCTGACGTATACGCAAAGATGTTAGCCAATCGCCCTTTAAGCGAGCCAAACAAAGGAAAGCCCTATGAAGCACCCAGATATGCCGCCCTTTCAAACCATTGTCGGCCTGCAAGCTGGGCTTCTAGGTCTGGGATTCATACTGCTAAAACAACTGCCCCAACCAACATCTCAGCTCGGCAAGCTGGGCCCGGCTGCCTGGTTTTGGGGCTTAATCGCGGCTCTTGTGACCTATGCTCTTCTCGCAGGCATAAACCGTTACAGCAAAGTTATGCAGCGTAATACACTGACTACCCTTGGCCGCTTACAACCATTGTTCGCTCGGTTAGCGTTGTGGCAGCTGGTATTGATCTCGGCTCTGGCGGGGATTGGCGAGGAGTTAGTTTTTCGGGCTTTTTTGCAGCCATTTATTAGCAGCTACAGCAATATGTGGGTCGGCCTAATAGCCGCATCGCTGATCTTTGCGCTACTGCACTTTATGTCATGGATTTATTTTGTTTTGGCGCTCGCCATGGGGCTACTGCTGGGAGCCGCTTATCAGCTAAGCCAAAGCCTCGTATTGGTGATGGTTTGGCACGGCGTGTACGATTTGCTCGCCCTCTGGGTACTGGTGCACGCACCGCAGCTTTTGGGCTTACCAGCAAAGCCTTTGGCAAGATAACAGCGGCCGCAGTCCGTATTACGCCACAGGTGGGCAAAACCTCCTCGGCTCCTCACTTTGCACCCAAAGACGTGGCGTCGGCTTAGCAGTCAGTAAAAAATACCGCGAGCCAAATGCTTAGCTCATCAGCCAAAGTGCCCTCTAACCGATGGCGGGTGCCAGCGGGAATCAGCACATAATCGCCCGGCGCTAAACTCTGAAAGCTTCCATCGCTCCACTGCAACACCGCGCCGCCACTGAGCAACACCACCCATTCATGTTCATCTTGCTCGTACCAAAACTCCGACTCGCTAGCATGCCCTTTAGAGACGATACGCTCGATTCGCAGCGACGCACTGTTGCACAAGGTTTGCGTTAACTCATCGGTAAGTTCTGCGGGGATATCCCCCATCAAGTTAAACGGCACCGGGTTGTGACCGGCTTGCTCATCAGGGCTCACCATACACTCACAACTTACCAAGGCTTTTTTTACTGTTGTCTTTATTTCCGCCCTCTAGGCACGGCTTATTGCCAGGCAGAGCGAGCAGCGACGCACGCCGGGCACTAAACTCCAGCCCTTCGCGATACAAAGCGTTGCTCGCCTCAACCTCACCCAGCTGTTGCAACAGGCGCGCCTGTAACTCGTAAACTTCGGCAGTTGGGGCAATATCGAGGCTGGCTTTAAAATAATCCCGTGCCTGGCCCCACAAGCTGTTGCGTAAACTCAGCTTACCCAGGGTGCAAAGCAATACCGCATCGGCATCATGCTGGGGCAACCAGGTGCTGGCCATTTTAATTTGCGCCTCGACGTTAGCGCCGTCAAGTTCGCCGTAAAGTGCCACCCATTCGCTGCGCCACTCGCCTTTTAGTGCCGTCACTAAGCGCGGTTCCGCCTCTTGGTCAAACCCTAAACGGTGCAACTCAAACGCATACACGGCGATTAAGTCGGGCTCTTTCTGTAAACTTTTACCCATACGCTGCCACACGGCATCCAACTCGGTCTTACTGGCGTCGGGCGCCGTCGCCAACTGCCGGGCGGCACGACTGCTAAGAGCCAGCTGCCGAGCGTAGACCACGACTTCCAGCTTGCGCATCGACTCTGGCAGGCGAATTTTTAATTGCCGTAAACTCGGCAACAACTGCTCCAGCGCGTCGATATCATCTAGCGCCAAGTAAACATCCGCCAATAAATCGAGTACCACCGGATGCTCTGGGGCGGTGCGCTTAATTCGATTAAGCGTCGCTAAACATTGCTCGTAACGTTGACTGCCCAACTGCATACGCGCCTGGGTTAGCGCCACCGCCAGTTCACTGCTACCGCGCGAGCGCTCGGCTTTATGCAACAAATCAAGTGCCCCAGAGAAGTCTTTTAACTCGTAAGCGCAACGTGCCGCCGCCAAATAGTTCACTTGCGGGCTGACTGACTTACTCGCGCTGCGCAGTAATTTTTTTCGCGCTGCCGTCCAGTCCCCTTCAATAAAGTCCACCAATGCCGCCATGGTTTTTGATTGCGCCCGGCTCGAGAATTTATTATTACGCGTAAACAACTTTCCCGCGCGACGACCGGCACTAAGCAAACGCAACAACAGCCAGAACACCCAAAAACACAGCGCCAAAATAACCAGGCCGGTCCAGGCGCTCATCTCAATGGTTTTATGGCCGTAGGCAATCAAGACATAGCCACCATCGTGACGCATAAGCTGAAACAGCAACGCGCCGGCAACCATAACCAGCAGCAGTATAATTAAGCGTCTTTTCATGGCGTACCACCCGCCTCTATTTTATGCAGCTTTTGGATATAAGCCTGCAACTGACCCAGTGCCTGGTTAATGTCGGGCAGCTCGACCACAATGGGCTCTTGCTGCAATTGCGCAAGCTCATCGATCATAACTTTCGAGCGGTTGTCTTGCTCAAAATACTCTTTGACCCACTGTTGCGATTTTTCAAGGCTCTGGTGATAAACCCGCGGCTGTTCGCGCAGCAAACCAAGCTGCGCCTGCTCTAACATCAAGCGCAAATTTTGCGTTAAAAAGTAGCGTTGCTCGGGCGGCAGTAAAGGGGCGACTTTTTGCTCGCGATCGCGCACCCGAATATAACTACCCAGAGTGCTAAAGGCGCGGCTAAAGCTTGCTTTTACTTTTTGCCAAACGCCCTGTGACTCTGACTCCGCGGTAATAGCCGCATCGGGACCAATAGATTCGCGCTGATACCCCTGCAGTTGGTTCAAGGTATCAACTTGCTCCGTTAGCGCCTGCAGCCGCGAGTACAAGCCTTCGCGATCGACTGGCTGCACCATTTTTAATTCGGTTAGCTCGCGCGCCAAGGTTTGCCGCACACCAAATAAATCGGGATCTTGTTGGTCGCGCAGAATATTATCCGCCGCCTGGGTTAAGGCGATAGCCTCAGAGCTGTTGTGTTCAATCAGCATCCGCTGACTTGCCAAGCGCAACAAAAACGCCGCCTCAGCCAGCTTCCAGTCATCCCGCGAGGTGTCACTAAAGGCTTGTAGGCGACGCTCCATCGCCGCCAGCTGAGTGGCTAAGTTGTTTATTTTTGAGGTGTCACTGCGCTCGGCTTGCAACTGCTTTAGTCGCTCATTTTGTTGCCCCAATTGGCGCTTAACCGTATTCACCTCGCGATTAATCGCCGAGGGGTCAAACGCCTTAGTTACAGCGGGCTCGCTGGCCGCCAATTCGGCCTCAAGAAGTGTCAATTGTCGCCACATTTGCCAACCAAACCAACCGCCCGTGGCGGCGAGGATTACAATCAGTAACAGACAAAATACCGCCAGTGCCGAACGGCGCGGCGCTTTTGCGGCAGGCTTCACTTTAGCCTTGGGGGGCGGTGTGGTGTTGGCCTTGCCAGTTGACGCATTTTTATCGCTGGGTTTGTCAGTGGCGGCACTTTTCGCCGCCGCATCGGGCTCGGACGTTTCCGGCCCGCTATCGCTAGCACCGACTACGGGGAGTTTCTCGTTGTCTTGCGAATCATCTTGCGCCATGAACTTCTCCTGAAATAACTCGCACTCTCTAAGGGGTGACGCACTCAGCCCTCAGCCGTTGGTATTTAGTCGCCGAGGCTCGCTCAGCGGTATCTCACCCCTCAGTGGGTATCAATATAGCGTTGTAACGTCTCTAACATAGCATTGTCGCTGGCATTGTGGGCCACTAACAAGTGATTAAACCCCGCCTTGCGGGCAAGCCCAGCCACCCGCTCGCCGGGCACCAGTAGAGGTCGGGTGCGGGCATAATCGGCCAGCGCGGCGTGTGGCTCAAGCAACGCGGTTAAATTTTGCAGGCTTTCGCCACTATGCACCGTCACAATATCGTGCGCTCGCGCAGCCGGCGCCAAGGCCTGTAATAACTGTTTTTCGGCCTCAGCGGGCAACTCGCGATGGTACAGCTCGCAGTAATCGACACGAGCACCGCGCTCGCGCAAGGTGGCCGCCAGCACATCGCGACCACCCACACCGCGAAAAATCACGACTTTTTCACCGGCCACCTGCTGCAGGGCCGGATCGGCCAGCAGCGCTTCACTGTTCATGGCGGAATCTTCGCCGCCGAGGGCCGTTACCTTAATATCGACGTGGGCGAGCTGCCTGGCGGTGGCGCTGCCAACAGCAAAATACTCAATACCGACCGGAAGCTGAGGCCAATAGGCATCGAGCCACTCACAGGCGTGCGTCACCGCATTGCGGCTGACGAAAATGGCCTTTTGATAGTGATCAACATTAAGAATAAGCTGTTTTACGCGCTCGCGCCTCGTCGGGTCGCTAACCGCCGCGATAACCATTACCGGTACCACAACGCTGGCCAAACCGGCCTCGCCCAAGCGCGCTTGCCACAAACTCGCCTGCGGCTCGGGCCGGGTAATAAGTACGCGCCATTCACTCACAGGTTAATGCTCATTTAATGTCGCGGCCGTAAACCTCAGCCAAAATACGGTCGGCGCCTGCAGCCAATAAGCGCTCGGCCAACGTGATGCCCATGGCCTCGGCCTCGGCCACGGGGCCGGTGATCTCATCGTGCAACATCGTGCTGCCATCCACCGCACCCACGAGCCCACGCAGCCACAGCTGGTCGCCTTGGTGCTCGGCGTAGCAGCCAATAGGCACTTGGCACCCGCCCTCTAAACGACGGTTCATGGCGCGCTCCGCATTCACACGCTCGGCCGTGAGTGAGTCGTGCAGGGGCGCCAGCAGCTCAATTAGCTCGGCATCATCGCTGCGGCACTCGATCCCCACGGCCCCTTGGCCGCCCGCCGGCAAGCACTGTTCGGGGCTTAAATAGCTGGTAATGCGCTCTTTTAGCTCGAGGCGCAACAAGCCAGCGCTGGCCAAAATAATCGCATCAAACTCACCGGCATCGAGCTTAGCCAAACGAGTTTGTACATTGCCACGCAAGAAATTTACGGTTAGATCGGGTCGTTGCGCCAATAACTGACACTGACGACGCAGGCTTGAGGTGCCGACAATACTGCCGGCGGGCAGCGAGTCTAAATCGCGGTAGTCGTTACTGACAAAGGCGTCGCGAGGGTCTTCACGCGGGCAAATAACCGGCAGGCCCAAGCCGTCTGGAAACTCCATCGGGACATCTTTCATCGAGTGCACGGCAATATCGGCCGAGCCGTCCAGCATAGCTTGCTCTAGCTCTTTCACAAACAACCCTTTGCCGCCGACTTTGGCCAACGGGACATCTAAAATTTTATCGCCGCGGCTTTTTATGGGTAGCAACTCGACCTTAATGGTTGGGTGGTGGCGCAACAATTCGGCTTTGACATACTCCGCTTGCCACAGGGCAAGCAAGCTTTTGCGTGTGGCAATTTTAATGGTGCGGGAGCTTGGACTCATATCACTCTCAGTATTGGCTGGAATTTAACGCGGCCACCATGATAGCAAATCAAACTGCCACATAACTATTTAGCGCGCCGACCGTGCCTATTAGGCACCCGGAACAACGCCAACTCCGGCTAAACCGGCGCTACAACTGCTGCAATACCGCCTTAACATCGCTGGCGTGGCGTCGGCTAACGGCTGGTGCCGTTTTGGTATCGGCCAAACGCACCTGTAAACCGCCATCCGGGCAACGCTCTAACGCCTGAATATGACGCACCGACACCAGCGCATTGCGGTGCACCCTTAACAGCTGGTCGCCCAGCTCCTGCTCTAGCTCTTTCAGCGTGGTATCTAACAGGTGCTCACCACCCGTGTGGTAGACCGTAACGTATTTTTGATCGGCCAAAAAATAGCGAATGTCATTTAGCGCAATGCGCTCTATGCCACGGTGAGTTTTGGCGGTAATGCTGGTGCGTGTACTCGCCCCCCGCGCCGCGGCACGCTGCATTTTGTTTAGCTGGGTTACCTTCGCCAGCGCCGCCTCAAGCTGCTCGCGACGTACCGGCTTGAGCAAGTAACCCACCGCCGTCGTCGCAAAAGCTTCCAGTGCGTGCTCGCCAAAGGCGGTACAAAAAATAATGGCGGGAGGGTCGTCCAGCTCACTAATTGCCCGCGCAGCACTCAAACCGTCGCTACCGGGCATGTGAATGTCCATCAGCACTATATCGGGGTCGTATTGGACCACCGCCGCCAATGCCAATTCACCGTCGGCCGCCGCGGCGCTCACTTGGTAACCGCTCAGCTGATCGATCATTCGCTCTAGCCGCGCTCGGGCTAACGGCTCATCATCGACAATTAACACGTCTAACATAGAGGCACCATCACTAAACTTTTTTATTCGTATTGCCTAAAGCGGAACGACGCTGGGCAGCGGCAATGTGAATACACACAGAAAACTCGCCCGCCAGCTCTTCTACCGTCAAGTGCGCGCTTGTGCCATAAAATGCCTGCAAGCGGTGGCGCACATTATCGAGCCCCATTTTATGCCCAGGGCGGAGACTCGCGGCAGACTCGGGCGCGATGCTATTGCGGACCATTAAGTGCGCGCCGGTATCATCACACACAAAGCGAACTCGCACCTCACCACCGCTGCGATTATTTTCGGCACCGTGATAAATGGCGTTTTCAACCAGCGGTTGCAGCAACAAATTGGGTAACTCTAGGTCCGCCGGTGGCGTTTGTACATCCCAGTTTAGCTGTAGCCGCTCGCCTAAGCGCAACTGCTCAATACGCAGGTACGCGCGGGTTAACGCCAACTCGCGCTCGGCACTGACCATACTGGTTTGCGCTAAGGCGGCGCGAAATAAATCGGCCAGATCCTCCACCAGACGCTCGGCCAAATCGGGATCAGTGGCGATTAAGCTGGCAATACTGTTCATGCTGTTAAACAAAAAGTGTGGCTCAATCCGCGATTGCAGCGCCTGAATACGCGCGCGCAACTCCGCCTGCTGCTGTGCCCGCAAACGCTGTAGCAAAAACAAGTAACGCAACAGCATACCCGCGATAATCGCCGCGATTAACACGTGGGACGCCACTTGCCACCAGTCGATAAAGCCGCGGCCAAGGCCTTTAAGTACCCACTGCCCAAAAGCAGAAAAGAAGCCAGTACACAGCAAAGTAACGGTGTACACCAACAACCATGAAACGATTGGCGGCAAACGCTCCAGCATGGCGCGAGCGGCACAGACCAACGCAGCGCTGCCCAAGGTTATCCAGAGCACCAGTGCCGAGACCAGCCCTAAATGCGCCCAGCTTAAATTCGCCAACCCTTGGCTGGCCACACTAAGTAGCACCGCCAACAGCTCGGCCGCCACCACCAGCATAAACAGTGCTTCTATACTGCACAGGTTAGGTAGCAGCTTTAAATCGTCCTGGTTAAGCTCTGTGTGCGCTTGTCTCGCCGGTTTCCCCATAGCAATCCCCTACTGCCACCTTACTGCCAATTTTTCCATAGGCTATAATGCCGCCACTAAGATGCAGCGCCAGTGTTATTTTGCCTTAGTGTACCTCAGCACAGACAGGCCCGTCGGGCGCGCCATCGCGCCGCCGGTCCGGCTGGCGCAAAATACCAAATTTAACCGCGAGACAGACTATGAGCGATAACGAACAGACCAACCAATCCTGGGGCGGCCGTTTTACCGAACCCACCGATGCCTTTGTCGAGCGTTTTACCGCCTCGGTCGGCTTTGACTGGCGCCTCTACCAGCAGGACATTAACGGTTCTATCGCCCACGCTACCATGCTCGAGAAGGTCGGCGTACTCACCGCCGACGAAAAAACGCAAATCATTGAGGGGCTCGAGGAAATTCGCGCCGATATTAGCGCCGGTAACTTTGAGTGGTCAGTTAAGCTTGAAGATGTACATATGAACATTGAGGCGGCACTGACGCAAAAAATCGGCATTACCGGTAAGAAACTGCACACTGGCCGCTCGCGCAACGACCAGGTCGCCACTGACATTCGCTTGTATGTTCGCGACCAGATTGACTTGATTGCCAGCGAACTCAAACGTCTGCAAAGCGGCATTTTAGAGCTGGCCGAGCGCGAAGCCGACACCATCATGCCGGGCTTTACCCACCTGCAAACCGCACAGCCCGTAACTTTTGGCCACCATCTGTTGGCTTGGTACGAAATGCTGGTGCGCGATGCCAGCCGGTTGGCCGATTGCCGCGCACGCTTAAACCAGTCGCCCCTCGGCGCCGCCGCGCTGGCGGGTACCACTTACCCCATCGACCGCGTCTTAACAGCCGAGCTGCTGGGCTTTGATAAACCCACCGCCAACTCGCTGGACTCGGTCTCCGACCGCGACTTTGCCATCGAATTTTGCGCGTTTGCCAGTATTTTGCTGACGCATTTATCCCGCGCCAGCGAGGAGTTAGTGCTCTGGACCAGCGCGCAGTTTAACTTTATCGATATGCCCGATCGCTTTTGCACCGGCTCATCGATTATGCCGCAAAAGAAAAATCCCGACGTACCCGAGCTGGTACGCGGTAAAACCGGCCGGGTCAACGGCCATTTAGTCGCCTTGCTCACCCTGATGAAGTCGCAACCGTTGGCCTACAACAAGGACAACCAAGAAGACAAAGAACCGCTGTTTGATGCCGTGGACACCGTTAAAGACTGCCTGCGCGCCTTTGCCGACATGGTGCCGGCCATTCGCTCGCGCAAAGACAGCATGTACGAAGCCGCGCGCCGCGGCTTCTCGACCGCCACCGATTTGGCCGACTACTTGGTGCGCAAAGGCATGCCGTTTCGCGATGCTCACGAGGTGGTAGGTAAGTCCGTCGCCTACGGCATAGAAACCAGCAAAGACCTATCAGAGATGAGCTTAGACGAGCTGCAACAGTTCTCCGATACCATCGGCGACGACGTATTTGAGGTGCTAACCCTAGAGGGCTCCGTCGCCGCCCGCGATCACATTGGCGGCACCGCCCCGGCACAGGTAAGAGCCGCTATTGCCCAGGCCCGCAAGCAGCTCTAAGCAAGTACCCCAAGAGGTCGGCCTATCCTAGGCCGACCTCGCCCCTCGTACCTGCCGTTAGCCTTTCAAACCGACCAAAACATCATTTAATGCACGTTTTTTGCGCAAAAGCACTGGACTCGGCACCCAATTCATCTATGCTAAGGAATAATCTGCACCGGCGGAGAGTCGGCTTTGCCTGTGCATTAAAAATAAACTCGACGTCACGATTGCGCGCCCGGTGAGCTCAATCGTGGCAACTCGACCCACCTGACGAGGTAGCTAAGCTTGGCCAGTGAAGGCGACGATATTAACGCGCTAAAAGCACGTATTCGCGAACTCGAGCAAACGCTTAGCGAGCAGCGCGCTATGACGCAAACCTCGCCTGCGGTAACGCCCGATTCCGTCCAATCGCCCAACGAGCTGGCAGAGCGCGACCGGCGTTTTCGCTACGCTTTAGCCGCCTCTCGCGATGGCTTGTGGGACTGGAACATCAACAGCGGCACCTGCTATTTCAGCCACGGCTACTGGCTGCTCTTAGGCCATACTAAACCACCAAACTTTGCCGACTTTGCCACCGTTGAACAGCAACTGCTGCACCCAGAGGATCGCGATGCCGTGCTCACCGAGCTGCGCTCTGCCATTGCCAACCGCCGAAGCAGCTTGCGCCTAGAGCACCGCATGTTAAATGCGCTGGGCCAGACCGTCTGGGTCGACAGCCGCTGCGTCTTGGTTGAGCCAGACGAAAACGGCTATGCCACCCGCTGCGTCGGGACAATCAGCGACATCAGCAACGAAGTAAACACCAATGCTGAGCTGGTGAGTGCCAAAGCCGAAGCCGAGCAGGCCAGCAAAACCAAAAGCCAGTTTTTAGCCAGTATGAGCCACGAGATCCGCACGCCGATGAATGCCATCATCGGGCTTGGACATCTATTGCAAGACACCCCGCTCGACGAAGTGCAACGCGGCTACCTCCACAGTATGGGAATCGCCGCCGATGCTCTGCTGCAAACCGTCAATCAAGTATTCGATTACGCCAAACTCGAAACCGGCAACATTACTTTAGAGCACAGCCATTTCGATTTAGAGCGAGTGTTTGAGCGTTTATCCCATCAGTTTGAAAGTCGCGGCCTTAATCAAGATACCGACACCAAACCGGTTGATATCAACTTCGCAATTGATGACGACGTGCCTCTTTTTATGCGTGGTGACGCCACCCGCCTTAATCACATTATCAGCCACTTGGTCAGCAATGCCCTGCAATACTCCTACAGCCGTGAGATTTTAATTAAAGCCGAGCTGGTCCACAGTGATGGGGACACCATACGCCTGCGGATTGCCATTACCGATTACGGCCGTGGCATATCACCCTCCACCCTCGATCGATTGCGCCGGGATTTACAGCGACCACCGCACCGCACCATCGGCGAGAAAAGTGGCTTCGGTCTGCAAATTTGTAAACTGCTGGTTAAGTTAATGAATGGCTCACTAGAGCTAACCAGCTTGCCCGACAAAGTCACTACATTTTCATTTACCGCCGATTTTGAAAAAAGTCATATCGGCGCAAGGCGCATTAACGACAGCGAATACAACTGCCGCGCATTGCGTTTATTAGTGGTGGATGACAACCAACTCGCGCTAGATATTCTCAGCCAGTCAGCGGGCAAGCTCGTCGACCATGTCGACACCGCCAGCGATGCCCACGTAGCGTGCGAGAAAATTCATCGTGCAGAACAAGATAATCGACCTTATGATTTGGTCTTAATCGATTATAAAATGCCTATTAAAAACGGCCTAGCCGCTGCTCGCGACATTAAAACCGCCTGTGACTTAAATAAAAAACCACGAATATTTTTAGTATCATCATTAAGTCGCGACGAGATTTTCTCCCAGCCACACAGTGCAAACCAGAAAGACGCGCGACTTATCGATGATTTTTTGAGCAAACCCGTCAGTGAGTCACGTCTGTTTGACGCCATTTGTAAAGCGCTACCAGAATGTTTACAGCCTAATCAAAAAACCGAACCCGAAGCATTCGAGCAACTGCAAGGGCGGCATATCTTATTGGTCGAAGACAATATCGTAAATCAACAAGTCGCCATCGGCATGCTGCGCAAAAAAGGCGTACAAACCACAACGGCCAATAACGGCCAAGAGGCGCTGGACAAACTACACAGCGGCGAACACTTTGACGCGATACTAATGGACATCGAGATGCCGCTAATGAACGGCATCGAAGCCACCACTCTTATTCGTGCCGATGAGCGTTTTCATAATGTCCCCATCATCGCCTTAACCGCTCAGGCCATGCACGAAGACCGCGACCGCTGTTTGGCGGCCGGGATGGATGATTACATCAGTAAACCTATTAAACCTGTGCAGTTATATCAAACTTTAAGCGCGAGCCTGATCACATCGGCTTAGCACGACAGTGCTGGTTGATAAACTCCTGATGGGTTGGCATATGATCAACAGAGCGCCGTATCACTGATTTAATCCCTTCCAAACGCTTATGTAACTCTTCTTCCGGCATATTATCCACCAATGCATGGTAACCTTTCGGTGTAATCCCCTGACCGTACATTACTTCAAACCAACTCAGGTCATTAAACATTTCACCATTATGGCGAAACACACGCCCATTAGCCTTAAACTGATCAATTTTTTGCGTTAACGAGTCTGGTATGGTCATGTTTCGGCAATAGTTCCAAAACTCCGAATCATCTCGATCCGTAACACAATAGTGCAGGATTAGAAAATCACGAATTCGCTCATAATCAAACGTTGTCTGACGGTTATACTCATCCACATCCGATTCATCGCAATTTTTATTGGGAAAAAAGCTCATAAACTTGGCCAGCCCTGCCTGAACCAAATGAATACTGGTAGACTCTAAAGGCTCCATAAAGCCACTGGCCAAACCGAGAGCTAAACAGTTTTTATTCCAAAATTTCTTGCGCTTACCGGTCACAAATTTGAGTAATTTTGGCTCACCAACGGGGGCGCCATCCAGATTATCGAGCAAAGTCTGACGCGCCTCATCGTCACTGATAAACTTACTGGCGTAGACATAACCGTTACCGGTTCGATGTTGAAGTGGTATACGCCACTGCCAACCCGCTTTTTGCGCAGTAGAGCGAGTATAAGGCCAAGGCTCCGCAACACTTTCACAGCCCACTGCCACAGCGCGATCGCAAGGCAGCCAGTGAGACCAGTCATCGTAACCAGTGTTAAGCGCCTGTTCGATTAACAAGCCACGAAATCCCGAGCAATCGATAAAAAAGTCCGCGTCATAAACCGCGCCACTCTCTAACTGAACCGAGTGAATAAACCCGTTCTGTCGAAGATGAGTATCGACAACTTTCCCCTCCACCCGGGTAACGCCACGAGATTGTGCGTACTCGCGTAAATAAGCAGCATATAGACCCGCATCAAAATGATAAGCATAGGCCACGTTCGACAGTGGTGAATTCCCCGCTTCGATCGATCTCATAAATTTTTTCTGCAAGCACGCTTGCGACGACAAGGTATAATCGTCTATCCCGGCGGCTTTTCCTTGAGCGCGCATTTTCAACCAATAGTGATAAAACTGTACGCCACTCATATCTTTACCAACACTGCCAAAGGCATGAAAATACGAGCTATTCAATGCACCCCAATCGACAAACTCGATACCTAACTTAAAGGTTCCTTGTGTTTTTTTAATAAAATCGTCTTCATCAATGTCAAGAAGCTTGTTAAACAGTAAAATTTGCGGAATAGTTGCCTCACCCACACCTACAGTTCCTATATCCTCCGATTCTACCAGTAGAATTTCGCATGTACCGGGACGAAGCAACTTGGCCATTGACGCCGCAGCCATCCAACCAGCCGTGCCGCCGCCAACGATGATTATTTTCTCTAAGGATGCATTGGACATTAACGTTACCTCTGGAACAAAATATCAAAATCACGGCCGTTACTCTTAACGACCCAATAATCTCACCAAAAAGTCGGCATAGTTCGGCATACTAGAAGCAATACCGTGAATTTTTTTCTCAAGCTCATTTAACGCCTTATTCACATCACCAGAGGCAATACGGTCTAAGGTTATATCCGTTAGCGCTGGTGCGCCCATTAAGCCATACAATAAACTTTTCCACTGCTGAGGCTCTACCGCATCTGTCGCAGCGGGCAACAACCGTCCAGTACGTGAAAAAACCTCACTTTGAGACGGTACATCACCGGCAGCTCTGTAGCTTTTGTTCACCAATGTAAACATAGTGGCGTTAAAGCTAAATGCTTCATTTATATAGGCAGACATATTCCGATTATACGACTGAATAAGAGCCGGCTTCACTCCAGCATCAGGCAGCTGATCAACAAACTGTACCAACGCCGCCATTATTAAGCTTAAACGTGAAAACGCTGGACCTGGTATTTGTAGCGCTCGCTCGCCCAAGCGCAAACAGTTTTCATCCCATATTGATGCTAAAGCGCAATAAGATTTCTTAGAAAACTGCCAATCAAAGCGCGCAAGAGGTTTACTAGCACAGAGATCAGCTAACGCTTTCTCACTATCGCTGTACAAACTGCTTTGCTCTATTCGGGCACTGTTAAGGGTATCGTGCAGAACATTTTCAGCCGTGCTTAGCTGGCGAGCGGCTGAATTTGGTGGTGCCTCTCGCCAAGACTGCGCAACCTGAACCGCTGAGCAGCCTGACAACAACGAGTGCATTGCGACATTTTTGCTCGCTTCTTGTAACACGCCATTGGCACTCAAGTCGATCCAAAAATCAGCGCAAATCTTCTTGCCAGACGAACACAAAAGCGACGCTATTTGACCACGGTTTAGTGAGATAACGGGGGGCTCATTAACGGCGGATACATGTGTTGCCCCCAGCCGTGTTAGTTGATGCTTTAAAAAATTAACGAGCCTATCTGTCTCTAGATGAACTCCATACCGCAACAGCGCTTGTAAGTCTGGCCGATCCGTGCCCACCACCGCAAACTTGCCCTGCTGCGCAGCGGTAGCCGCCACACTCAATGCGTCGAGATTATGAATACCTCGCTTTGCATAATTCGAATACGCTGCCCCTACCAAAACACTGTCGTTAGGCTCCAGCCCCAACTCACCGTGAGGAACAAAAAAGCGGTTATGAACACTGCGACAATCAAGCCCTAGCGAGTAACCTCCCCGGCATTGTCTGATAAGATCCAGCTCACCGATTTGCATCAACTTGAGCAAGCGCAAAACTTGCGGGCTAAGTGCTTCCAGAGGCGCAGTATTAACGTTAGCGCAGCCACCAAGTTCAATGCACGTTACCGCCACATTAAAGGGCTTAAGCGCAGCCGTTAAAAATACCGTCGAAAACCATAACTCGACACCTTGGCCCACTATCGCAATATGCTTAAGAGGTTGTTCTGACATTACAGTTTCGTCCCATACAAGCTTAACGACGAAGGAGGGTAAGCCGCCGCACCCATTTTTATTTTAGTGAGCGCCTCGGCATGGGATGGCAAATGTCGTAACTCGGCAACACAGCCTTTATGGACACGCTCTAGATAGCGTTCAACATCAGCCAATGCAGGCACATTGACTCGCGAATCGTAACGTTCGGGGATCAAACCCTGGCCGAGATACACGGCCAGCCAACTGGCGGGCATAAATAATCCTTGGCGGTACTGCTCTACATGCCCGCATGTTCGAAAAAGGTTCACTTTTTCGGTCAAAGATTCTGGCAACTCCATGGCCGAACACGCCCGCCAAAAGGCATTATCAGCGCGGCGGTTAAGCCAGTAGTGAAGGATTAAAAAGTCGCGCACCCGGTCATATTCGAGATTCATTTGACTGTTATAAACCTCTCTCTCGACACCGACACCCTCATGACCGGGGAAAAACTCCAGTAGCTTCTGAATAGCCACCTGGATTAAATAGATACTGGTAGACTCTAACGGCTCTAGAAAACCAGACGACAACCCAATCGCGATACAGTTGTGCGCCCAGCACTGATCGCGCTTACCTGTCTCAAACCTGATAACACGCGGGTCACCTAGCGCGGGCCCATCCAACTCAGCCAGTAGGCGACTGGCAGCCTCATCATCGGACATGCCCTGTGATTGATAGACTAAGCCATTGCCGGTACGAGTTGTCAGCGGGATACGCCAACGCCAACCGCACTCGTGGGCAAACGCTTGGGTGTAAGGATGGGGAGCGGATACTTTTTCACAGGCCACCGCAACGGCGCGATCGCACGGCAGCCAATGACGCCAGGACTCATAGCTGACGTTTAATGTTTGTCCAAGTAACAACGACCGAAACCCGGAACAGTCGACAAAAATCTCAGCCATCAATCGCTCGCCGCTGTCCAGCTTTATTGCCGCGATAGAGCCTGAGCTAGTATTGAGTTCGGTATCGACAACCTTACCTTCGATTCGCTGAACGTCGCGGGCAAGTGCATAATCTCGTAAAAATTTTGCGTATAGCGTTGCATCAAGATGAAAGGCATAACCGTATTCACCACGAGGCCCGTCGGACGTAGATACAGGGTAATCAAATTTACCCGCAAGGGCGGCCTGCACAGCAAAGGAGTAGTCACCAAACGATCGAGCTTTTCCCTCCGCATGAAGCCTGAGCCAATAGTGATGAAAGTCTACGCCATTTATATCGTGTCCACATAAACCAAACGGGTGAACATATGACGAGTCTTTATCGCCCCAACCGTGAAACTGGATACCAAGCTTATAAGTGGCATTAGTCGCCCGCATAAACTCGTTCTCATCAATGCCGAGCATGTCGTTAAATTGTCGAATGTGAGGAATCGTAGCCTCGCCCACACCGACCGTGCCAATCGCGTCAGATTCGACCAGCCTAATACGGAAATGCTCTGGATCAAGAAACCGTGACAGCGCGGCGGCCGTCATCCAACCAGCCGTCCCGCCCCCCACTATAAGAACATCTCGTTTATTCTCGTACTGCATGAGGCCTCTTATATTTTAATATCTCAGTGCTATTTACCATTCGGGGCATTAATCACGCCTAGCCTCAACTTATCATACGGGCAAAAAAAATGCGCACTCGAAAGTGCGCATTTTTCACAGCTTTAGCTGTGGCTTAAAAGTTTGCTCGTACCACAAACGCAGCCCTACGGTCTTGCTTAAACCAAGTCCGACCAGCCTCCGTCCCTTCATCATCTAAAATCATGAGAGTTTCGGTTTGCGTATCCAGAATATTACTAAACTGCATCCCCACCTGGACGTTATCTGTCACATTATAGAACACAGATGCATCCATATAGCCTGCATCATCATTCCAAAGCGGGTAAGTACTAATCACATCCCGTGTGGTTAACAAGTACTTAGAGCGCCAGTTATAAGCAACGCGAGCACTCCAGTCGTACTTTTCATACATTAGCACCAAGTTAGCAGTGTGCTCTGACTGACCTTGTAGCGGCACGCTGTCCAAACTAACCCGCGCCCCGGTATCGCCATCGCCACCAACATAATCAGCATCGTCGGCCGGAACTTCGTTATTTGGCACCCCACTGGCATCAATGTAGGTGTAGTTAGCTTGAACACCAAACCCATCAAACGGCTCTGGCAGCATGTCAAAGAACTGCTGATATGCCAACTCAACACCGTCCATTGTACCTTCACCGCCATTACGGGTTCCGGTCACATCGGCGGTTTCAGTCACACCCGTGGTCGGATTGGTGTAAGTCTGCGGGAACGCCCCATAAATAAAGAAGTTATCTAAATCTTTATGGAACAACGTAGCTGTCAACGAGCCAACAGGAGAGAAGTACCACTCCAGCGACAAATCATATTGAGTTGACTCCATTGGATCTAGGTACGGGTTACCCCCATCGCCGGTCCAACCACTGACATAGGCACCTTCAATGCCTGAGTACTCAGTATCAGGTGGCGGGTTGTCCGGGTCAACCTGAGGCTGGTCCACCTCAACAGACAATGTGCCCAAGTCTGCCTGGTTTTTCACTTCCCCCATATCTGGTAATGCTATGGCCTGAGCGGCGGCAAAGCGCATGATTAAATCATCAGTCAACTCAACCTTTAAGTTAAAGCTAGGCAAAAAGGTATCGTAGTCTGATACTGCCCTGAGAAGGCTTTCAGCGTTGTTACCAAAGCTTCGCTCCTCATCTGACAAGTAATTAAAGCGGTCGCCCGCCCAATTATTTTCTTCAGCATCGGCGGCTTCTTTGATAGTGGCATACTCGCCATTATCAACCTGCCCTTGCAAATAAGCTTCTACCGAGTCGCTAGTTAAAGGCAAACCTATATCCGACGGAGCCGCATCTTCTGGCACCAAATCAGGGAATGTCACAGAACCTATCGCTTCACGCTCAAACTTCACATACCGTAAGCCGACGTTACCGCTAAAGCGAATCGCATGCTCATCCGAACCGAAGTCTAACCGTACGTACGCCGCATGATTGGTCTCGGTCGTATCGAATATCTGACCTGGACTAAAAAGCCCATACTCATTATCTAACTGGACATCTGTCCGATCAGGATAGGGAACCCAATCACCAGCGCCATTTTTAACAATGTCTCGACGCAAATAGAGCAGGTCTTTAACAAAATCTTCCGTTGGATGAATCAACCCACCGCCCGGAATGTCAACGACACCACCACCGTGGAAGTCACTCCAATCGACAACCTCATAATCCTCAGATTGCTCATCAACGTTGGGCAAGAACAAGGCTGGGTTACCACCAGAAAACTCAGGGCCTACGCTACCCCAGTTCCAATCGGTATTGCGCACAGTTTGTTGGCGCTCAGCATAGCGGACGCCAGCCTTAACCGAGCGCAGCATACCAGCGTCACCATCAAAGTGATATGTACCATCAATGCGACCCGCAACAGAGTCGCCCTCAGAGCGCTCGTAGTGATCCATCGCCGAACGCCACCAGTAAGAGTTTGGGTCTTGGAAGTAATTGCTATCGCCAGCCTCATCGTTAGAGAAACCCGGATAGCCAGTATCATAAATACCACCGCCGTTTTCCCGATCGGCATCACGTACACCGTTCCAGGGATCAACCAATGTTAAGTGCGGGGTAGAGCCAGTCGTGTCGTAATCTTGCAGCGCGTGAATACCTAAATGCACAACCAGATCATTATCTACCGTCTCGGCTTGCACATACTGCAAGTCAGTTTCTAACTCAAAGCGGTCGGTAGGCGTCCACTTAAAGTTCACCGCAAAGTCGTCAACCACGGTATTGGTTTCTTTAAAACGACGCTCAGATTGGTATTTGTGGCCAAATAACGCAATCCCCTGATCTGCACCGACACCGTCATTCCAAGCACGGGGAATACGATCAGCATTGTCGTCAGCAGCGCGCCACCCTTCTGAGTCCCCCATAAAACCAGATTCAAACAAGCCTTCGTCATCGAAGCTAAATTCGGTACCGGCCACGGGACGAGTAAAACGCTTATCGGTTTCAGCATCTGGATCGTAATATCCCCCTTGATACTTCATGGCCGTCTCGGTCCAAGCCAAAGACGCATCAGAGCGCATAAATTGGACGGTCGCTTCCATCGTGTCATCGGGGCTTGCCCACTGAAAAGCAGCCGCATAGCCTTGCCGCTCGCGGTCATCTTCTTTCATCAGGATATTTGAGCCATTGGGCATAAAGACGGTACCCGTACCGTCACCCACAAACTCTTCTGCACCCGGCAAAACCGAGGCATCATATAGCACGTAAGCATCACTCTGAATGCCGTGAGACTCGCCATAAAGCTTTGAGTAAGCAAAGTTCACCAGGAAGCCAAATTCACCGGCGTCTGTATCCCAGCGATCACTGTACAGGCCCGATACGGTTGGACTGGATTTCTCCGCCATATCACCGTAGGAGATATCACCACCCAGTGACATCACTCGACCGTCAGAATCAAACGGTTTGCGAGTGCGCAGGCTCACTGTGCCACCAATACCGCCTTCAATCATATCGGCCGTTTGGTTTTTGTAGATATCCACGCCGCCCATCAACTCTGGCGACACATCCTGAAAACTTAAGCCCCGACCAGAGTTTGCAGTGAAAGAGTCGCGACCATTAAATTCACTTCGAGTCGCGGTCATACCGCGAATAATGGCACCAGAGCCTTCCACACTGAAGTGATCTGGGTCATCGGGACCGGCAAAGCGCTCAATGGATACACCGGGCAAACGCTGCATGGCCTCAAGCACACTGCGATCGGGCAATGAGCCGATGTCCTCTGCCGATATCGCATCGACAAAGGTATCTGCATCGCGCTTAATATCTTGTGCATTTTGTAGGTTTTGACGAGCGCCCTGCACCACGATCTCTTCTAGCATTTCCGTGTTTCCGGCAGCGTTATCTTGGGCTGAAGCAACAACACTGGTTAGCACGAGCAGGGAGGATGCGAGGGTTACAATCCCGGGTTTCATACCGGGGGTACGGGTACGAATAGTCATAGCATGATCTCTTTTATAGTTATTAATACATGAGCTTTATATGTGGCATGACCAGCAAGGCTGATATCAGCACGACAGCTAGCGCCTGGGCACGGCATGTTAGCGCTGTCACACCTTAAGCGTGGCCATTACCGTTAAATAATGCTCGTTTAAATCTTAATAGTCAAACCCCAAAAAAATCATATTTAACGCATTATTTTCGGCTTTATTGCAAATTTTAGGTTTGAGCTAAGTCTATTTATACGACAGGATCTCTTAATAGTCAAGATGACCATTAACAATTAATTACTTTGTAAACTCCACACCAGCAAAGGGTTAGGGCTGAAAAACACAATTTTTGATAACACCCAGCGCTCGAACGACAACAACAAAAACAGTAGCGCTACCGCTAATGGCGACCGCGAGACAAACCACACACAGGAACGGCACAACAGGCCCAAGACACACAGCCACCCCCAACTCAAAAAAACACCAAGATAGGCAGGCTGTGTTATCGCTAACACACAGGAAAGACAAAAACCGAACAAAAAAACGTAGCTTTATACAAAAAACACCCAGAAGAGATAGTTAACGTTAACATTTGCGAGCTTAAACAGCTGAAGGGGTTCACGCTTTACAGAACTAGAACAACACAGGGCAAGGAGGCACCCACCCACGCGAGAGCATAGGGTGGGTTATCGCATTAATTTACCACAACATTTGTGAGGTAAGCTTTTTGCTCGCCAATCACCGTTGTTTGTCCTGCAACCGCAAACTCACTGCGGGCGCGGATATCGGCTGACGAGCTACCTATCATCACCTCAAAAACGCCGGGCTCTAAAATGTACTGCAGCTCTTGGTCATAAAAACCCAGCTGATTGGCCGCAACTTGGAAGCTCACCGTACGACTCTCGCCCGGCTTAAGCTCTACGCGTGCAAAGCCTTTCAGCTCTTGCACCGGGCGCGTAAGTGTGGCGATTTTATCGTGCAGATACAGCTGAACAACCTCTGTACCGGCACGTTTACCGGTGTTGCTCACTTTAACGCTGAGGGTAACACTGCCACCGGCTTTAACGGGACTGCCTTTAACCGCAATATCGCCGTATTCAAAGTCGGTATAGCTTAAGCCGTGCCCAAAGGGGTACAGGGGCGACGAGTCGCTAAAGGCATAGCCTCGTTTGGCGGTTTTTTTATGGTTGTAATACACCGGAAGCTGTCCTACCGAGCGAGCAATCGTGACCGGCAGTTTTCCGCTCGGATTCACATCGCCAAATACGGTTCGCGCCACAGCGTGGCCGGCCTCTTGCCCTAAATACCACAGTTCCATAATCGCGGGAGCTTTTTCGGCCAATACCGGTATCGCCAGGGGCCGCCCGTTTTGCAAAAGAACGACCGTAGGAGTGCCGGTAGCCAATACCTTCTCTACTAACTCGCGCTGATCCCCCAACAACTGTAAATCGGTGCGATCCCCTAAATGGCTTTCCGCCCATCCTTCGCGAGAGGTCTGCTCATTGCCCCCGACCACGACCAACGCCAAATCACTGCCTGCGGCAAGTTTAACGGCCTCATCCATCAAGCCGCGCTTATCCTTGGCCGTTGCTAATACGATGTCGTCGCTATTCCAGCGCTCTTTGGAGCGAGTATTGGCAGCGGCCGAATCAACACCGGCCTTACCTGCGTCAATAGTAAGACGAGTACCACGGGCGAACGTCACCTCAGCCTTGCCCTCGAGATAGCGCTCAACACCTTCGAGAATACTCACCGTATGACGCGGGACATCGCTATAGCCCCCCAACATTCCCTCATCGGCGTGTGGGCCGATCACCGCAACCGATTGCAATTGCGCTGCATCAATCGGCAATAGTTCACCATCATTTTTTAGCAAGACAATGGCCTGCTCAGCAACGGTTTGCGCCAATGCTTTATGCTCGTCATTGCCAATAAACTCAGCAACACCGTTAGTATCAACGTAAGGCGTTTCAAACAAGCCGAGCATAAATTTTTCATGCAACACGCGAGCAACAGCAGTATCGATTAACGACTCATCCACTTTGCCCTGCTCGACTAAATCCACCAGCGCGGGGTAAGTATCACCGTCGGGCAGCTCCATATCCACGCCCGCTTGCAATGCGGCCACGGCGGCCTCTGCCTTGGTGGCGACAATCTGATGCCTCGTCATCAGCTCGGTAATGGCGTAATAGTCACTAACCAACACACCATCAAAGCCCCACTCACCACGAAGAATATCGTTCAGCAATTTACCATTGGCATGCGACGGCACACCGTCAATCTCATTGTAAGAGGCCATAACACTACGTGCACCGGCAAGTTTTACCGCTGCCTCAAACGGAAACAAAAATATTTCGCGCAAGGTACGCTCACCCACGGGGGTCGGTGCGATATTCATACCGCCGGAGGGCTCACCGTGACCGGCCAAGTGCTTTAGTGTGGCGATCACCCGATCTTTGCCAATCACATCGCCCTCGCCCTGAAAGCCACGCACAGCCGCAACACCCATTTCGGCAATCAAGTAAGGGTCTTCGCCCATGGTTTCTTCAATGCGGCCCCAGCGCGGATCGCGCGCCACATCCAAAATAGGGGTTAACGCTTGCTGCCCGCCACGGCGACGCACTTCGGCGGCGGTCACGGTGTACATCTGTTCAATTAATGCAGGGTTCCAGGTACTAGCTAAACCTATCGCCTGGGGAAAGCTGGTGGCATCGCGCGCGGCGTGACCGTGTAACGCCTCTTCATGAAAAATGGCGGGGATACCTAAGCGGGTATTTTCAAGCAACCAGCGCTGAGCATCATTCACAAACGCAACGGTTTGCTCAGGCGTCTTATTGGTAGTGATTTGCTCTTTATTTTCCGCCGGACGAGCAATTTGCCCAACCCCAAGCCCCAAAATAGCGCTGGCTTTGGCGTCAGTAAATGCTCCATCGGTCGTCTCTAAATCTTGACGGGCGGCCCAAACCGCCTGCAACTGAGCAACCTTTTCCTCAAGGGTCATGCGCCCCAATAAATCTTTGACCCGAGCGTCAACGGACAAGCTCGAATCTTTATACGCGAGATCATCGGCAGCAGAAGCCGACGCTGCGCCGATTAAACTCGCCCCAATTAGGGTCATCATCGATAAAATTTGCGCACGGCGAATCATCATATTGCGTCTCTCCATATTATTATAAAACTAGCACAACACTGCTCATCATGGGCATAAACAGCAGGGAGCCTTAATATCTGTATAAAAAAATGGGCTCGCTGCTCTCGCACCGAGAACACCAAACCCATTTTAGACAAAGGGCACCTAAATGACCTTTAAGCAATCATTAACGAACAAAACGGTTAATAATGTTTTCGTACAGCTCTTGCTGACCACTGGTTTGCGCGGGCTCGCCATTGGCGTTACCGATAGCGGCTAGCGCTTCCAGGCTCAGATCACCCGCTTCAAATTTAGCACCGTCACCGCCATCAAAAGTGGCGTAACGCTCTTTGCGCATGGCTTCCAGCTTAGAGTTTTTCAGCAGGTCATCGGCAATAATTAACGAGCGAGCAAATACGTCCATCCCGCCAATATGACCGTGGAAAGTATCAACCAAATCAGTCGAGTTACGACGACGCTTCGCATCGAAGTTAACACCACCACCGGCCCAACCGCCGGCGCGCAACAACACCAGCATCATCTCGACTGTTTCATTAATGTTGTAAGGGAACTGATCAGTGTCCCACTGGTTTTGGTAATCGCCACGGTTGGCATCAATCGAGCCCAGCATGCCGGCGTTCGCCGCCACTTGCATCTCGTGATCCATGGTGTGGCTCGCCAACGTCGCGTGGTTAGTTTCGATATTCAGTTTAAAGTCTTTGTCCAATCCGTGATGACGCAAAAAGCCGATAACGGTTTCGCTGTCAAAATCGTATTGGTGTTTAGACGGCTCCATTGGTTTTGGCTCGATCAGGAAGTTACCTTTAAAGCCATTGGCACGACCGTAATCGCGAGCCATGGTTAAGAAGCGTGCCATGTGCTCTTGCTCACGACCAATGTCCGAGTTGAGCAAGCTCATGTAGCCTTCGCGGCCACCCCAGAACACATAGTTTTCACCACCCAGGGCGATGGTCGCATCGATAGCATCTTTTAACTGCGCACCGGCAAAAGCAACCACGTTAAAATCTGGGTTAGTAGACGCGCCATTCATATAACGTGGATTCGTAAACAAGTTGGAGGTGCCCCACAACAGTTTCATGCCAGAGGCGTCTTGCTTCTCTTTGGCCCAGCCGGTCCACTGCTGCAAACGCTGCTGTGTTTCAGCGCGGCTGCCACCTTCTTCAATCACATCGACATCGTGAAAGCAGTAAAAAGGCGTACCAATCTTAGTGAAAAATTCGAACGCAGCATCAAGCTTCATACGAGCGCGAGTTTCTGCATCCTTGCCTTCGTTCCAAGGAAATTGCAGCGGACCGGGGCCAAACGGATCGTGACCTGCGCCACAAAAAGTGTGCCAGTAGCAGGTGGCAAAGCGCATATGCTCTTTTAACGCCTTACCGGCCACCACGCGGTTTTCGTCGTACCATTTAAACGCTAAAGGGTTATCCGATTCAGGACCTTCGTAGGCAATTTTGCCAACGCCTTTAAAGTATTCTTTATCACCAATGAGTACACTCATATCACATCACCTTTGCTAAAATTAGCAGCTTTCCCGCGGGTGCTACTTAGTCTATTAAATCGTCTTATGGCTCTAGAAAACCTCTAGACACTCTTAATTAGACGCACACCAAATGCGCCCTGATATTGCTGGCCGGGCTCAAGCACTTGCAGCCCTTCACCAGTATTCAATGCATCGATACCGCAACTCATGGGCTCAACCGCTAACGATTGCCGCTCAGGTGGCGTGTATAACTGCAGAAAATTCATGCCGTGCACGCCGGTTCGCTGCCATAAAGCCAACCCAAAACCTGCACTTTTATTAAAAAACCGAACACACTGCTCACCTTCAACACTACCGTCTAAGGCAAAACAATTATCCAGCGCCGTATCACCCAGTAACGTCGGTGCACTAAAACGTTGATCGGCGACATAATCACCGGTAGGCAGCATACGATCGTCGATTGCGCAGCGCTGCATGTCAGGTGTCTGCAAGTGACACTCGGCCAAGTCACAGCCCAACGTGTAGTAAGGGTGCCAGCCCGTACCCAGCGGAATGGGCTCAGCATCACGGTTGGTGACTGTTAGCTCGACGTCTAGGGCACCGTCCGCACGCAAGGTATAGCTCAGCTCAACATCGACGGCAAAGGGGTAACCCGGCTCGGCCTTGCAAGCGTAGCTCAAGGTAATACTATGTGCCTCAGCGGTTTGCTCTTGCTCGACAACACGCGCTTCTGTGCGATGTAAAAATCCATGTAAAGCGGTTTGCGTGGCCGCCTCGTTCACGGCAAATTGATAGCGCTTGCCGGCAAATTGATAGCGTCCATCTCGCAACCGGTTTGGGAACGGAAACAGCACCGCACTGCGATAACCTGGGTTATGCGGCAACTCGCCGGGTGCGACACCGTCAACCACATTGCGCACTCCTTGCGGCGTCGCAAACTCCAGCGCATTGATCATGCCACCCAATGCTGGGTAGAGCGTTAAGCTGGATTGCCCGGCCCGCAATTGAATTGCTTTAGTCCCTGTCATAGCCGATTAATCCAAACGAGGCAGCTGTTCCTGCCAGGCTTGATAAGCCGCTTGGTATTCACCGGCCTGGGCGCTGTTCGGGGTAATAACATCGATGCAATCCAAACCGGCAAAGGCCTCGCTGGCGCTGGCATAATAGCCACTGCCCAATGCCGCGCCGCGCGCCGCGCCGGCGGCGCCATCTGTGTCATAGACTTCGATCGCCGCCTGCGTGGTATTGGCAAAAGTCTGAGCAAACACATCACTTAAAAACATATTGCCTTTGGCGACTTTAATCACCTCACAACTACCGCCCAAACTTTTTAACACATCAAAACCTTGGTTAAGGGCAAAAACGATGCCCTCTTGCGCCGCCCGAACCATGTGCCCCAAGCCGTGACGGTTAAAGTCGATATTGCGAATATGCGCACCGAGGTTTTGATTTTGATAAATACGCTCTGCGCCATTGCCAAACGGATGGAACACTAAGCCCTCACTGCCCACAGCAACCTTCGCGGCCAAGTCATTCAGTAACGGGTAGCTTACCTCGCCACCGGTGGCGAGCATTTGTCGCAACCAGCTATACAAACGCCCAGTACCATTAACGCACACCAAAACACCGTTGCGGCGCTCGGCCTCTGTGTCGGTGACGTGAACAAAGGTATTCACCCGCGATTGACGGTCGGCCGCGTTATTATCGGTAACACCGTAAATCACCCCTGAGGTACCTGCCGTAGCGGCCACTTCACCGGCCTGCAATACATTTAAACTAAAAGCGTTGTTGGGCTGATCGCCCGCGCGATAGCTGATCTTGACTCCGCTTTTTAAACCGAGTTCAGCCGCAACAGCATCGCTAACACTACTTTGCTCGCCGATATTGGGCATTACGGTAGGCAGTAACGCCTCTGGCATACCCCAGTGCTCCAGCAGCCGCTTGGCCGGCGCACGATCGAGGTAATCCCAAAAAGTACCCTCTGACAAACCCGAAGGTGTTGTGGTTATCTCACCCGACAACCGCATGGCGATAAAGTCCCCCGGCAACATTGCTTTGTGCACCCGGGCAAACAACTCTGGTTCATTTTCTTGCACCCAACGCAATTTAGCCGCGGTAAAGTTACCCGGTGAGTTGAGCAGGTGATCAAAACAATAATCGTCGCCCAGCGCCTCTAGCGCTGCTTGACCGTAGGGCACCGCCCGGCTGTCACACCAAATAATAGAAGGACGCAGCACTTGCTGTTGGTCATCCACCAACACCAAACCGTGCATCTGATAAGAAATGCCCACCGCGTCAATTTGCTTCAGATCGACACTGGTGGTGGCGGCAATTTTTGCCAGCCCTTGCTTAACGCACTCCCACCAAGTGTCTGGATCTTGCTCGGCAAAGCCAGCTTGAGGGCTACTGATGTCCAACTCTGTGTCTGGATAAGAGACTGCCGCCAGAGTGCGGCCTGACGCACCATCAATAACTGCTAATTTGGTAGACGAACTACCGATATCGAGACCGAGAAATAACATGGCATTCCACTTATTGTCTTAATGCTTGATTGCTGACCTACCCTACTGAAGCGGTCAGAACACGTAAATTTGGGGCAGTATGCCTTATTGTCCTTTTGACCACAAGGTTTTTGCTTGAATTTTACCCCAATTTCGTCCAGATTAGCTGGCTGCTGATCTGCAGCCAGCTAAAAAGCACGTTATATTTGAATATAAAAATGATATCATATAGAAAAATATCATTTTGTTTATTGACTTACATTTACTCAACCACCCCAGCCGGATAAAACAGTGCCAGATACCGACCATCCTTACACCAATCACGTCGAGCCCGCACTTACGCCTGATAACGTTATCAAGGCGCTGTCGATCGACAACCTCATCTTTGGACTCGACCACGGCACGCTGGATATCATGCTTATTAAGCACCGCGACGGTATCAGCAAAGGCCGCTGGGGGCTGCCCGGCGGCTGGATTCGCTACGATGAGAACCTGCGCGACGCCGCCACACGCCACCTCAGCGAACTTACCGGGGTGCAAAATCTGTATTTAGAGCAGCTCAAAACCTTTGGTCGAGTCGACCGGTTTCCCAGCGAACGCGTGGTTACCATCGCCTACTACGCTTTAGTAAGCGCTGAAGACTATAGTTTAGTCGCTGGTGACAATGCTGCAGACGCAAGTTGGTTTAGCGTCCACGAGCTACCCGAGCTGATCTACGATCATGCAGAAATACTGCAGTACGGCATTAAGTTTTTGCAACAGCAGGTGCGCTGTCGCCCCATTGGTTTTAACCTGCTGCCCGAGAAATTTACCCTATTGCAACTGCAAGAGCTGTACGAAGGTATTTTAGGCACCAAGCTCGACAAGCCCAATTTTCGTCGCAAAATAATGAAGATGAACCTGCTTGCCAGCTGCGACGAAAAACAACAAGGCGTCGCTCACCGAGCCGCCAAACTCTACCGTTTTGATGAGCAGGCCTACCAAGCGCTCACCGAAAAAGGCTTTTCGTTCGAGATATAACCCGCCAAACTAACGTGCGGGGCGCACTCTTGCCCGCCCCGCCCTGGCACCGGTTATGATTTTATTTTTCTTTCCCCCTTGAGCTTTTCACTTTTTCTGTCTATCTTATGGTTTTAGTGACCATAAGATGCGTTCACATAAAATACCCCAATTTTCGTGTCAGGCACCGCCCAAGCTTGGCACGACGGACAACAAACTGAAAAAATAAAGCTGGTCTCGAAGCAACGCCCAAACCAAAACGCTAAATACAACCGCGCCAACGGCCTGCACAAGCTCTCTCGATAAACAGCTTGTGGGGCAAAGCCACCTTGCCAAGGTCGCAGCGTGCGGGTATACGCCAGCCGGACGACAACAGGCACGGCTAACGCGAGCCCAGCATAAACATTAGAGCTATTTGCAATGCCATCAAACAAAGCGACAAAAATTCTTCAGCTGGTCGCCCTCACGGCGCTAATTTTTACGACCCAAAGCGCCCTAGCACTAGGCGAACCAAGCTATTTAACCGACACCCCCGAGCCCACCGATTTACGCTTGGTGGACGGCCGCAAAACCGCCACCCTATACCACGCTAACACGGCCGATAGCGCCATTGTGTTAGCGCTGGATGATTTAAAAGACGATATAAAACGTGTGACAGGCAAGAGCCCAAGCGTCACCAGCGACCTCACTAAACTAGGTAAACAAGCGGTCATCGCCGGCGAGATTGGCCGCAACGAATTGATTGATCGGTTAATTACGCAGAAAAAAATTGACGTCAGCGAGATTGCCAACCGCTGGGAAGGTTACTTAATTCAAGTCGTACAAAACCCACTGGCCGGGGTCGAACAAGCACTAGTTGTCGCCGGCAGCGACCGTCGCGGTGTCGCCTATGGCCTGTACAACATTAGCGAACACATTGGCGTCTCGCCCTGGTATTGGTGGGCCGATGTTCCCGTTAAAAAATCGAGCGATCTCACCATTAAAGCCGACACCCGCATAACCGATGCCCCTAAGGTTAAGTATCGCGGTATCTTTTTAAACGACGAAGCACCGGCGCTAACGGGCTGGGTGACCGAAAAATTTGGCAACTACAATCACGAATTTTACGAGCACGTTTTTGAATTACTCATGCGCTTAAAAGCCAACTATATGTGGCCGGCCATGTGGAACAACGCGTTTAATGACGACGACCCGTTAAATATGGTACGCGCCCACGAGCACGGCATTGTTATGGGCACCTCACACCACGAGCCAATGATGCGCGCCGACAAAGAGTGGAACCGCTACGGCCAAGGCGATTGGGATTACGCCACCAACCCCGACAACTTGGCCAAGTTTTGGCGCGATGGCGCCGAGCGCAACAAACCCTACGATAGTATTTTTACCATGGGCATGCGCGGCCAAGAAGACACCCCCATGAGCGAAGATCAAAACATTGAGCTGCTCGAAACAATCGTTAGCGATCAGCGCAAAATTCTAAGGGACGTGTTTTCCGATCGCGATATCACCGACGTGCCGCAGCTGTGGGCGCTGTACAAAGAGGTACAGGGTTACTACGAAAATGGCATGCGCGTACCAGACGATGTCACCTTGCTCTGGGCCGACGACAACTGGGGCAATATTCGGCGCCTGCCCACCCCTGCCGAGCGCGAGCGCAGCGGTGGCGCCGGGGTTTATTATCACTTTGATTATGTCGGTGGGCCGCGCTCTTACCGCTGGATGAACGTTACCCCCATCGCCAAGATCTGGGAGCAAATGAATCTAGCGGATGCATTTCAAGCCGATCGTATTTGGATTGTTAATGTGGGCGATTTAAAGCCGCAAGAATTCCCCATGGAGTATTTTTTGCGCTTAGCGTGGGACCCATCAGATTGGCCTAAAGAGCGACTTACCGAGTTTGGCCAGCTATGGGCGGAGCGCGAGTTTGGCGCCGAACACGCGGCCGATATTGCACAATTAGTAACGGGCTACAGCCACCACAATGGTCGCCGCAAACCCGAGCTAATGTCGCCCGACACCTACAGCCAGCTTAACTACAACGAGGCCGATCGAGTCAGTGCCGAGCTAACCGAGCTCGTCGAAAAAGCCGAGGCTATTTATGACGATATTCCTCGCGCCCAGCGCGATGCGTTTTTTCAATTAGTACTGCATCCAGTCACAGCGACTTACCTTGTTAATGAGCTCTACAACGTTACCGCCAAAAACCGTTTGTACGCCAGCCAAGGCCGCGCTAACGCCAACTTGTACGCCGAGCGCGCGCAAGAACTGTTTAACGCTGACGCCGAACTAACCAAGCGCTACCACAAACTCAACGGCGGCAAGTGGAACCACTTTATGGCGCAACCCCATATTGGCTACACCCACTGGAACAACCCGCCCGCCAACACCATGCCGGTAACTTACGATTACCAAGCCCATGGCGCCGCAGACATGGGCGTCGCCGTGCAAGGCATGAGCGGAGCTTGGCCCCAAACCGGGGCACTAACACTGCCCGAGTTTAGCCCCTATGGGCCCACCAGTTATTACCTGGATATTTACAACCGCGGCACGGAGGCCTTTGATTTTACCGCCACCCCCAGCGCCGATTGGATTTCCTTAAGCCGCCGCGAAGGTCGCATTGAGGTGAGCGAGCGTGTGTTCGTTAGCATTAATTGGGACAAAGCGCCTACCGGGCACCAAGACGCATCGGTACTGATTAAAGGCACTGGCTGGGGCGGCGCCACTATTAATATTAAGGCGTTTGTGCCAACGCCGGAGGCACGCGCTGAGGCTACCGGTTTTGTCGAGTCGAATGGCGTTGTCAGTATTGAAGCACCCCACTACAGCGCCAAGCAATCGGCGGCCGGCGGCGACTGGCAAAGCATCGACAACCTCGGGCGCACCCAAGGCTCGATTTCCGTCTTCCCCATTACCGATACCGAATTTAGCGGCGACAAGCAAGCCCCTTGGGTCGAGTACGACGTTTACCTTTTTAGCCGCGGCGAGATCACCCTGACCGGTTTGTTTGCCCCCAGCTTGAACTTTGTGCCGGGCCGCGGCTTGCGCTACGCCGTCGGCTTTGATGATGCCGAGCCGCAAGTAGTCGATGTACTTGCCGATCTGTCCAAACCGGCGTGGCAGCAGGCGGTTAGCGACAGCGTGCGGCGCGCCAGCAGTGTGCATCACATCGATCAACCCGGCCGCCACACATTGCGAATTTACGCCGTCGATCCGGGCGTCACCCTGCAAAAACTGATCATCGATACGGGCGGTTTAAAACCAAGCTATCTCGGCCCCCCCGAGAGCTACCACCGCTAAACCAAACCCTGGAGCAACCTCAGGAAGCTTTCCCCGGTCGGAGCGATCCACCGGGGATTTTTTTGCCTAAAATTTGCGGCACTAAATAGAGTGAATCTCGTCTACACTAATAATCTCAATAAAAACGCTCGACCACTCGCTTTGTTATTGACATTTTAGGAGCCAGCATGATCTCTCGAACTGCATTCACAGGCCTCGCAATCGCCGCCGTATTAACCGGCTGCAGCAGCACTATGCCCAATATATCCTCCACACTGCTCGATACCACTGGGCAAAATGGCCGAGCCTGTATCGATACCAGCGACATCCGTGGCTACGGCGTGCTGGACCAGGACGTTATCTCCATTGACGCCCGCAACAACTATTACCTCGCCACGGTCATGCCTGGCTGCAACAATTTAGAAACCTCAGCACGCGCCATGTTTAGCAGCCGTTTTTATGAGGTGTGTGGCGGCGGTATGGACCACGTGCGCACTGGCGGCGACAATTGCACCATTCGCAATATTTTTGAGTTTGCCAACCGCGAAGAGGCGTTTGCCGCTCACGATGCCGCCATGGCTGCACGCAAAGCCGCCGCAGACAACGCCGAGTAACACGCCCCCGCGCAAATCACTTATTACAACTGTCCAGCGCAACCCCCCAGCCCCGACGCATAAAGCGCCGGGGCCCCCTACCGAATTTTACAAATCTAAACTGTCACAGGCCTGCGCGCTGCGCCATGCTTCTGCATGATCAACCACAGCTCAGAGCTACAAGCTAAAAACACAATAACAAGGAGCCCCACATGATAAATCACTTAAAACACTGGCAGCCCATTTCCCTCGGCGCGGTATTAGCGGCCGGAATCAGCTTATCGGCCCACGCCCATGATATTGGCCAGTTTGCCTCTCACAGCGATATCGGTCCCGTCGCACACAAAGGCCAAGTTGAATTTAACGCCGCCGAACAGAGCTATACCGTCAGCGCCTCAGGTAAAAATATGTGGGGCAAAAGCGACGAGTTAAACCTTGCCTTTAACGAGCTATCCGGCGATTTTATTGTGCGCGCCCAAGTGCAATTTGAGGGCGACGGCACCGACCCACACCGCAAAGCGGGCTGGGATGTGCGCGAGAGCCTAACCCCCGATTCTGCCCACGTATTTGCCGCAGTCCACGGCGATGGTTTGAGCTCGCTGCAGTTTCGCCCCAGCGCGGGCGACGACACCGATGAGTATCGCCTGAAGGTAGCCGCCCCCGATGTTATTCAGCTAGAGCGGCGCGGCGACACCTATATTTTTTCGGCCGCTAAATTTGGCCAGCCCTTTCAGGTCACCCAAGTGTCTCACCTGACATTAGCCGATACTTTGTACGTCGGCTTAGCGGTCTGCGCTCACAATGCAGATGCCACTGAACGCGCAACATTTAACAATGTGCGAATCATTAAACCCGCCGATAAAGACTTTACGCCCTATCAAGACTACATTGGCAGTAACCTTGAAATCATGGACATGGAAAGCTTCGAGCGCCGCATTGTCTATCGCGCCGCCAACTCGATTCAGGCGCCCAACTGGACCCACGATGGCGCCACCCTGATTTTTAACTCCGAGGGTTTACTGCACAACTACGATGTTAAATCGGGCGCTGTTAGCGAGCTAAACACCGGCTTTGCCACTAACAATAACAATGATCATGTCTTGTCGTGGGACGGCCAACAGATTGGCATAAGCCACCACGCCAAAGAAGAAGACGGTCGCTCCACGCTCTATACCCTACCGCTAACCGGCAGCGATAAACCCACCCAGGTCACCAAGCCCGGCGTCGGCCACTCGTATTTGCACGGTTTTTCACCCGACGATAAATCGCTAATTTTTACTGCCGACCGCCAGGGGCAATACGATATTTACTCAGTCGACATTGCCACCGGCAAAGAAACCCAGCTGACCAACACCAAAACCCTTGATGATGGCTCGGAGTACAGTCCAGACGGCAGCAAGATTTACTTTAACTCTAACCGTACCGGCACCATGCAGCTGTGGCGCATGACCCCAGATGGCAGCGCACAAGAGCAACTGACGTTTGACCGCTATAACGACTGGTTTCCCCATGTGTCGCCCGATGGCAAGAACATCGTATTTTTATCTTATATGGATGATATTGACTCGGGAGACCACCCTTTTTACCGCCATGTTTACTTGCGGCAAATGCCCGCCAGCGGCGGAGAGCCTACCATTATTGCGTACCTATACGGCGGCCAAGGCAGCATCAATGTCCCCAGCTGGTCGCCAGACGGCAAGCGTATCGCGTTCATCAGCAATACTAAACTTACACAATAGCCATAATTCGCGGCTTGACACTTTGCCACAAGGATCGTCTACACTGAGTGTCTGCCGCACTGCGCCCAGACACTCAACCCCGGAAAATAATTATGAAGTTAGCGCGAATTGATATAGACCAAGTCCTGCCCCTGCGTCATCTCGTGCTATGGCCAGACCGCACCGAGGATTTTTGCCGGGTGAGCGGCGATGAAGACGCCTTACACTACGGCGCCTTTATCGATGACCAGCTGGTGTGCGTCGCCTCTATCTTTATCGAGGGCGGCGATGCCCGGCTGCGCAAATTTGCCACCCTGCCCGAACACCAAAACCAAGGTATTGGTAGCGCCTTGTTGGCCCACATTTTAGACGAACTAAAAGAACATGGCGCCAAGCGCTTTTGGTGCGATGCCCGCTCATCGGCCACGGGGATTTACAGCCGCTTTGGCATGGCCGTCGAGAGTGAGCCATTCAGTAAAGGCGGGGTCGATTACGTTAAAATGGCAAAACGTTTGTAACCTCCCCTTAAAAACAGTCCCAGTGCGCTCAACGGGAGCAAACCACCCATGACTGACGAGCTTGAAAGCGCGGCGTTTTACAAAACCCTGTTAGAGTCCACCCATGCCATCCCGTGGAAAATCGACTGGGAAAGCATGCGCTTTGCCTATATCGGCCCGCAAATCGAAAAACTGCTGGGCTGGAGCGCCGACAGCTGGTGCAGCGCCAATGACTGGGCCGAGCGCATGCATCCGGAAGATCGCGACTGGGTGGTTAACTTCTGTATTTCGCAGTCAAAAGAGGGCGTCGACCACGAGGCCGACTACCGCGCCCTATGCGCCGACGGCAGCTACCTTTGGATTCGCGACGTGGTGCACGTGGTACGCAACGAAGCCGGCGCCGTCGACTCGCTGGTGGGCTTTATGTTCGACATCAGCGAGCGCAAAAAAATCGAAGACAAACTGGTCCACTTACAGCAGGAGCTAGAAGAGCTATCGTTTAAAGACGGCTTAACCGGCGTCGCCAATCGCCGTATGCTCGACTCAGTACTCGACAAACAGTGGAGCCACGCGCGCCGCAGCAGCCAACCACTGACGGTGATTATTTTTGATATCGACTACTTTAAGCAGTACAACGATCACTTTGGCCATATCCAAGGTGATGACTGTTTGCGGCAGGTTGCGCGCACCCTAAGTCAGGGAGTCACGCGCCACAACGACTTTTTTGCCCGCTATGGCGGCGAAGAATTTATGCTTATTTTGCCCGAAACCGACGCCGCTGCCGCCGCCAAAGTCGCCGAGCGTTGCCGCAGCCTTATTTTTAAATTGCAGCTGCCCCACCCAATATCGCCGGCCAGCCCGGTCGTTACCGTTAGCCAAGGCGTTGGCACTATTACACCTCAGCCATCCGATTCGCTCAAAGCCTTTATCGATGCCGTCGACAAAAACCTGTACCGCGCAAAACAAAGCGGGCGCAATAAAATCGTCAACGGATAAAACCACAACAGGCAAACGGGCTTGTAGTTTAGGCTAAATATCGCTAATCTTATGGTTTTATTGACTATAAGATATTATAAAGGCGCCCGAAAAGCGCCACTCAAGTGCACGAGGAACCCACTGGCGTGAAAATCACCGCAGCCAAAGTCATTGTATGCAGCCCCGGCCGCAACTTTGTCACCGTTAAAATCACCACTGATGAAGGCGTTTACGGCATTGGCGATGCCACCCTAAACGGCCGCGAAAAATCCGTCGTCTCGTACCTAGAAGATTACGTGCTACCAGCGCTCATTGGCCGCGATCCGCAGCGCATCGAAGATATCTGGCAGTTTATTTACCGCGGTGCCTACTGGCGCCGGGGGCCGGTAGGCATGACGGCGCTCGCCGGTATCGACACCGCACTGTGGGATATTAAGGCCAAACTCGCGGGCATGCCCTTATATCAACTGCTCGGTGGTCGCAGCCGCGACCGCATCATGGCCTACACCCATGCCAATGGCCAAGACCTACCCTCAACCTTAGAGGCAGTGGCCCGCGCCCGCGATGCCGGCTATCAAGCCATCCGCGTGCAGTGCGGTATTCCCGGGGTCGCCAGCACCTACGGGGTCGCCAAAGAGGGCAAAGCCTACGAGCCCGCCGATGCCGACTTACCCACCGAGTCCGTCTGGTCCACCGAGAAATACCTAAACTTTACACCCAAGCTATTTCGCGCGATTCGCGACGAGTTTGGTGACGACCTACACTTGCTGCACGATGTGCATCACCGCCTTACCCCCATCGAGGCCGCTCGGCTCGGCAAAGAACTAGAGCCGTACCACCTATTCTGGATGGAAGATGCCGTACCGGCGGAGAACCAGGAAGGCTTTAAGCTGATCCGCCAGCACACCACCACGCCCATCGCTGTGGGCGAAGTATTCAACAGTATTCACGATTGCCGCGAGCTGATCGAGAACCAGCTGATCGACTATATTCGCACCACCATTGTTCACGGCGGCGGTATTACCCATGTGCGTCGGATTGCCGATCTAGCCTCTCTGTACCACGTGCGTACCGGCTTTCACGGCGCCACCGATTTATCGCCGGTATGCATGGGCGCTGCACTACACTTTGATTACTGGGTGCCTAACTTTGGTGTGCAAGAACACATGCCCCACAGCCCATTGATGGAATCAGTGTTTAGCCGTGCTTACGAATTTAAAGATGGCCACTTTACCCCCGGCGAAATACCTGGCCACGGAGTGGATATCGATGAGGCCGAAGCGGCCAAGCACCCCTATAAACGCGCTAGCCTGCCGGTTAACCGGCTAGAGGACGGCACGCTTTGGCACTGGTAAATACCCACAATCAAACACTATCAACGCTTTATCACGCTTAATGTTATTAACTTAAAAAAGACCCGGAGACTGTCATGCAATTTAATAAAAATCTGACATCACTCGCCCTAGTGACGGCCATGGCGGCCGCCCTAGCCGCTTGCGGCGAGCAAAAGAGCGAGACCATAAACACGCCCAACGCTACACCCGCCAAAGCCGCAACGGCTAGCTCAGACGTACCCGACGTGGTACAAAAAGAAGCCGAAAACCGCCGTATGGCCGCCGAGCGCGAATACGTATCGCAGCCGCTGGTTAGCGATATTTACACCGCTGACCCTTCGGCCCACGTGTGGAACGACACTCTCTACATTTATCCGTCTCACGATATCGAAACCGACATTCCAATGGACGACACAGGCGCGCACTTTGCTATGCGCGACTATCACGTGTTGTCACTAACAGAAGCTGGCGGTGAGGTAAAAGACAGCGGCGTGGTGCTGGACGTAGACGATGTACCTTGGGCCGAAAAACAAATGTGGGCACCTGACGCGGCAAAGAAAGGTGATAAATACTACCTATACTTCCCCGCCAAAGATTACGACGGCATCTTTCACATTGGCGTCGCGGTAAGCGATTCGCCGACCGGGCCATTCACCGCCGAGCCCAAGCCTATTGAAGGCAGCTACAGTATGGACCCAACGGTTTATGAAGACACCGATGGCGAATACTACATGTACTTTGGCGGTATTTGGGGCGGTCAATTGCAGCGCTGGACCACCGGCGAATACATCGCGGAAGACAGCTACCCCGCCGATGACGAACCTGCCGTAGCACCTTTGATTGCTAAAATGGGCGACGACATGGTGAGCTTTGCCGAAGAGCCCAAAGAAATCATGCTGCTCAACTCGGACGGCACACCCATTAAACACGGCGACAACGAAAAACGCTTTTTCGAAGCCGCCTGGGTACACAAGTACAACGATACCTACTACTTCTCGTACTCCACTGGCGACACCCACAACATCGCCTACGCTACCGGCGATAGCCCATACGGCCCCTTCACTTATCAGGGCGTAGTATTAGAGCCGGTATTGGGCTGGACCAACCACCACTCGATTGCCGAGTTCAATGGTCAGTGGTATGTCTTTTATCACGACACGCAACTCTCTGGCGGCCAGACTCACTTGCGTAATGTGAAGATGATGCCGATCCATCACAACGAAGACGGCAGCATCGAAACAGTGAATGCTTTTGCCGATTAACACCGCGTAAAAAAGCCGGGGCAAATGCCCCGGCTTTTTATTGCCTTGTATCAGTGCAATGCTTGCTATTATGCAGCAAACCTCTGAAAGAAATCATCGGTTGTTTCGAGCTGGTTAAAACGAAATGTCCAGGTGGCTTCTACCGTATCAGAAAAATCAAACCCTCCCTCGGCAATAGTCGGGTTATCGTAACCGGCATGGCCATTGTTTTCCTCGCGTAAACGTTTAGCTTCTATCCACAAAGGCGCCAGCGCTTTGTGCTCTGCTAACCGACTCCACCACTGCCCGCCTTTATTATTAAAACTCAGTGTGCCGTTACCGCCACCATTTCCATCGGGAATCTTGCTGTAATCGGCATACTCTCGCACGTACAACAAATCTTCAGGCGTCGTCGCATTTTCGTTCCAGGTGCCGTGCTGAAACGTGTGAATACGTTGCTTTCTGTTCAGTGAAGGCATGGCGGCGCGAATCGATTTCACCAAAGCCGCTCTAAAATCCGACTGCCCTGCCTCCTGACACCATACATCGCCGCCCTGTTGTAACGTTTTTTGCGCAAGCTCGCTCGCGGCTTGAACTGCCGCCTCGCGATCACCGTGGGCATCAATCCACTGCTTGCCAAAAGCCCGCTTAAAAAGTTTAGGCGATGCGATATAGCTACCGTCTTGTACTCCTTAAGCGCTAGAAACGGCCAAATAATTAATATTACTAGTGACTCGTGTTGCAATATCGTTCCCAGTGGCGCCGCACGAAAAAACAGCAATGATAGAGTTTTCATTAAACGAGGAGATTTCATCACTAACATGGCTTTATCCTTTTCATAATAGACACCAGAAAGGGTATTTTATGGTTTGTAGGGCATTACTCCCGAAAACAAAACTATGCTGAGGAAAGCAGCCTGTTAAACCAAGTCGGTGATTTTTATAAAGCTTTATCTACACTTACAGCATCAGCCATTGGTTTTGTGAAATCGTTATCTATGAGCCTCAGCTACGGGTGACATTACTTTCAATGTAGAGCCTACTTAGTATTAATTTTTACTGCTCTGATCGATCTCATCCTGCGTCAGCGACCAGGCACCATCGTTGGTGAGCAATAGCATTGCCGGTGGTATTAAAGTCTAATCGGCCGACGATGTGCAGATCTTTTTTCAGGATGGTCAATCAAATCCAGAACCGTCGTGTGCTTGCCGTCTTTAGTCGCGCTAACCACCCCTTTGGGCTTGTGTAACATCAAATAAATGGGCTGCTTGTCTTGCAGGCAGTTATCATCCCATACAACGCGAGAAAAAACCGAAACCTGTTTTTGGGTTGAACGGTCTACACAACCATCAACCAAAATCCGCCTCTGTGCCAACAACAGCCGAACGTCCGACCTAGAAAAATTACTGCTCTGGGAAATAAAACGGTCAAGGCGACTATTGCGAGACTCCATAGAGCACGTAAAATTATAAGGTAATGCTCAGCACGCATTAAACACCGAGGCTAAAGCTGGAAGCTTTAATCCTACCAACAATGGCCGATCTGAGGCAGGCCTAGCGCAGGGTGAGCGAACTTAGTTGACTTGCTCGTACGTTAAATAGATACAGCAGCATAAAATTAGTAATGGGTGCGGCCAGAAAACATAGGCGGGTTCAGATAGCAAATATAACGTGAGCCAAGGCAGGTTAGACCACGAGTAAAGTAATCATATTTCTTCATCCACAAAAACCACATGACGAAAGTGGTGCTGCTCTTCGAAAGTGGCCCCTAAGGCACCAATGAATAGCCCCAATGTGGTGACGAATAAAGCCACTTGCCAATAGACAGTGGACACAGCCATACCTACATCCGAGTCAATCCAGGATGCCACTAAACTCGGGGAGTATAGAAAGAACCCTGCCGATACATTGAGCGCAAGAAGAGCGGAAGCCGTGGTAGCAAGGCCGATTAATACGATAACCACCGCCGAGACATTGGCAATAACGATTTGCTCTCTCATTAGCGACCGGCGCCGTTGAATTAACAAACGCTGCCTAACGGCGACCAAGGCGGTGGTAACGATCAGTACAATACCCAATAGTATGGCAAGCTTAGTAATGGCTTGGTTGGATGCCAAATGCCAGGATTCTGCGGTGAGCATTAACAGTGTGGTTGTTGAAACCGCTGCAGCCGTAAGACGTAATAATCGCAACGGAAACTCCCAAGGGCGTGCGTGTCTCACTGCATCAAAAATTTCGTGTCGGTTAATGTACGTCGACTGCAAGTAAAAGCGCAGGGGCGACAACTCGGTGGCCGCTTGGGTTTCTTCCAGGCGTGGGTCAGCAATTTGATGCAGGTTATGCTCAATTGCGCTGTGCTGGGCGCTGTCAAACTCCGTCATCTGCGACAACTCTTTAGGCGATGAGGGAATATGCATAAAATTGTTTTCGTCGCGGGCGACGGCAAGGCCATTTAGATGCCCTAAGGAGCGGATGCAGAGCGTGGTTAAACGCCGCGCCACAGTGCTTATTCGATCGCCTTCATCTACCTCAGCGTCAAATGCATGAGGGTCAATCCGATTGGTAGACACCACGGCGAGATCCAGAGCGCTGGATGTGACAGCGATCGAGTAAGGCTTATAACGGCAGGTTAAATCGGCGGCGGTAAACAAAATGGCAAAATCCCAGCCTTCGGCATCGCGCAAATCACTGCCATCGCGCAACAATGCAGAAGGCTCCTGGCGAATGCTCAGCGGCACTTCCTCGCGCTGCACCGCACTAATCCGCCAAGCAAACTGAGGGAACTGTGATTGCAACCAAGTTAGCAGCTGCTCACGCGCAGACCGAATGGCCTGCTTATCGATACGATCCATACGACCGATAATGACCAGACCAATTTCGATGGGAGCCAACGCTGAGCAGGCTTTGTCGGACGACGAACGATCCATGAAAACTCCTGTAATGCCTACTGATTTAGCAAGATTACGACAAATACACTAACGTGCCTTACACCTATAGCTCTCATCGTGCATCACTCGTTCTGAGCGCTCTCGCGAGTAAAAGCCCTCTACTAACTCTTCAGGCTGCTAATAAACGCCTCCGACTCTGCAATGGATTTTTCCATTTCTCTGATCAGCCGAGCGACCTCAGTGTTCACATTTCCCAGCTCACCTTGCAGTGAATCAATGGCCCGAGCATTTAAGTTATGCTTGAGAAACAAAACTTGGTCTTGAAAAACTTGTAAAACCGGATCCATGCGTGCTTCTGCGCTGCGCATCGCTTTAATAAGCTTTTCGTATTGCTTTTTGGTCTGACGTAACTTCGCTTCACTTTGACGTTTAAGATTGGCATTACTGTAAAGCTCAATCTCATCTTCCCACTCATCAAACAAGGCTTCTGAAACATCCTCTACCGAATTAATTCGCTCAGACACCTTTTCAGCCGCTGCTTTACTGTCTTCGTATTCGTCGTTGAGTTTCTCGTAGCGCTCAACCAGATCCTGGTCTTCAATCGTAACCATCGATTGGTATTGCTCCAGCGCGGATTCAAACTGCTCTTTAGCATCAGTTTGCGACTCTTGCGCCGACTCCACGCGGTCAATCATGATATCACGCTTGTGAACGCCGGCCTTCTCCATCGCCCCGTAATACACCGACTGACAACCCGCCAGAATCAAGACCAAAAAAGAACTAAGAACCCAACGACGTATTAACATGTATTTTTACCCATAACTTTAAGTGGTAGAAAGATGCACAAGATGCTCACTGATTTAGCCTAGTAATTGTCAAAAAGCGCGCTAAGATTGTGATTTTTGCTCTCTTAGCGCTGCTAAAGCGTATTTTAGGGCAACTCGTAAAGAAGAACATTGAACAAGCAGGATCTATACCATCCAGATGGCGATACGAGCGTGAAGCAGGGAATGCGGGATTAATTCCGTTGATTTGGCCGAGCAACAACTGGAACCCCGCTCCAATGCTGGCATTCCCTCCGGTGTAAATCGTAATGCCTGACCCCGGTCGTACTCCTAAACTTGGCGGGCAGCTTTGCAATCCCTTACCATCCCATTAAGACCTTACTCCTCCACCAAAAATCTAGTACCAGCAAGAAAAGTTTTGAGGCACCTATATAATTCAAAAATACCATTACAGCGACGAGCTACTGCTGAGTAAAATCAACAACATCAGACGCGAACGCACAAACGTCAAAAGATGGGGGGTCAACAACTTTTTCAAATAGCTGCCGGAACTCTTCACTTGTTTTATACTGAAAAAGTAAATTTTTGATTGTAACCATATTGCGCGCATAAGAACGCAATCTATCTACTCTCTTTTCTCCATTACATTCATTAACCATCAACGAAACATCTAAACCAAGATTAAAAATAAGATACTCGACGCCTGATGAGCTAATGGCTAGGTCTACTTGCTTTTGTGTAATACTGTATTTTATCGGAACGTCAATTACATGCCCTGCATCTCTGTACAAAATAGCTGAAACCAACGTTTTTTCTAGCAAGAGCGCACCTTCCTCCGTGGGCTCACCTGACGACTCATCAAGATCGCGCTCATCTTGGCGATCATCCACATGCAAATAGCGTGACCCAAAATCGTTACGTGCATCCTTGACATGATTATCAACTTCATTAGTAATTATTTTGCAATGGCCATCTGGAAAATCAGATGCATCGACAGGATGGAACTCTAATAAGGCTTTTTCTTCATCAGGTGAAGAGGTAGAACTAAGCGCCCTTTGGAGCTCTGTTAATTTCTTAGCTTCATAGAAAGCAGGAGCTAAAATCTCATATGAGCCATCGCCATTCCGCGTCAGAAAAAGAATGTACTCATGACCATCAAGTATCGCTGTGTGTGACAAGTAGTCCAGATCGCTGACAGAGGAAAGCCACGGAACACTCTGCAGCTTGGCACTTAGAGACTCTCGATTCTCGACATAAACGCTCTCCGTAACATCTCCCATATCGAACGCTTCTTGATTTAAGCTTAAGTCGTCCCTCAGCGCACTCCTCTGTGCGGCCCAATCGTCGTGCCGCTCCTCTACCGCCTCGACCCAATTTATCTTGCTTCCAGGGAAGGGCAAAGCCGAAATTCGAACAAACACAGAAATATCTTTAGAAGGAACATTTCCTTTGGCAACCGCTGAAACCGAAAAGCACACCTCGTTCATTTCCAGTAAAAACTTTGGTGGACCCACATCTACATCACTTAGGTCACTAGCCACCCATGCTTTCACAATAAGGTCAGCTTGTCGCCCTAACCGGGCCACCAGCTCTGGGTGATACCAAAAACGCGAACCTGAGTACTCCCTGTCGATTTCTTTCTGAAGCTCACTCCGCTCAGTCTGAACAATAGTCGACCCCGAAAGCATCAAAAAAATAATAAATACAACAAAAACTCGGCTCAACATCCGGATAACATCCGGCTTATCGGACAATTCATACACTCACCAAATTGCTGCTCTAACAACAATATTAGGGACACTCAAAACTTGACAATGCCACACCTCTAAACCAAAGTAAATTCAAGGGGTTCACTGCACCGCACGTTCAAGGAGGAGCCATGACTCAACCCCGTAAGCGCCTGATCTCTCTTGACGCCCCCTTCTACCACTACATTTATCACGACACGAAACTCTCTGGCGGCCAGACTCACTTGCGTAATGTGAAGATGATGCCGATCCATCACAACGAAGACGGCAGCATCGAAACAGTGAATGCTTTTGCCGATTAACACTGAGCGTTAAACAAAAAAGCCGAGGCACATGCCTCGGCTTTTTTATGCCGGCTCGTTTAGCAATCTATTAGGCCGCCCTTTATTCACCCACAAATGTCGCAAAAAAATCATCGGTATCTTTTAATTGATTTAGGTTAAAAATCCAGGTCGCCTCTACGGTATCCGAAAAATCAAAACCACCGGCGGCAATTGTCGGGTTGTCATAACCAGCGCGGGCATTATTAGCATCACTTAAACGTTTTGCCTCTTTCCACAACGCCCCTAACTGTTCGTGTTGCGTCACTATCGTCCACCACCGGCCGTCTTTATTGTTAAAGCTCGGCGTGCCGTTACCACCGCCGTTGCCATCGGGTATTTTACTGTAATCGGTGTATTCGCGAACGTATAAAAAATCTTCGGGGGTCGTTTGCTCTTCGTTCCAAGTACTGTGCTGCACAGTATGAATTCGCTGCTTACTATTCAGTGCTGGCAACTCTGCGCGGATCGCTTTAACCAGCATCGCGCTAAAATCTGATTGCCCCGCCTCTTGTAGCCAGACATCACCGCCGTCTTTTAAGGTTTTAATGGCGCGCTGACTTGCCGCCTTAACCGCCGCTTCACGATCACCGTGCGCATCTACCCACTGATCGCCAAACGCCAATTTAAAAAGCTTTGGCGCCGCAATATAGCTACCGCCTTGGATACCGTAAGCGCCGGCCACGGCTAAAAAATCGACCTCAGAAAATCGTTCGTGCTGCAGCATTGTGCCCAGCGCCGCGATCGCTTGTAAGTCATCGGGGTCGGGTTTGCTATCAAAATTAGCAACCAACAAATCCTGCTCTGGCTGAAACTGGCCACTCACGGCCGCCGCCGGGCCAAACCCCGAAGCGCTTGCGTGAGCCGCAGCCAAGCCCAGCAATAGGGATGTGAGTAAACGGGGCGTTCTTATCATCGACATGGCATTTTACCTTTTTATGTTGTGTTCTCCGCCTGACTCAATAGCTACTGCGCCATCAAGGCCACCGAATTGTTATCGTTAACATAAAATAAGTATTAACCGATCTTCTGTCAAACAAATCCGGCTCGTTTGAGTACTCTTTGTAAAGCTTTACTCGTGCTTTACAAAGAGTCGCACGGACAATAGTCACCCACGCTTAACCACTAACACACTATCGCTATCTATTGCCGCTACTTAGGGCCATACTGCTGCTGTTACTCTACAATGTGGCGTTTTTACCGTAGGCAATATCAGCCCTTGAACTGACTGACATTGCCCTTAGCTTTATAGGCAACTTAAAAGGAACGTATCATGAGTAAAGGGCAAAACAGTAAAAAAGATACCAAGAAGAAACCGCTTTTAACCGCCAAAGAGAAAAAAGCCGCAAAGGCCTCCAAAAAAGCGAGCACCAATATACTCGGCGGTTAAACGCAGGCTGTAATTTTACCGCTAGGGTTATAACAAGGCTCGATACCATGAAGCCATATTGCCTCATGGTATCGTCGACGCTTGCTTAATGCTGAGCAAAACACCAGCAAGTGCACATTGTTTTTTACCAATGTGCACTTAAGCCCACAGCTCGTCGAGTTCTTTTTCAGTTAGTACACGACTGCCGCCTGGCTTAAGATCGCCGAGAGCGAGATTTCCGACAGAAGTTCGATGCAGCGCCACCACCTCGTTTTGAAAAAAACCAAACATCCGCTTTACCTGATGATACTTTCCCTCGGTCAACGAAAGTCTTGCTGTGTATTCACTTAAGATTTCTAACGATGCCGGTTGAGTGGTGATTTTTTCATAATTAAAATAGATGCCGTCTTTAAACGCTGCAATATATTTATCATTCAGGGGTTGGGCTAAGGTAACTTCATACGTTTTACTCAGTTTTGTCTCGGGCAAACTTATCTTGCGTGACCAGGCGCCGTCGTTAGTCAATAACACAACTCCTGTGGTATTAAAATCCAGGCGTCCCACAATGTGCAGTTCGTGCTTCTGAGGATGATGAATAAGATCCAGCAGGGTTTTATGCTTGGCATCTTGGGTGGCGCTAACGACCCCTTGGGGTTTATGTAGCATAAGATAAACCGGCTGGTTATTTTGCAGAAAACAACCATCCAGTACCACACGAGTGAATTGCGTTACCTTTTGCTGGATTGAGCACGCCGCACAGCCATCTAAAAAAATTCGCTGCTGCGCAATTAACAACCGCACGTCTGAAATTGAGAAATTACTATTCTGACTAATAAAACGATCGAGCCGACTAACTTTAGATTTCATGGCATAACGTACACAAACGCAACATACTGATCTCGGCAATAAACTAGAGGCTAAACGTTAAATGTAGCGGCGCTATACACCGTAAACGCCAGAAAAAGACACTAAGAGGGCGCTGAGCCATTAAGTTTTTCTCTGGCCACCTCAATACTTTGCAAGCAAGCGCGGCGCAGTGTGGGGTAATCCTTGTCAATTGCTTTTATCCCAGGGGTATTCAGAAGCTCTTCAAACTGAGCCTCTCCCTCTAGCCGTTGCGCCATAACATCGGCCGCCTCGTCCGCCGAAAATACCGCCTCTAGGCGCTGCAGCAGTTGCTCACCGGTTTCGCGATCAACATCGGGGACAGAGGGTAGATCGCCGCTATCGCGTATGGCCTCTTCGGCTTCGTCGGCAAGTAGATCGCGCGCCTCAGCAAGGGTTTCAAATAGTTCGCCCGTTAACGCGTCACTGACAAACTCGGCGGCATAACGGTAGTGATCGGCGCTTTCCATTAAGGCCACATGTAAATCGTTTAGTGCGACTTGTAAATCATTGCGCAATACACTCATGAGCGGGCATCCTTTTGTAAATAAGTAACCATTATTCGGGCAAGTCAGTCTCTGTAAACGCTGGCACCAGAACCTCTAAGGCCTGTGGTACCACACTAAAATGCGCGGGGGTTTGCGCCACCGGCTCACCATCCGCGTGGATCGCCATATGTTTACGGCCAGTGGTAATCTCTATGCGTTCGGCTTGCACATTAAATACACGTTTATTGTAACGCTGCCGGCCGTCGCGCAACAGCGGCGCCAAGGTTAATAGCTCCCACACGGTTTGCGGGCGCAAGCTGTACAGTGACAGCTTGCCATCATCAATGCGGGTCTTTTCATCCACCACATTGCCACCGCCGTAATAGCGGCCGTTGCCAATCGCCATCTGAATAGAGCGCTGGCGGTAATGCACACCATCGACCGACATATTGGCTTTAAACTGTTTAACACGGGCCAGTGCCGCAAAAAACGCTTTTAGATAACTCAACACGCCCCAGTGCTTTTTTACCTCGTCGGTAAGCTCTTCGGAAACCTGAACCCCGAGCCCGAGGTGCGCGACGTTAAAAAAATAATGTTTGTTCACTACACCTAAATCAATACGCTGACGCTGCCCAGCGACGATAACGTCAAAGGCCTCGTCAAGTGCTCCGGTCAAGCCCAGCGAGCGAGCTAAATCGTTTGCGGTGCCCAGTGGTAACACGGCCAGGGGTAAGTCGCATTGGTACAAGGTGCTGGCCATAGAACTAATCGTTCCGTCCCCACCGCCGACGATGACTAAGTCCAAATTATCTTTGCGTTCGCGCACCGCTTGGCAGCTTTGCTCTGGCCCTTGGGAGGCTAACCGCTCGACGCTGATACCCGCCTGCTCTAACCGCGCTAACCCGTCATCCAACTGCGCCTCGGCGCCCTGGCGCGCCTTAGGGTTAATAATCAGTAGAGCGTTACGTATCTGCGGGGCTTTCATATCAACCTTATTCGTCATTGCTATCAATGCGGCGGAATATCGCCTCTAGCAAACTATAACACCCAAACGCAAAGAGTCCTGCCGCTACGATACCTAGCATCCAGGCGCCGTAGGGGTTGTCGCGCAAAGTGTTCAACGCATCGGCGATGCCTTTCACCTCAGAGCTGCGGGCCATGATAGCGGAACGCGCGAGAATAGCGCCAATCAAAATTAGCACCGCACCGCGCGCCACTAAACCAAAACGACACAGCGGCCGCATCCAGACAATTTGCGAGGGCGGCAAACGCATAAACTTCTCATAGCCAACCTTCCAGCCTTTTACCATGTGTGCCACGCCCGCAACCGCCATTCCCGCGCCGATCGCCGCCAGTAGCCAGAGCCCCGGGTCGGACGACAGCCACGTCGGTTGTCCGCTGCTATCGTCAGAGCCAGACCACACCAGCTTTGCCGTAAACAGCGCTAAGGTTCCGTGGGTAATTGCGCTAATAAGTAACCCCGCGCGCACGCCCAGGCCTTTAACCGAGGTGCCGTGATCATCGGTATCGGTCAACGCTTGAGTCGTGCGCCAAATAACGTAGCCCAGCAAGCCCGCCACCAGCAATACCAACAAAAATTGACCAAAAGGTTGTTGCGCAATTTCACGCACAGCGCCACGGCTGTTGGTGGTTTCGCCTCCCACCCCAATCGCCGTCATAACCGCGAGCGAGCCAACCATTAAATAAACCAGAGCGCGTGCGGTGTACCCCATGCGTGCGAGTACGCCGATGGCGGAAACATTGGCCAAAATAACTAGGGGTGTACTCATTTAAAATCCTTTACGTTTTGATTAAATCCAAGAAGGTGGCGGCACATTACTTAGCCGCCTCATCAGCTGACGCTAAAGCACTAGGGTTGTTCGATTCTGGCTCGACTTGGCCACGGCGCTGTAACCAACCGGCCAGCAACCAACACGCTAGGGCCCAACCAGCCCCCGCCGTCCAGCCAGCAAGAACATCTGTAGGCCAGTGCACACCGAGATACACCCGGCTAACCCCCACCAGCAACGTAATCGTCAGCGCGGCGACCAAATAATACGCCTTTAAACGACGGCGCTTTTCGGCCCGAGCCAGCAGCGCCCCCAAGGTTAAGTAAGTCGCGGCCGCCACCATAGAGTGACCGCTAGGAAAGCTCGCGGTATACACCTCGGCCCCGTGGGGGACTAAATCCGGTCGGTCGCGCTCATAGGAATCTTTAAGCAGGGTGTTAGCGCCCAGCGAGCCCAGTGATGCCACCAACACCACTAACGCTAACCGGCGGCGCTGGCACAAGACGAGGTACCCCATCACCAGCAACGTTAATAGCGTCAATATCACATTGCCCCCCAGTGCGGTGATATCACGTCCCATCTCTTCGACCCAGCCGGGCCCAATAGGATCGGAGACATCGTCGGCAGTGCGCATCATCAACAATACGCTGCGATCAAACTCGTGTGTTTCGCCATCGGTCACCTCGTCGGCGATCTCGGCAAACACCCATATTGATGCCAGCAATGCAAACACGACGCACATTACGGTTAATTCACGACTGCCCAGCCAGGTAAAAAAACGATTAAATCCCATCATCCCCACAACCCTAAATATATGTTGAATTTATCAGTCTAGTTGTTAGAACTATAGGATATTGCAAGAACAACGCCATCGCCGCAGCCCCGCAACACACGGCCTCGCGCGCAGCTAGCGAGCACGCGCTCTGTAAATTACGACGCGAACCGGTAGAGTTTGCAAAATCCGGCGATAGAAGATCAGCGCAAAAAGGTAGGAGGTGCGCCGGCACTTGGCCGGCGCACAGGTTTAATCGTGCTGCAACGCTGTGATCGGGTCGAGCTGTGAGGCTTTAATCGCCGGATAAATACCAAAAATCAAACCTGTGGCGGTACAAAACAACACCGCGACCACCACCGCATTTAACGACCAGGCTACAGGCCAGCCGGCAAAAGTCGAGATCACCGCCGCCAAGCTAAAGCCGAGCACAATGCCCAGCAAGCCACCAATACCGGCGATGGTGACACTCTCGATAATAAACTGGTCGCGCACGTTTTTTTCAGTGGCGCCAATGGCACGCAGTAGGCCAATCTCATTGGTGCGCTCCAGCACCGTCGCCAGCATAATATTCATAATGCCGATACCACCCACCAGCAGCGAAATTCCCGCCACACAGGACATAATAATGTTAAAGATGCGCTGGGTTTGCTCGTGCTGATTAAGCAGCTCGGCGGGCACCACAATATTGTAGTCCTGCTCTTGGCCGTGCCGCCGGTCAAGCAAATGGCCGAGGTTTTTAGCGGCCACCTGAGGGCTAATGCCGGGGCTTAACTCAACCCTAAATGCATCGATCTCCGAGGCCATATCGCGAAAGTCAAAACGCTTTAAGGCCGTCTCAAGGGGCATATAAATACGGTTATTTTCACCGGACAACTGCACGCCCTGAAAATTATCTTTACTCAGGTTTTTGCTTTTCAGTACCCCCACCACCTCCAGCCACAGATGGTTAATTTTAAGGGTCTGCCCGACAGCATCGCCACGGGGAAACAATTGATTAGCCACCGCAGTACCGATCACCACCACCTGACGATAATAGCGGTTGTCGTCATCCGTTAGCCAACGGCCGCGATCCACCTGCAAACTGCCCAACTCACTTAAGCTTGGTGTCACGCCTAAGACCTCACTGTCGCTGTCAGCATTGCGGCTAAACAGCGCGTACACCTCGATTTTTTTCTCGGCACTGTAGTTAAGCGCAAAGGGCAGCGTCTCCATACTGGCGCGCACATCTTGCAGCGATAGCCCCACCGAGTGCTTACGCACATCGCGCAAGCGCTCGCCATAAATAGACTTTTCTTCAACCAACACATTGCGCAGCCCCATAGATTCGATCAACTGCAGGGCTTCTTTTTCGGCGCCCTCACCGACGCTGACCATGGCAATAACGGCCCCCACCCCAAAGATCATGCCCAGCAAGGTTAAAAAGGTGCGCAAACGGTGAAACCACAGCTGCTCTAATGCTTCTAAGAAGCTTTCTTTTAATTTCTTCACAAGGTTTCTCCCGCGGGCTTCAGTAACGCCACTTCATCACCAGCGGTTATTCCCGCGACCACTTCAGTTTGGGTGAGGCTGCGCAAGCCCGTTTTGATAACCTGACGGGCAAACCCGCCGCCGCGCTTTACATAAACCCAGGATTCATGTTCATCTTTAAATACGGCTTGGTTGGGGATGCTCAACGCATTATCTTTATGCGCAACCCTAACGTCGCCTTCAAGCTTTTGCCCCGGGCGCATAAAACTCGGGTCGGACTGATCCAGTGCTACGATCACCTCAAAATATTTGGTGGGGCTGCGGGTGTCCCGTGGCGCGGCAATGTTAGCCAGCGCCACCACTTTACCGGTGAGCGGTCTATCGGCGTAGGCGTCCAATAAAATCTCGGCGTTTTGACCAATCTCAATTCCGGCGGCCTCGGTCTCGAGTACATAAAGGCGTGCTTGTAGTTTTTCTAAACTCGGAATCGAGCTCAACTTAGAGCCGGGCCATAATGTTTGGCCGGCGCGGACTTTTTCTCCACGCCAGTTTTTGGCGTGAATCAAAATACCACCAACCGGTGCCAGCACTTCTAGGTGCTCCAGTGCCCCCTGACGCAGTTTTATTTTATCTTGGTAGTTTTTGCCCTCAAGGCTTAACAATTGTAGCTGCGCCTCGCCCTGCGTTTTTTGCGAGCTTTGGCGCCAGTCGAGATAATCCTGTTGCGCGGCCAAATAATCTTTGCTTAACAATTGGTCGATGATTTCATTCTTTGAGTAGACGGTTAAATCGTCCACACTAAAGCGCTCGACCATCGCCTTCTCTTGCGCGACCTCACCGGCTTGCTGAACAATGGCAAACTGGTTCTGTCCCAAGCCGCGCGAGGTTACATCGCGCGATAATGAATTTTTGGCAAGCTCAAGTTCGGCGCGCTGTTTTTCAAGCTCGTGCTCAGTGCCATCAAAGCGAGCCACGACGTCGCCGGCGCTAACCCGGCTGTTCTCCTCTTTCATCCACGCCAAGGTTAACCGGCCCCGGTTACCCGACGGGGCGTTGATGGTCACCTCTTCGGCCGAGATTAACTCGCCCTTGGCCGGCACGCTAAACTCAAAAGGCTTAGGAGCGACAACCATGGTTAAGGTCGTCGACTCTTGCTCGCTGGAGCAGGCCATCAGCCCCGTTAAAAAAATCATCGCCACACCGGGTGCTACCGCCCGCGTTAACTTACAGCGCCAACTCACAGCATCACCTCGTCACCATTATTCAAACCCTCGGTAATAATCGCCTCGCCAGCTTGCCGCGCCGCTACTTTCACCTCTTGTTGGCGCTCGCCGGTTAAGCTTTTTACACGCACATAGGCTTTATCGTCCCGATACATTAACGCTTGTTGGGGCAGTGCCACGGCATTTGGCTCAATGCGCTGCACGATCGACAAGCGTGCTGCCATCCCCGGCCGCATCGCATCGGTGTCGGGGTTATCAATACGGACGACAGCATCAAACACTTTGCTGGGCTCGCGGCGCGACTTCAAACGCACAATTCGCCCCAGCGAATCCACCTTGCCGGTAAACGTGCGTTCGGGTACTGCATCTAACTTAATTTCTACCCGGTCACCGGCGCTAACTTTGTGGGCAATCTGTTCGTCGACGGTGGTTTCGATAATTAAGCTCTCTAAATCAGGTAGCTCAATCACTTTTTGAATCACCGAAAACTGATCGCCTTCAGCGGGCTTATCGCCTTCGTTGTTAGGCTTGTAAACCACAATACCAGGGCGCGGCGCTTGAATTTGCATCTCTTCGATGGCGTCCTGCTGTTCATTTACCTCCGAGGTTAAGCGCGACACTTCGCTTTCAGTAATTTCGCGGTCGACCGCCATTTGGCTGATACGGTTGGCGCGACGAAAATCCACCATGTCATAGTTCAGCTCGGCAATATGACGATCAATACGTAACTTCTCGACTTCTAAACGCGCCATCAAATCATCGACGTTACTCGATTTAAGGGTGGCTTTTTCCAGCTCCATTTTGGCTTCGGCCAAATCCAGCTCTAACTGTTCTCGCTCTTGCTTATTGTCCAATGCTTGGCTCTCTAAGCGCTGTTGCTCCGTGGCTAACGCGTTTTGCAAATCGCGCAAACGCGAGTGCTGCTGTTGCGCGTCAAAGGCCATAATACGGTCGCCCTTTTTTACCCACGTGCCCTCAGGTATTAAATAAGAAAGCTTATATTGCCAAGTGTATTTTACTTTGGGTGGGCCGATCTCGATGGTGCGCGCCGACGCCAACTCGCCAGTGGTTTGAATCGCCAACGGAATATCCGATTTACTGACGGTTAGCGTCGGCTCATCGCTGCCACCACAGGCGCTTAGCCATACCGCCAGTACAGCAACCGTAAATACTCGGGCAAAAGTCATGGCGAGCCCTCCGGGCTAACTTCCACTAATACACTCATACCGGGCAACAATCCCAATGATTTTTTATTGTCAAAGCGAATATCGACATCGATATAACCTGAATCGCCCCAGTGGTTTTTCGGTTCGGCTTGCTTGCCAATACGCTCAATAACACCGGCTACCTGGAGTGTCGGGCGGGCATCAAAACCGATACTGACCTGTTGTGCCTCATGGACTTGGGCAATGTCCACCTCATTCAGCCAAGCACGCACATGCAAGTCGTCGGTGGAGGGGATCTCCAGCACACTAAAGCCGCGCTCGACCGAATCACCCTGGCGAATTTTATTGCGGGTCCAAGGGTGATCGACGTACATAGCGGTGCCCGATCGCGCGCTGTATTGCGTCATACTATCAAGCATTAACTGCACCCGGCGCAGCTCATTTTTAGCGCCGGCAATCTCCACTTGGCTGCGCTGTTTTTCAGCGACAACATCTTCTTTTTTTACGGCCAACGCTTTGCGGGTTTCCACCTCATCATTTATGGCTTGAGTGAGCGCCAACTGATATTGCTCGTACTGCAACTCACTTAACAGCTCACTGGGAATACCGGCATCGAACTTGGCTTTTTTTAAGTTTAAAACCGCCACGTCATATAAGTGCTGCGCCTCTCTCAGCTCTAAATCTTGTATTAAGTCATTGCGCCGGCTCTCGGCTCTTACCTTGCGCAGGCCCTCTTCTAGTTGCTCCAGGTTGGCGGCAACACTGGCAGAATCGTATTGCACCACGGCATCGCCCGGCTCTACCCGGGTACCCTCTTCCACCATCCAGGCAATTTGTACTATCCATTCGTCGGTTTCCGGTGCAACAAACATTTGCGAGTCCCGCGCGGCTACCTCGCCGCTTAACAACAAAGGCTCGGCTAGCGCTGGCAAACTCAGCAGTGCCAGCAACAAACTACACAGTGCGAGACGCATTGATTTCTACCTTTTCTATTTGTCCATCGCGCATATGAATAACCTTTTGCGCGTACTCGGCAATTTCGGGCTCGTGGGTGACCAAGATGATGGTTTGCCCGGCGCGGTGTAGCTCCGAGAACAACTCCATAATTTCAACTGAGGTTTTACTGTCGAGGTTACCGGTGGGCTCATCTGCAAAGATAATTTTTGGGCGGTTCACCAAGGCCCGGGCAATAGCCACCCGCTGGCGCTGGCCACCGGACAGCTCGTTGGGCACATGCTCTAGACGGTTTTCAAGGTTGACCCGCGCCAACATATCGCGGGCGCGCTGGCGCGCATCGGCCGGGTCAATGTCGGAATATTTCAGCGGCAACATCACGTTGCGCACGATATTAAGCCGCGGCAACAGGTGAAACGACTGAAACACAAAGCCGATATCGCGGTTGCGCACCGCGGCCAGCTCGTCATCGCTCATGGTGCTGACCTCGCGCCCGCCCAGATGATAGCGACCGGAACTGGGCTGATCGAGGCAACCGAGAATATTCATCAGGGTGGACTTGCCCGAGCCCGAGGGCCCCATGATGGCAATAAATTCGTTTTCGGCGATCGCAAAGCTCACGCCCTGTAGCGCCGCCACGGATATCTCACCGCTGCGGTACTCTTTACGCAGGTTTTCCAGCTCTATTATAGTTTGGTTCAAAACGTTCATCCTGTAGGCCGCGCTGTCGAACACCCGATTATTGGGATAGATAGTAAAGGTGCAAGCTGCCGGAGTCCCTGTTGTACAATGTCGTATAATTCGTCGCAAGAAAGGAAATGCAAAGAATGTATACCAGAGTATAACCGCAACCGATTCGTATAATTGTTCCCGCCTGAGTCGGCGGTTATACTAGCCGTTTTGTTCGCCCACAACCTGTGACGAGTTTATGACCTATCTACGGCTTTTATGCGCCACCGCCCTGATTTGCCTGTGTACCGGCTGTGGCCAGCAGGGCCCGCTGTACTTGCCCGCTGAAGATTCCGCCCCATCAGAATCCACACCGGCAGATTAGTCCAAGAGAGAATCTTATGTCTTTTTTTACCGAGCGCAGCGCAGAGCTGTACGCTGAGGATGTGCGTTTAAGCGACATCGCCGAGCAATATGGCACCCCTGCGTACGTTTATAGCCGCGCGGCCTTTACCCAGCACTACTTAGCCTATGCCCAGGCGCTGGGCCAGCACCCCGGCATGATTTGCTACGCCGTAAAAGCCAGCTCTAATATCGCCCTACTCAACCTGTTGGCACGCTTAGGCGCCGGCTTTGATATCGTCTCGGGAGGCGAGCTAGAGCGGGTACTGACCGCCGGCGGCGACCCCAAGCGCATTGTCTTCTCGGGCGTGGGTAAAACCGCCGCCGAGATGGCCAAAGCACTGGCGGTGGGCATTCACTGCTTTAATGTCGAGTCCGAGGCCGAGCTAGAGCTGCTAAGCCAGGTCGCCGCAGAGAAGAGCCAAATCGCACGGGTATCCCTGCGTGTTAACCCGGACGTGGACGCCAAAACCCACCCGTATATCTCCACCGGGCTCAAAGAGAACAAGTTTGGCATCGATATTAACCGCGCCCCCGAGGTATATCGCCGCGCGGCCGAGCTGCCCAACATTGATATCCAGGGCATCGACTGCCATATCGGCTCGCAGTTAACCGAGCTGGACCCGTTTTTGGATGCCCTCGACCGGTTACTGGTGCTGGTGGATAACCTCAGCGCCGATGGCATTCAGATTAGCCACTTAGATTTGGGCGGCGGCCTGGGCGTCACCTACCGCGACGAGCAGCCACCCGAGGTGGCGACTTATATGGCGGCCATTAAAGCCAAAATCGGTGACCGCGAACTGGCGCTGATGTTTGAGCCGGGCCGCTCGATTGCCGCCAATGCCGGGGTATTGCTGACCAAAGTGCTCTACCTAAAGCCCACCGAGGCGCACAACTTTGCCATTATCGACGCCGCCATGAACGACAATATCCGCCCGGCTCTGTACCAAGCCTGGCAAGACATTCGCCAACTGGCGCCCTCTAAAGCCCAGGCCAAGCGTTGGGACTTAGTCGGTCCGGTATGCGAAACCGGCGACTTTTTAGGCAAAGATCGCGATTTAGCCCTCGCCCCCGGCGATTACCTCGCGGTGATGTCCGCTGGCGCCTACGGCTTTACCATGAGCTCGAACTACAACACTCGCGCCCGCGCGGTGGAGATCTTGGTGGACGGCGACCAAGTCCACGTGATCCGCGAGCGCGAGAGCTTTGTCGATATGATTCGCGGCGAGCATATCGTCGAGCAATAGCGCGGCATGGGCAAAGACCGGCCAATTACGATAATATGGTTGGTCTATCATTTAAGAAGTCAGCATCAGGAACCCCTATGCGATTGCGGTTTACTAAAATGCACGGCCTTGGCAACGACTTTGTTGTCATCGACGGCATCAGCCAGAAAATACGCCTTAGCGCCGACAAGGTGCGAGCGCTGGCCGACCGCAACTTTGGTATCGGTTGTGATCAACTGCTGCTGGTCGAAGTGCCCACCTCACCCGATGTGGATTTTTGCTATCGCATCTTTAACGCCGACGGCACCGAAGTCGAAAACTGCGGCAACGGCGCGCGCTGCTTTGCCCGCTTTGTGCGCGATCGCCGCCTGACCGGGAAAAATGTTATTCGGGTGCAAACCGCTTCGGGCGTTATGGTGCTCACCGTCGATGAAAATGACAACGTCAGCGTCGACATGGGCGTGCCAGTGCTGGAGCCTGCCGAGATCCCATTTACCGCCGACAATCGCGCGGTGGTTTACCCTCTTACGGTGGGCGATCACGACATCAGTGTATCGGCAGTTTCCATGGGCAACCCCCACGCGGTATACGTAGTCGATGACGTCGACAGCGCACCGGTAGAGAGCCTGGGCCCGCAAATAGAGTCTCATCCGCGTTTTCCCCGCCGGGTTAACGCCGGCTTTATGCAAGTAATAAACTCGGGCGCCATCAAACTGCGCGTTTACGAGCGCGGCGCGGGCGAAACCCTCGCCTGTGGCACTGGCGCTTGTGCCGCCGTCGTCGCCGGCCGGCTGCGGGGCATATTAGATGACAACGTCGATGTCGAGCTGCCCGGCGGTCACCTAAACATTCAGTGGGCCGGAGAAGGCCAACCGGTCATTATGACCGGCCCCGCGACCAGTGTATTTCACGGACAGGTCAAAATTTAATATGACGGACAACAGCGACAACACGCCTCCCATGCCAAGCGCCTCAGACGTGGTTCGCTACCTGATGGCGCACCCGCAGTTTTTTTCTGATCACCCGGCCCTGCTGGCCGAGATCGAACTGCCCCACGACAGTGGTACCGCCATCTCCCTCGTCGAGCGCCAAGTGGCGGTGCTGCGCGATCGCAACATGGATATGCGCCACCGCTTAAGCCATTTACTCGATAACGCCCGCGACAACGATCGCCTGTTTGATAAAACCAAACGGCTGATCTTAGAGCTACTAGAGGGGCGCGACTTAGGCGACATTATCGACGCGCTGCACTACAGCTTTGACAAAGAGTTTGGTATCCACTTTACCCGCACCTTGCTGTTTGGCGACACCGCTAGCATCGGAGGCTCACAGGCGCGCGTGGTTAGCTTAAAAGAAGCCCGCGATAACATTGGCGCACTGTTAAAAAGTAATCGCTCGTTTTGCGGCAAGCTGGGCGACAAAGAAAAAGCATATCTGTTTGGCGACGCCGCCATGCAGGTGGGCTCGGCGGCAACCGTACCGCTCAGCAACGGCCAAACCTTTGGCCTGCTGGTCATCGGCAACCGCGACCCTAAGTACTATCGCTCCAGCATGGGCACCTTGTTTTTAGCCTATATTGCCGAGGTACTCAACCGCTTACTGCCGCGCTATTTGCCACAATAAAACGACGCAAAACATAACCTGCGGCGCCATCAAAGAGACGGCTTATGCTCACATCTGAAGCACTGCCACTAGAGTCTGAAGTCGAGGCCTTTACACAATACCTGCGGGTAGAAAAGCAACTCTCTGCCCGCACCCTAGACGCCTACCGGCGCGACTTGCGCAAGCTGCAGCAATACGCCGAAACCCGCGGCCTAAACAACTTTAGCGCCATCAATCACCAAGAGCTGCGCCTGCTGCTCGCCCAGCAACACCGCACCGGCAGCGGCGGCAAAACCTTAGCGCGCTGGTTATCGGCGCTGCGCAGCTTTTTTCGCTTCGCCATAAAGCGCGGCTGGACGGACGCCAATCCCGCCGAGGGCCTACAGGCACCCAAATCACCCAAAAAATTGCCCAAAACGTTAGACGTGGATCAAGCCGGTCAATTTGTGCAACTGGACGGCGACGATTTTATCAGCCTGCGCGACGGTGCCATGGTCGAGCTAATGTACTCGTCGGGCTTGCGTTTAGCCGAGCTGGTGGGCAGTAACATACACGATATCGATTTGGCTGGCGCCAGTATCCGGGTGACCGGTAAAGGTAATAAGCAGCGCGAGCTGCCCGTAGGGCGTTTTGCCATCGCCGCCGTTAAACGTTATTTAAGCGTCCGGGATTTACACGCTAACGCCAGCGAGCAAGCACTGTTTGTCAGCAAAAGAGGCAGCCGTATTAGCCACCGCAGTGTGCAAGCGCGGCTTGAGCAAATCAGTTTGCGCCAAGGCGTAGGTCAGCCCGTACACCCACACATGTTGCGCCATTCATTTGCCAGCCATATGCTCGAGTCCAGCTCGGATTTACGTCTGGTGCAAGAACTGCTAGGCCACGCCAACATCTCAACCACTCAGGTTTACACTCACTTGGACTTTCAACATTTGGCAAAAGTGTACGACAGCGCTCATCCGCGAGCGCAACGGCGCCGCGATAGCGAAGATGATAAGCAAGATTAAATGACAGACAAAAAAAGGCGCGGCCAAAGCCGCGCCAACACAATACAAAGAAGAGAGCCCATGTATCTCTGTCACATTCACCGGAACGAATGCAGAGCTTTAGAGTAGTCAGCTTAATGCCCGGTTACAATGTTATGCATACGTATACAAAGCCCCGCACCGACTGAATACGTATGCACCTTCGTCACACTACACCTCCGCTCCAGTGCGCTTCTGGCAAAGAATTTACCCCCATCAAGCGGGCAAGATCGCCAAACAATTGGTGAGTCCCCCAGATACGTTGAGGGTCTGCATTACTGCCGTTGCCACAGTGGATAATCCGCCCGGTATTGAGCGCGCCACCGGCCCCCCCGGCTAAAGTGACCGAGCCTGCCGCGCCCCCGTGTTGAGAACCATCTCCCACCTCAGAGAACATCACCACTAAGGTATCGTCCAGCAACCCTTTATGGTTCAGCTGCTCCAAAGTATAGGCCAGCAAGGAATGATACCATCGCACCTGTGCGGTATGGGGAACATCGCCTGGCCGGTGGGAAGCACTGTGGCTGGCGAACTCGTTGTACCAGCGCGTCATTGGCGTTACCGGATCACCGTTCTGACTGGGCTTAATTCCCTGATCGAGCGCTTGCTGCGCCATTTGCCAACACTCGTCGTACGAGTAGTTAACCAGATTGCCATTTTCATCGCCTTTGGATAGCTGCAATGTTGCTACCCGATGTAAACCACAGGAAAACGCACCGACAATATTATCAATCTGCGCGCGGCATAAATGCGGAAACATTTGCCATTCGGTTTGACTCAACGCTTGCGTAGAATTGGCGTAGGGGTCCGATAAAACATCTGTACTAAACGCGCATTCACCGACTTGCACGCCCGACTGATCTTTTAATCGCTTTAACGCGTTTTCATGAATGGCAAGTTTACTCCGGCGCGCGGTATCAAGCGTGGCATTTGCCAGCGAGTCAAAATCGTCCAAAATGGCCTCATAGATACGGCGCATCTCATCGGACTGCGGGCTATCCACATCACCAATACCCAGCGCCAGCTTCGCCGCCACATCGCGCGGATCGTTATTGGGAATCGGTCGCTCAGTGGTACCCACATTACGTGGCTTAGAAATCATAATGTCCGACTTAGATCCGGTGCGCACGCCGAGGCTCAGCACACTCTCACTCCCGAGCTGCTCGGCAATTAAATGATCAATGCTAGCGCTGGAGGCGCTAATATCTTTATTACCCGTTAAAATACCACGCATATCGTTGTAGTGCGCACCGGCGCCCGAGCCGATATCCAGCGTTAAGTTTTTTAACACAATCAGGCGATCGTGCCAGTTAGCCAGAGGCCCCAAACCAAAACTCAACTCTTGCGAGCCGCCAATGCCGCCGTCAAATTGCGCCGGCCGCCAGTTGTATGGCACTACCCCGTTGGGGTAGTACAAAAACAAAACACGCTGGGCCCTACCGGTTTGGGCGTAGACGTTTTGCCCCAACATTTGTCCAGCAAAGGGCAGTAGCGCGCCAGTACGCGCCATATTAAGCAATAGCTTCCGCCGTGATCGGTTCGTTACTGTTGTCATGATAATTCTCCTATCGCTTAGCGGCGCTGAGTGAAACTATCGGATAACACCAAATCTTTCAGCATGTCGCGCATGCCGCCCCCGTTTCGAAGATCCTGACTGTACGAGCGAATAATAATTTCGTCGCTCAGTTCGTTTTCTTCACGCCCCACAAAATAGCGATAAAACTGCCGCGCAAAACAAGCCTCGCCCTGCCCGCTGCCGGCGATTAACGCGGCCAACTCGGCGATAGAATGATACGGTACCGCCTCGCTGTCCGGGTCCATAACGGTCTCGGGAGAGTACAAGCTCTTTATCGCACCACTAGCGTCAATCTCTTGGGTTTCACCATTGCCCAGAGTTTCGATGACCCGATACAAACCCTGACTGTCATAGCGCTCAAAGCCAAAGCCCACACCATCGATAAACTGGTGGCAGGCGCGGCAGGCGGGCTCTTGGGTGTGACGCGCCGTCGCCTCACGGTTACTGTCGTCATCTTCAAACTGAACATCAAAGTTGGCCGCGGCCGGAGGTGGAAACTCTTGGCACATGAGCATCTCCCGCACAAACACCCCGCGCTTAATGGGCGACGGATTCACCGTATTAGTACGCGAAGCTAAAAAGCTAGCGTGCCCCAATAAACCCGCGCCGGTGCGCGGATCATCGTTAGCGTAACGGCGCATCCCCCAACCTTCGGTTGTCTCCCCGGCGAGACCATAATGGTCAGCCACCAAATCATTCGCCTGGGTATACTCCGCCAACAGCAGCTCAGAGAAAGGCATATTTGATTCGATGTTATCGAGCACAAAGCGCACAGTTTCTTCTTTTAGTGCCACCACTAAATCGGGGTTATTAATCGCTGGGAATGGGTACTGGTTGTTAATAAGCCACCCCTTGATAAAGCGAAGTAAACCGCGCTCGGCACGGGCATCGTCAAGCACATAGCTCAACGCGCTATTAATATCAAAGTCGCCATCGTCTGCCATATCCATCAGTACCGTATCGGGCGTAGTGGCCCAAAAGGTATAGGTGAGAGACGTCACCACTTCATAAGCGGACAGCTGGTATAGCCCCGATTCTGCATTTAGTTGCCCGAGCTCTGAGCGGTACATAAAATGCGGCGACATCAACATGGCTTGCAACGCACTGCGGCCGGCATCCTCATCGCTGAACAAGGCGAGATAAGCGTCGATCTCGCCGCTCTCGAGTGGACGACGAAACAAGCGCTTACCAAAGCGTTCAATGGCGCAACGCGCTTCTTGGCAACCGTTAGCCAATCCGCGAAAGGTATAGCGGGTTATCGCTTGTTCGGCGAGTTCTTTGGCTACCATTTGATAGCCCAGAGTACGATCGTAACCCGAGGTCAAATATGATGCAGTGGTAAAGTTTCTATAGCGCCCATCCGCCGGCACGGTATCCATGATCTCAGCCGAGAAGTTAATATTAAACACGTCTCTTACGCTATTGAGATACTCCTCTTTGGTTAATAGGCGCAGGTTACGCGCATCAATAGCATTGCCCTCACACTCGGCACCGTTGCAAACCGATTGCTCCCAGGCATCGGCAATAATCATCCTCGAGATTTCAAAAGCACAGTCGCTCTCGCTGGTACCGCTGCAACTGGCCGCGTTATCCATCGGCATAAAATCAGCGATATAATTGGCGAGTAAGCTTTGGTTCCAGGACTCACCTAAATTATTAATGGCAGTCGCGACCCCGCCATTACCATCATCACCGTGACAAGTCGCGCATTGCGCGGCGTAAAAATCTCTTCCCGCTTGATACTTATCGGACTGCCCGGCAAACACTGCCTGCACAGAAACATTGTGCTCGGGAATTAAAACCTGTACTCGACGGTCGCTAACCGACCCCACAATAAATGCCGCGCCATCGCCCTGCCAGCCGGTAAATTCAGTACCCAATGGCGCATCATCGGCGGTTACCGTCACCACACTTCCCACCGAAAAATCTCGCTCATTATTTTCGGTACTGCCGCCAATAACCGCCAGCCGAACAATCTCGGCATTGTTTTCAGTGTCGTCATCCCATGGCTGCAATTGGCCATTGCTGTAGCTAGACGACTGGGTAATATTATCGATATCAGCGGTTTGCTCACCGTTGCCGCCATTGTTAAAAACCACATTCACCGAGTCTTCAGGCAATAAGTCGGCATCGATCTGGTAGCTCCACCAACCATCACCACCATTGGTCATCGCGACTCCAGGCCAATCAGCAAAAGGCTGATCGACGCCATTCACGGTTATCCACAGGTAGGCGTGTACCGCGGGCCAGTTATCGCTGTTATCGTAGCGTAGAGATATCCCTTGCTCCGCCTCGACAAGATCGACACTCGCCGTTAAATCACCCACTTGTGCCGACACCGTTGCCGTTCCGTTCGCTAAGCGGGTCACTAAGCCTTGTTGATTCACACTGACGACATCATTGCCACGAGTGATGTGCCAACTCGCCTCGCCAAATAAATTCACTTTGGTACCATCGGTTCGTACTCCATAGACTACCAATTGCTGCTCTGCAGTCAGTGCGAGAGGGTTGGGTGAAATGGCGATAGCGCTCAGGGCGGTATCGATGTTGACCACCTCGATATTGACCGAGCTATCGTAGCCCCCCGCTTGAACCGTCAAACTCGCTACGCCTGCAGATTCTGCTCGCAGGATGACTTCATTCCCAGTAATCGACTCCACCGTTAAAATACCGGGGTTACTGGTCACGGCGGCAGTGATGGCCTCCACCGCATGGTTAAAACCATTGTTAAAAACGGCGGCAACGTTTGCCGTAACGGTATCACCTGGGTTGACGGTCTCAGCCACATTGACGTCAAGAGCTACCTGCTCCGCTCTGGGAGCGGCAATCCAATCATTAAAGAACGCAGCAGCTAAAGGATTCGTGTAGAGCGTTCCTTTCGGCATCCGGTTGCCATCGCTAACCTGATAAATATGAACCAAGCTATCAGTAGGGCTAAAGGGTTTGATGCGATATTTACCACCGCTGGTCTGTACATTAAGTAGTTTCATCTGCGCCAGTGGGGTGTCATAACGCATATCCATAAAACTACTGGAGTGACAATGCGAGCAGTTAGTGTCTAGATATGCCTTTGCTCGCGCCGTTTGGTTCGCATTGGTATCAGTCAAGGCGCTAAACGCGGTAAAACTACGGGCGTCATCAATCACCGAGTCAAACATGCCAACATAGTTAAACGCATCGATCTGATTATCCGTTATGCCAGCGTAATCAAAATCGCGATTCAGCTGACGGGTATGTAGTGCCAACGGGTCGCGACTGCCGTTACCAGTGTGGCACGAGCCGCAATCAGCAGGAGCCTGTACAGCTCGCTCGCGGCCTTCGGCATCGGAGTCGGTAACGGTTGATGTTTGGGTCACCAACGTCGCCTCACTGTGTTCAGAATTCCAACGATAATTGGCCGCCTGCCAGTTTCCGGTTTCTTGGCGAAACAAAACCGACGTGGTAAAGGGCACTTGAGCACCATCACTGGCACTAACCGTTTTGTGTTTAACCAAGACTGAACCGGCGGGAAGATCCCAATCCTCTGTTGCCGAAAAGTTAATAACCTCACCCTCGGGTACCACCATAAAATGCCGAACATGAGCACCATCAAACCAGCCTTGCACGTTAACGTCGTACTCAATCACACCATCAAGTGGTGTTAACGGTTGCAAGCTTGAGAATAACCCGGTATCCGATAGCCGCTTGGGAATACTCGCTCGCTCGGCATCATCATCTAGCAAACGATAAATCGTCGAGTTGCCGCCGTACTCAACACCGTAGGTCGATACCAATAACGACTCACCATCAGTACCGGTACCAAATGAGGCGATATTCTCAGGAAAAGCGTCACTCACGAGTGCCTTGTCTTCACCATCGGCAACCGCCCAAATCTTTTTGGTAACATAGTCACCAAACACAAATCGACCACTCAACCCTGGCAACGCATTGCCACGATAGACGATACCGCCAATAATGGAGCGACCGACAGGATGGTTATAGCCCTCCCGTGGAGGCTCGAAATCTGTGCTACAACTTTTAGCTGGGTGACCCCCTAAGTTGCCGCGATTGTCTCTACCTTCACATACGGGCCAACCGTAATTTTTACCTTTTTTAATTAGATTGACTTCCTCAAAGCCCGCCTGACCGACCTCGGTTTCCCACAAGGTATAAGGCGCTTCAGAATCAAACGCCCAACGCCAAGGGTTGCGGTGCCCGTAGGACCAAATCTCCGGGCGAAAGCCTGCCACCCCTACAAAAGGATTATCGCTGGGTATATCGTAGTACTTGCCGTTCACGGGTTGCTCGAGAGGGTTAATACGAATCATCGAGCCAAGTAAATTGCTCGTCACTTGAGCGTTATTGTTGGTGCGCGGGTCCTCCGCATACGAAGTCATAGCGCTATGACCGTAGGCACCATCGCCCACCCCTAGATAAAGGTAATTATCTTCTGGGCTAAACTGCAACATGCCACCTTTATGATCGGGACCCGGTTGCGCGATACGAAGAAGCTCTACACTCGACCCGGCTAAAACTTCTGTGGGGTTGTAAGGATCGTCGACAGTCCAACGCTGTAACACACCATCACCAAACTGACCATTAGGCTCACGTTCATTGTCGTTAGTGCCATTAATATAGTAACCGTAAATAAAACCGTTAATGGCGTAGCTGGGATCAAAAGCAATGCTCAGCAAACCCTGTTCGTGATAATTTTTTACCTGACTCGATATATCCAACAGAGTTACCACATCCGCCGGCGTTACATCAGGCGTATCCGGAAATGCATAAACCACGCCTGGTTTATCGACAACAAACATTAAGCCACTGGTCATTTCGGGCGTAATCATAACCGGTGACATAAACTGATTAGTCAGATTTGGATAGGCAACCTCAAAGCGATAATTACCCTGAGAAACACGACCGACGATGGGAAAGTTATGCGGCTGCGCAAGTACCGGTCGCTGAGTCATCCCCGGTACATCCCCGCTGCCCAATACCGTGACCTGTAATGAGTCCGTAACGGTATTGCCTGCCGCGGTGGTTAGAGTCAGTGTCACAGTAGACACTCCTACCGCTTCGAAGGCGGGGCTCATTACTTGCTCACCAAACAAATCTTCCGCCCACTGCGCACTACTCCAGCGAGCCTCTTGATAGGGTCCACTGGATGCAGCGGCCGACAGTTCGAGACCATCTCCTACTGTAATAACCCGGTCTTCACCTGCATTGGCGACAGGAAGCTCCCCCGCAACATGTAACCCGCAATCGGCGAGATCGCGCCAGCCCTGAGCGCTGTAGCAAGCATCCCCGCTGTAGGTTAAATCTTCTGTCTGTTGATTGCCGGCATCATTAAAAATGATATTGACTGTACTCGGCATCTCACCACTCAAATGCGGTGTCACATCAAAGCAATAATGATCGCCAGTTTGTGTCATCGCATTGCCGGGCCAAGGTGCCGTCCCGGTTAGGGCACCATCGGGAACTGCTCCCCAGAGGTAAATATAAGGCTGCTGAAAATCGTTAGGGTTGGTAAAGCAAAGACTGTTACTGCTGACTTGATCAACATCGGGCGCGGGGTTAACTGTCAATGAGAAACTGTCGCTGGCCAGTTCATCGCTCTCTGAAACGGCCGTGGCGGTAACCGTGTAACTTCCTGCGGATGATAAAATGGGCGATACAACATTATTGCCATTTATCACCTCAGGCCAAACATCGCTTGTCCACTCAACACTCGCGATTTCTCCATTGTTGGCGGTAGCTTTAAGCGTCACAGAGCTACCGGCATCAGTCGTTACGTTGTCACCGGCGTCAATAGCAAATGCGGGCATGTATGCGGTAAAGCCACAATCGGCTAAGCTCACCCACTGACTGCCAGAAAAGCAAGCATCCCCCGTCAACAATAGATCGCTTGTTTGATCCCCTTCATTATTGTGAAAAATAACATTAACTGATTCGGGAAGTGAGTCAGCTTGCAGCAATGGCGACAAATCAAGACAAAGGTAACCATTATTATCCGCTAGCTCATAGCCCGGCCACGCCTTGAGCTGGAACGTTGAAGCGGCGGGACGAGCATCCCAGAAATAAACATAACCCTGATTGTAATTGTTTGGATTCGCAAAACAAACGGAATGTTCGGCTATTGTCGTTTCAGGCTCTGGCTCAGCATCTGCCACGCTAATCTCGTGTGTTACATCATTAAAACGAATAATGTAGCGACCCGCCCCCGATGTCACTACATAGTCGTTTTGTGGATAGGATTCGGTCCAATTATCAAAACGTGAAATCTTAAATCGAGGATTATCGTCGCCAAATACTTGCGTCGTTTGCCAGAGCTGAACATCTTCATCATAGGTTAATGCGGTAGCACCCCAGTTATTGGAGGTACCGCGCAGATACGCACTATCCCACTGCTGCGCCTCAGCGCTAACCGCCACAAGCATACTTGAAACAGCAAAAAGAAGACCACAACGAAAACAGCGCTGCATACTAGCGATTATGCGATTGTTATAAATCATAGCAATCTACCCAGTCATTATTATTAGCGCTGTAACAGGCGCCATTATTGGAAGAACACGCTCAATACCGTCAGAGCAAAAACTTTCAAATAAACTTGCGGGAAAAATACCGTTAAAGGTATTTTTTAGGCACGTAATTTCCCGAAAGAACTTCACTAGGCGTTAATATCGATCTGTAAAATAGTCATCAGATAAAACTAGGCCGGGCGGCCTCATATCAAGCGATAAATTAACGCCTTATAAAGTTCACTGGAAAATAACGTCAGCGTGAGTGCTGTCTATAAAAAGAGAAATTACTGAAAGGTTCAGGAAGATATTCATGTGCGCCCTCGTTATTATTTATGGCTGCGATTTTATCTCTATCATCCAAGACTATGGACAGTTCAGTTTTTGTTCAACATGAATACGTATGCAATAACGCTTATTTGTCAAAAGCTATGACGAGGTATTTTAGACAGGAGAATAAATTATAGTGCGGCATTAACCGAAGAAGGGAAGGGCCCGCTGCTATGCACAGCGAGCCTAGATGTTTAACGAGTAAGCGCAGCGAAGTAGGCGTCGAATGGAGCTAAAAGCAATGTATCCTCTTGTAGCTGACCCGAAAACCCATGACCACTTACAGGGGTTATCTCGCCCTCGTCACACAGCGCCCGAGTGCACTCTGTACTCACTGATTGCGACGACAAATTAAAAACCGCCAATAATGTTTGTTCAGAGGTAGCGCGGGTAAACGCTAATAGGTTCTCACCTAAATCGTAAAATTTAATATCACCCCACAAAAGTGCAGGCTGCTGTTTGCGCCAATCGGTAAAAGTCCGATAGGCATTCAGCACCGAGTCGGGCGCGTCATCTTGAATCGATACCGCGCGGGCCAAATGTTCTTGCGGCACAGGTAACCAAGGTGAGCTATCGGTAAAACCACCGGCCACACCGTTACTCCAGGGCATCGGCGTGCGGCATCCATCGCGCCCCTTAAACCGTGGCCAAAAAGCAATACCGTACGGGTCTTGCAGCTGATGCTGGTCGATATTCGCCTCAGTTAAACCCAACTCTTCGCCTTGGTAACTGCAAATACTGCCACGCAATGAAAACAACATCGCGTTGAGAACTTTTGCCAGTGCCGGCGAAGCGCTATCGCCCCCCCAGCGGCTAAGGACACGGGCCACATCGTGATTGCCAATCGCCCAGCAGGGCCAGCCTTCACCCAGACCTTGCTCTAAAGTTTCGACAGTATGGCGAATGTACGCGGCCGAAAACTCTTCCGACAACAGCTCAAAGCTGTAAGTCATATGCAAACGCTTGTCGCCTTGGGTGTATTCGGCCATGGTGGCGAGAGAATCTTCCGAGGAGATTTCACCCAGAGTTACCGTGCCCGGATACCGATCCATCAAGCAGCGAATCTCTTGCATAAACTCAAGATTCTCGGGCTGGGTGTTATCAAAAAGGTGGCGCTGAAACGCGTAAGGATTGTCCTCGCTAAAGCCACGGCCTTTGCGCTCAGCGGCAGGTTTTGCCGGATTGTTACGCAGCTGTTTATCGTGAAAACAAAAATTGATGGCATCCAAACGTAAACCATCGACGCCGCGCTTTAGCCAAAATTCCACCTCGGCCAAAATTGCCGCGCGCACATCGGGATTATGAAAATTGAGGTCGGGTTGGCTTTTTAAAAAGTTGTGCAGATAGTACTGCTCGCGGCGCGGCTCCCACTCCCACGCGCAGCCGCCAAAAATAGCCAGCCAGTTATTGGGAGGCGTGCCGTCCTCACTTGGGTCGGCCCACACATACCAATCGGCTTTGAGGTTATCTTTTGATTCGCGGCTTTCCTGAAACCAGGCGTGCTGATCGGAGGTATGGCTCAGCACCTGATCGATAATCAGCCGAATGTCACGTTTGTGTGCCTCGGCGATTAAACGATCGATATCGTCCAGCGTGCCGAACAGCGGGTCGACGTCCCGGTAATCGCTAATGTCGTAACCAAAGTCTTTCATGGGCGAGCGAAAAAACGGCGACACCCAAATAGCATCCACCCCCAGGCTTGCGATGTAATCGAGCTTGTCGATAATGCCGGCAATATCACCCACACCGTCACCATTACTGTCCATCAATGAACGGGGGTAAACCTGATAGATAATGGCGCCGCGCCACCAAGGAGTGTTTTGCATGATACATCCTAAAAGTTCGGGTCCGTGGGGCTCACAAGAGCCTCCGGCATTCGTTATTGTCAATTCACCTATAACAGGCCTAGAAAAGACTAATTCACCCGCTGGAACACGCGCAAGCCACTGCATTCGTATGCAGCGCAAATTGGCTATGAATACGTATGTATTTGGTTGCCGCTCCCTCTGGGCTCGATTATCTTGGACGTCAATGCCCTATTTTGCGCCGCACGACCCCGCTAAGTGACGGGCTTAAAATGATAAGAGAGATGTAACATGACCCTTGGCAAATTACTCCCCAGCCTAATTGGCAGCATCGCCGTAGCGACCCTTACAGCGTGTAACGATACCTCCAGCCACGACCCGGTAAATGACGAAGCCGTATCGGTCGCCCCCAACGCACCCGGGGCGCCGCCCACTTGGGCTTATTCGGGCAAAACCGGCATCGGCACCAGCTACGAGCAGTACCACAACGGCGAGTACAGCGACCAAGCCGCCACCGGCGCAGTGTCTAAGGTATGGTTTTCGCTGGCCCAAGGTATTGTGACCGAAACCATGTACGGGCTGATTCACGAGGCACAAATTAAAGACATGCAGTTTGTGGTGAGCGGCCCGGGGTTTGTGGACTTAGAGCAAGACGCCACTACCACTGAGATTGAGTATTTACACACCGACGCCGAGGGGCGTCCGCTATCGCTCGCCTATAAAATCACCAATACCGATAAAGACGGGCAGTACAAAATTGAGAAACAGCTCGTCACCGACCCTCAACACAACACACTACTACAGCGAGTAACGTTTACCGCGCTCGCCGATGACATTACCGCACACTTAGTCGTCAACCCGCACATCGCCAACACCGGCACCGGCGACATCGCACATGGTGACGGCCACTACTGGTACGCCAGTGAAGGCGACACCAGCATGGTGATTACCACGCAAGCCGAGGTGCAAGGCTCGGTCGGGTTTGTCGGCACCTCCGATCTATGGAGCGATTTGGACGATGGCTCGCAGGAGCATTTTTACCGCTCTACCGGCGCGGTACCGGGCAATGTCAGCATTGCCTTAACCCTTCCCACCCTGAGCAACACCCGCGCCCAATGGGATTTTGCCTTAGGTTTTGGCGGCAGTGATAATGCGGCGCGCGAGCAAGCCGATGCATCGTTAAGCCGTGGCTTTAGTCAAGTATTGGCCGAGTTTAACGGTGCAGGCGAAGCCATCGGCTGGGAAGACTACATAGCCAGCCTTGAGGCATTACCCAACTTAAGTGCCAGCGCTACCGACGGCGGCAAATTAGCCTACGCCAGCGCCCTGGTGCTAAAAGCGCAAGAAGATAAAACCCACGCCGGTGCACTGATCGCCTCGCTGTCCAACCCTTGGGGCGACATCGTCCCCGCCACGCAATCATCCACCGGATACAAAGCCGTTTGGCCACGGGATTTTTATCAAGTTGCCATGGCCTTTTTAGCCTTGGGCGACACCCAAACCCCCGAGGTGGCGTTTCGCTACCTGAAAAAAGTCCAAGTTGGCCCGCAAACGCCAGGCTATACCGGCGCGCCCGGCTGGTTTTTACAAAAAACCCACGTCGACGGCACCCTTGAATGGTTCTCCGTGCAGCTTGATCAAACCGCCATGCCCATTATGCTTGGCTGGCGCTTATGGCAAGAGGGCATCTTAAATGATGCCGCTGCACGCCAGTGGTATCGCGATATGCTGCGTCCCGCGGCCGACTTTTTGGCCGATGGTGGCGATATCTCACTAGGCTGGAACACCACCAGCATCCACCCACCCTTTACCCAACAAGAGCGCTGGGAAGAACAAGAGGGACACTCCCCCTCCACCACCGCCGCCATTATCACCGGCCTTGTCAGCGCCGCCGAACTGGCCGAGCTGGCTGGCGAACCCGAACGAGCACAGCACTACTTAGCTCGCGCCGATGAATACGCCGACAAGCTCAAATCGCGTACCTTTACCACCGATGGCGCACTGGCAAGCAAAGGCTCCGACGGCCGCTACTTTTTGCGCATTAACCGCAATGATGACCCCAGCGATGCCGCTAAACTGATGGATCGCAATGGCCAAGGGCCGCTAAATGAGAGCGAGATTGTCGACCCCGGCTTTTTAGAGTTGGTGCGCTACGGCGTGCTACCGGCCACCGATGCCGCCGTGCGCGACTCGCTGGATGAGATCGACAGCGCCGAACTGCCCGATTATTTACGGGTAAAATACGACTTTAGCAAAAATGGTCAACAATACTCTGGCTGGCGCCGCTACGGTGGCGACGGCTACGGCGAACGCACCGGCGATGGCACCGGTTACGCTATTGGCGGTAAAAATCACGCCGACCAACGCGGTCGCGTCTGGCCATTCTTAAGCGGCGAGCGCGGCCACTATGAGCTGGCTTACGTACTGGCGACCGACAACCAGAAAGCGGTTGCCGGATTGAGTAATACCTACGCCGGCGCGCTAGAGGCCTTTGCCAACGAGGGGCTAATGCTCCCGGAGCAAGTCTGGGACGGCGTGGGCAACAACAGCACGTACCAGTACGCCAAAGGCCAGGGCACTAACTCGGCGACACCGCTTGCCTGGACCCACGCCGAATACATTAAGCTGTTACGCTCACTCAATGACCGCCAAGTGTGGGATCATTACCCAGCAGTAGAAGAGCGTTACGAACCATAACAACACTAGGGGCGCAAAAATGCGCTGCCAACGATATAACAACAAATAATGAGACCTCTATGACACAGGCCGCCAAGTCCCGCCCGGAGCTAAGCTTCTGGCAAATCTGGAATATGTGCTTCGGCTTTATTGGCATCCAATTTGGCTTTGCGCTGCAAAATGCCAATGTCAGCCGTATTTTTCAAACGCTGGGTGCTGAGATCGATGAATTGCCCATTTTATGGGTCGCGGCGCCGATTACCGGCCTGCTGGTACAGCCCATCGTCGGCTACTTCTCGGATAAAACCTGGAACCGCTTTGGCCGCCGCCGTCCCTACTTTTTGGTGGGGGCGCTACTTACCAGTGGCGCGCTGTTTGTCATGCCTCACTCGCCCACCTTGTGGATGGCAGCGGGTATGCTGTGGATTATGGATGCTTCCATTAACATCTCGATGGAACCGTTTCGCGCCTTTGTCGGCGACATGCTACCCCAGCGTCAGCGTACGCTGGGCTTTGTGATGCAGGCGTTTTTTATCGGCGTCGGCTCGGTGGTGGCCTCTTCATTACCGTGGCTAATGACCAACGTTTGGGGCATGAATAACACCGCCGTCCCCGGCATTGTGCCCGATTCAGTCATCTTCTCGTTTACCTTGGGCGGCGTTGTGCTGCTGCTGGCCATGAGCTGGACGATCTTCACCACCCGCGAGTACTCCCCCGAGCAATTGGCCACCTTTAACGCCCAAGAGGGCCAGGTAGAATCGCTCGCTGACCGTATCCATCGCCCCGCCGCACGCTACCTTAAAGGCGGCTTTGCCTGGTGTGCTAGCGGCGTCGTAGGCGCGGGGCTTATCTACGGCTTGGGCCTCAATGGTGAGCTGTATATTCTGGCCGGTGGTATTGCCGTGTTCGGCTTGCTGCAAGTGCTGGCCGGCTGGATGCAAAACGCCGGCAACACCGATCACGGTGTGTACCACGTCACCCACGACCTATTTCATATGCCGCGCACCATGATGCAATTGGCGGTGGTGCAGTTTTTTTCGTGGTTTGCGTTATTTGCTATGTGGATCTACGTAACCCCCGCCATCGCCAGCTTTCACTTTGGCGCCACCGATACCAGTGGTGCGTTGTACAACCAAGGTGCCGATTGGTCCGGTGTACTGCAGGGCTCGTACAACGGTTTTGCTATGCTGGCGGCGTTTATCATCCCGCTGATGACCCGCAAACTGGGCCGCAAACTCACCCATGCCATTAACTTACTGTTGGGCGCCGCTGGTTTTATCTCGTTTGTGATCATCAAAGACCCCAGCTGGCTACTACTGTCGATGGCGGGGGTAGGCTGCGCCTGGGCATCGATCATCTCTATGCCTTACGCCATTTTGTCCTGCGCTTTGCCGGGACACAAAATGGGCGTGTACATGGGGATTTTTAACTTTTTTATCGTGATACCGCAGATTTTGGCCGCCAGTGTGCTGGGGTTACTGGTGGGCGTCGTGTTTGAAGGGCAAAGCATCTACGCGCTGGTATTGGGCGGCGTGTGTTTTATCATTGCCGCCGGCTTTACCATGCTGGTGGATGACGAGGATTAGACGAGTTTAACACCGCTATAGCGGGGCGGGGCGAACCGCGCCATCCCGTTACATTAGCGCTTGCCCCCGCAAGAGCCGCGCACAATCAGCTCGGCGGGAATCAAAAACGAATCGAGTTTCTCGCCTTCCATCAGCTTTAATAAACTATCCACCAGCAATTCACCGGCAAGTTTGGTGTTTTGCTGTACGGTAGACAGCGGTGGGTGGGTGTAGGCCGCCATGGAAATATCGTCAAAACCCATAATGGCGACATCGTCGGGGATTGTCATGCCGGCTTCTTCTACCGCTTTCATGGCGCCAATTGCGATTAAGTCACTCGCACCAAATACTGCATCAAAACGCAAACCGCGCTCGTGTAACTGTAAGGCGGCCTGATAACCGGCATCTTCCGAGGTCTCGGCGTCTATTTGCAGTGCCGGATTCACAGCAATGCCGGCATCATTCAGCGCCTGGCAATAACCTTCGTAACGGCTTTTAAACTCGGGGCTACCCTCGCCAATACCGCCGACAAACGCAATATCGCGCCGCCCAAGGCTTAGCAAATGCTCAACCGCCTTGCGCCCACCGTTATAGTTATCACAGCCGATCGAGACCCCCGGTTGGCCGGGCAGCACTGGCCCCCAGGTAATATAGTGAGCATCTTGTTCGTCGAGATGATTGAGCTTTTTAACGTAGGTCGTGTAATCGCCATAGCCTAAAAAGATAATACCGTCGGCGCGGTTGGCGTCTTCGTAGTCGGCGTGCCAGTCTTCACTAAACTGCTGAAACGACACCAACAAGTCATAATTGCGATCGGCGGTAGCACTGATAATGCTAGCCACCATCGACAAAAAGAAGGGGTTAATTAAAGAGTCGCCCGTGCCGTGGTCTTCGTTGAGCAGCAGTGCCACAGTGCGGGTTTTTTGCGAGCGCAAGTTACGGGCGTTTTTATCGACTTTGTAATTCAGCTCTCGGGCAATTTCCTGCACCCGACGGCGAGTTTCTTCATTAACCAGGGGGCTATCTCTGAGCGCCCGTGAAACCGTCGCCTGAGACACTCCGGCGCGGTAGGCAATATCAAAAGAGGTGGGCTTACGATCGCTCATTAGGACTCTCTTCACATGTTATCGTTATAAAAGCATTCCAGCGATACTAGCGTAAATTGGCGCCGGCAACCACAACCGGCGCACGCCCTAAGCTCAGCCACGCTCGTCCAAGCGGCGCTTAAACTCGGTCATAATCACATCGTACAGCTCCAGACCTAAATATTTGTCCTCAACGGCGGAGTCAATGGAGGGGTTATCGTTGACCTCGATAATCGAAATATCATTGCCATTTTGCTTTAAGTCCACCCCGTAAAAGCCATTACCAATTAGCTTGCTAGCCGCCACCGCCGCTTTTAGCACCGGCTTGGGCACCTCAAAGGTGCCCATGGCGTCAAAGCCACCCGACGCCGTGCCCTTACTGGAGTGGTGATAAATTTGCCAGTGGTTCTTGGCCATAAAATAACGGCAGGCGTAAATTGGCTGGCCAGCCAGCACGCCAATGCGCCAATCGAACTCGGTATAAAGATAGCGCTGCGCCAACAGCAACGCGCTGTCTTTAAACATCTCTTGCATCACCGCAGCCAGCTCTTCGCGACTACCGGCTTTTTTTACACCCACCGAAAATGAACCATCGGGGATCTTAACCACTACCGGCAAACCCAGCTCGTCAATCAACGCTTGCTCGCTACCCATATCGGCACGGCTTAAAATGCGCGTTGGCGGCATAGGCAACTTATGGGTTTTTAACAACTGGGTTAAGTAGACTTTATTGGTACAGCGCAAAATTGAATCTGGGTCATCGATCACCACCAGCCCTTCGGCTTGCGCGCGGCGCGCAAACCGATAGGTAAAATGATTCACCGAGGTAGTGGCGCGAATAAACAGCGCATCGAACTCGCTTAACCGATTAATATCGCCCCGACCAATAGTCTCAGCCATAATGCCCTGCTTGGCGGCCGCCTTGATAAACCGCTTGATCGCGGTCGAGTTACTGGGCGGCATGGGCTCTTGGCTATCAACCAAAATCGCCAAATCGTATTTGTACTCTTTGCGGGCGCGGGGCTTGCGCCAAATCAACCGGCTAAAGCTGTCCAGTGCATTGGCAAACAGTGTTTGCTCGGCCTCTTGCAGCTGCCCTAAAGGCACCGTTTCCAGCGATTGAATCTGCCACCCGCTTTTCCGCTTAAAGCGTATGCGCAAAATCGGCGCGGCGATTTGCTCAAATAGCGCGCGCGCCAACTCAGCCAGTGGCTCAGCCTCGGTTTTACCAAAGCACACAAGCAGCGACACCGAATCACTCGTGCCGGCAATAGCGTTGAGTTTTTCGTCTATCTTTACATTAAGAGCCAGCACCTCTTGCCATTGGCGTCGCGATAAATCGCGCAGCGTCTTTACCGACGGCAGCACTTTGTGACCACGGGCTTCGGCCAGTAGCGAACAGTAGTAACCGGTCGAGAGGTAATCGTACTGGCGGCATAAATTAATCACCCGGCAGCGCTGGCGAGTATCGGCGTCGGCCAAATAATCACTGGCTAAAATCACATCGGCCGAAGGGTAAAGGCCGGTCCAGTCGGAGGCTTTTTCAACAATGATTTTCAATTGCGTCATGGGTCGTCTTGTCACCTTAAATAAGCGCAAAAAATCCATTGCGCAGCGGCGCAAGTGTGGCAAAATCGCGGCAATTGGCAAGCATTATTTTGCCTTACCATTGTAAAGGTTTGCACTATGTGAACCTGTCATTGAGATACCTATGACTTCGTCTGTTCGCCCCGCCCAACTGTCCGATTTAGACGCATTGGTCGCACTTGAGAACTCGAGCTTTAGCGGCGATCGTATTAGTCGGCGCAGCTTTAAGCATTTCTTGGATACCGAACAAAACCAGATCTTGGTGATCGACCAGCCGGTACAGGCCTATGTCCTGATCTTATTCCGTCGCGGCACCTCGCTAGCACGGATATACTCGCTCGCCGTTGCCCCGCAAACCCGCGGGCGGGGGCTGGCTCGCTCGTTAATGCAAGCCGCCGAGGTTTGCGCCCGGCAACGCGACGCACTTTTTTTGCGCTTAGAAGTCGCCGATACCAATGCCGCCGCTATCGGCTTGTACCACTCTTTAGGCTTTCGCCCCATCAAGCAGCTGGCCGGTTACTATGAAAACGGTGGCGATGCACTACAACTAGAAAAACGCCTAGAGCGCAGCACCCGTGCCAAAGCCAGTGCCAATTTTTACCCGCAAACCACCGAGTTCACCTGCGGCCCGGCGGCGGCTATTATGGCCATGCAAGAGATTCGCCCCTCCCATCACTACAGCCGCATCGATGAAATCAACCTCTGGCGCGAAGCAACCACCGTTTACATGACCCGCGGCCACGGCGGCTGCTCACCCCACGGACTAGCCTTAGCGCTGCACCAACGCGGCTTTGATGTTCGGTTATTACAGTCGAGCAGCCAAGTGGCGCTAATCGACAGTGTTCGCGGAGAACACAAAAAGGCGCTGGTCGAACTGATCCACAATGATCACGTCGCACGCTTGCAGCACGCCAAGATCCCCAGCGATGTGTGTGCGATCAATTCAAACGTGTTACGCCAACACATAGAGGCCGGCTACACAATTTTACTACTAATAAGCACTTGGCAACTAAACCGTAACAAAGCCCCGCACTGGGTTTGGCTGTCGGCCATGGATGAACACTTTGCCTATTTGCACGACCCAGACGTAGATGCCGCCGAGCACCGCAGTGCACTGGACAACGCCAACGTGCCCTTGGCGCTTGAGCAACTGAACCGCCTGCTGGGTTATGGCAAAAAAAGTTATCGCGCGGCGGTTTTGCTGCGAGAGCAGTGCTAACCCCCGAGCCCTGCATTTGTAAATCGCGCCCGCCTAAGGCGCGATTTTGTAAATTAGCCAATGAGCGACTCGGTTTGCACGATCGCGCGCTCCCCACCTCAGGTGAAACCAAGGCCAGACGTGCACCTTGCGGGAGATTGTCAGCTTGGATCGAAGTTTGCTATCTAAGTAGGAAGAAAGGGTGTTGATAAAGAGACGCTTAGGTCGCACACACCCGATTCTACTTAATTCTTGGCACACTAGGAGACCGTTATGAACACGATGCAATTAGAGGGCAATTGGCAAAAAATGAAAGGCGCTGCCCGCGAGCAATGGGGCAAACTGACAGATGATGACATTGAGCGTATCGTCGGAAAACGCGACAAATTAATCGGCGCGGTAAAGGAGCGCTATGGTATTACCCAGCAGGAGGCCGAGCGCGAAGTGAATGAATGGTCTACGCAATACGAACAATGAACGTAAGCGAAGCCCGTATGGGCAACGACGACCTTACGGGCACTATCGATTTAATCGAGGAGTCCGGCGAGGGTAAAAGCCTTAGCGTTGGCGAAATACTCGACAGCGTGAAAGACCGCGGTTTTGGGCCCCTGCTGTTGCTACCAGCGTTAATCACGCTGCTGCCCACAGGTGGCATTCCGGGAGTACCCACCATTTGTGCGATATTAATTGTACTTATCGCGGGGCAACTGTTGGCGGGCGCTCAAAAACCATGGATACCAAAGCGCTTGGCGCGAATCGAAGTCTCGCGTAATCGCTTCTCAAAACTGCTGAATAAATCTCGTCCGGTGACTCAGAGAATAGACCGTGCTATCAAACCGCGTTACAGTTTTATGACAGGCCAAGCCGGTAATCGAATCGTTGCGGTGATCGCTATTTTTTTAGCGCTGGCGCTAATTCCCTTAGAGCTGGTACCTTTTGCCGCCGCAATTCCTTCTAGCGTCTTGGTGCTTTTATCTTTAGGCTTGGTGGCACGAGACGGGCTCTTGATACTGATAGGCTTAATACTCAGCGCGATTGGCAGCGCGTGGTTATTATTTTACCTGCTGTAAATTAAGCCTCGTTGCTAAACACAGCTTATTAATAACCGGTTTTACGGGCGGGCAACCTAATTGTACGTGTACCACCAGCGTGGCTATGATTAGCTTAGACCTGATTAAATCGGGTGGCTCAGAAAACCTACCTCTCAAACACAAGGCTGTTTATTACCCACTACATGCGCCGAATGTATATACACTATGCATTCGCAGTAAATAGCCTAGACACACAATAAGGCCCACCACCGCGAGCCTTATTTTTAGCCAGGCAACATGTTTTTATCTAACAGTTAATTCTGCAAGCAGTAAATGGCAGCATAGCTGCACTTACATCAAACGCCCAGAATACTCACTCGCCGGCTTACTCGGCCGATCGGAGCCTACCGCACGATTAGGCACCTCGTTGATTTGACCACCGCCGGCTAAAAACGCCTCTATCTGCGCCTGCAATTCAGACCTTACACGCTCACGCGAGGCAATATTAAAATCTTCTTGTACCTGACCTTTAGCGTCATCGCTGGCGCTGACCTCATCGCTATCGTCTACGTCTATATCGTTGTCGTCGTCTAGCGTGCGGCTTTCATTTAGCTCGTATTGACTCGCCATAAATAACACCTCTCAAACCGTATGTCTTATCCATGCCAAAACAAAAAACACCCACAGCAACACTGTCAGCTCCCTTGATTAAGAAGACAGAATCACCTTGGTAAGACTGACTTTTATTCTATGGGGTTGTTGCCTTTATATCGCAACAAACGCTTTTGGTCACAGTTTTTTTTGCGTTTTTTTAGTTCAGTTTTTTATTAGAGACAAGACCGGTGTTCATTTTTGTTATTTACCTAAATGCCGTAAAAAGATATAGCGCCTTTGTGTTTCTGTTTTACCCAGCACGCGACACCCAGCGACCACGGCCGGACCTTTTTCACGGTATTTATCTGTTATGCTGGGAGCGAAACCGTTACACTGCACGGCTATCCGATTAAGGCTATAAACGAGGTTGGCTATGGCAAACCCGCGCGAACTCAAGTACTTCCCCGAGCTGACAGATCTTCCTGCTGCCGAGCAAGAGCGGCGCTTAGCCGCCGCCAAAGCGATCGCGTTTGGCCCAGACACGCGGCTTGAGCGCTGGCGCGGTAACCTGATTCAGTTTTTTTTGATGTTTGCCGGTTCGGCCGGATTTATGGCGCTGCTGGCACCTGCGCTTGAGTTGTCACAAGATACCGCTGCCATCATTATGCTGGTGGTAGTATTGCCAATGTTTTTTATCGTGCAGCAGCGGCGCTATCTGCGCCTGATTCGCCAGGCGTTACAGTCGCCTCAACCGTAAGCATCGAGCGTTAACGTGGCTCAGCTGTCCAGCCGAGCCAGATAAAAAAACAGCGGCCATTGGCCGCTGTTTTTTTATCTGCTTGTCCTGTAAAGAGTCAAGCTGGTTGTGTCTTACATCAACTCACAAAGCGTTAAATCGCTTCGCTGCCGGTCTCGCCGGTACGAATACGAATAATCTCTTCAAGCGGTGTAATAAAGATTTTACCGTCACCAATTTTACCGGTTTGCGCCGCTTTAGTGATCGCCTCTACCGCCTGATCGACCAGCGTATCATCCACCGCCAGTTCGATTTTAACTTTAGGTAAAAAATCAACCACGTATTCAGCACCACGGTACAGCTCAGTGTGGCCTTTCTGCCGACCAAAGCCTTTTACTTCGGTTACGGTCATACCCTGTACACCGACCTCAGACAGTCCTGTACGGACATCATCGAGTTTGAACGGTTTAACGACAGCAGTAATCAGTTTCATTATGGATTTCCTTCTTCGTCTTGGTCTCAGCCAGGTAGCTTGCTGTAGCGGTTTGAGGTTGTGCCCCACAAAGGAGCCACCAAATTCTATGGGTAAAGATACACGCAAGTCGCGGGAAAATCATCCATCCAAGCCAAACTTACCGACAATCTACTTCTGAGAGGACTTTTTAAGCCACTGCCCGGGGTAAACCCGGACAGCTAGCACCTGACACTCTTACTTAGAAGAGGTGAACTCAGGGTAGGCTTCCATACCACACTCAGCTAAGTCGACACCTTCGTATTCTTCTTCTTCGCTAACGCGCAGACCGATGATCACTTTAATGATGCTCCATACAATCAGGCTACAAACGAATACCCAGATGAAGATGGTCAAAGCACCCACGATCTGGCCCACAAAGGTAGAGCCATCGTTGGTTAAAGGCACGACCAGCAGGCCAAACAAACCAACCACACCGTGGACCGAAATCGCACCAACCGGGTCATCAATTTTAATTTTGTCCAAAGTGATGATTGAGAAGACCACGATGATACCGCCCACCGCGCCGATGATGGTGGCACCCAATGCGCTTGGGGTAGAAGGCTCAGCGGTAATAGCAACCAGGCCGGCCAACGCGCCATTCAGGGCCATGGTTAAGTCGGCTTTGCCGAACAAGATACGAGCAACGATCAGCGCAGCAACCAAACCACCTGCGGCGGCAGCGTTGGTGTTCAAAAACACCATGGCAACCGAGTTAGCATTGGCAATATCGCCCAGCTTTAGTACCGAGCCACCGTTGAAGCCGAACCAGCCCATCCACAGGATAAACGTACCCAAGGTAGCCAGCGGCAGGTTAGCACCGGTAATGGCGTGGATCTCACCGTTTTTACCGTACTTGCCCTTACGTGCACCCAGCAGGATAACGCCCGCCAAAGCAGCAGCAGCACCGGCCATGTGAACAATACCGGAGCCGGCAAAGTCAGAGAAACCCAGGTCGCCCAAGTTGTACATGCCAAATACATCAGCACCGTTCCAGGTCCAGCTACCTTCCATTGGGTAGATAAAGCCAGTCATAACAACAGCGAAAGCCAGGAATGCCCACAATTTCATACGCTCGGCAACTGCACCCGAGACGATAGACATCGCGGTAGCCACAAACACCACCTGGAAGAAGAAGTCAGAGGCACCGGAGTAAACCGAATCGCCATCAAAACCATTTTCAGCAGACGCTGCCAGTGCATCGGCCACCAGGGTTTCACCGCCCTGAATGCCCGACAAAAAGAAGCTGCCATCGTACATAATGGCGTAACCGCACACCAAGTACATAATGCACGAGATCGAAAACAGAGCGACGTTTTTGGTCAAAATCTCTGTGGTGTTTTTGGCGCGCACCAGGCCCGCCTCCAGCATGGAGAAGCCGGCGGCCATCCACATTACCAGTGCGCCACATACCAAGAAGTAAAAGGTATCGATGGCGTACTGCAACTGAAAAATTTGATTTTCCATTGCTTAATCCCCGTTTGTTGTAAAAATCTTCTTAACTGCTTAGAAGTCGTCTTAAATCGCTTGATCGCCGGTTTCGCTGGTGCGAATCCGAATAACTTGCTCGAGCGGCGAAACAAAAATCTTGCCATCGCCGATCTTGCCGCTGTTAGCAGCCTTGGTTATGGCCTCGACAACAGAATCCAAATCCGACTCTTTTACCGCGATCTCCACCTTGGTTTTAGGCAAAAAATCCACCACGTACTCGGCGCCGCGATACAGCTCTGAGTGACCTTTTTGACGACCAAAGCCTTTCACTTCGGTGACTGTCATACCGTGTACACCGATGTCGGAAAGCGCTTCGCGCACCACATCGAGCTTAAACGGCTTGATAATCGCTGTTACCAATTTCATTTATTGTGCTCCTAAAAAATCCCGCACCCGAAGGTGCGGGTAAACACTGGAAAGACGCTTGCCTGGCGGCCCAAACGACCACCAGATAAGTATGTAGACCCAATAAAGAGACTCCACGCCCTTTGCTGTGTACTCGATCACAACTTTGCACAGAGCAGGCCAATTAAAGAAAACCCTTTATTATCAGAAGCTTGACGTTCGTTTGTGGTAAAAACATACGATAAAGACCGTATCCCGCCCACACCAGCGCACCAAAATCGAGCCACCCACAAAATGCAGCGCACCATTTGTGCACTATTTTGTTTACCCTCCCAAAAACGACTCAATCTGCACCACAAAGGCGCGCCAGAAGCGAGCCAACCCGGCGCCTGCGGCCTTCAGGTCGCCCAATTCCACCTACTTGATTTTTGAGGGTGTACAATATGGAGCCAAAATCCTGTTGCGAGCGTTTAACATGTCAGATTTTACTCAGCGGATATTTAGCGAGCTGCAAAATGCCCTGCCCGGTGCCGACGCATTGCCCAGAGCACAATTACAAGCCGCGCTTGAATCGGTAGTGCGGCGCATGGATTTGGTCACCCGCGCCGACTTTGACGCTCAAGCAGCGGTGCTGGCTCGCACCCGGGCGCGCCTGGAAGCGCTTGAGGCCGAAGTCGCAAAGCTTGAACGCAACATTGACCCAAGCCCCTCACAGAGCTAGATTCCAAGCAACCCTAAGGATTTAAGGTTCGCTCGCAACGCAAGGATCGCTTATGTCACTCGCCATTGTTCACACCCGCGCCCAGCTCGGCGTCGAGGCCCCGCCGGTCACCGTTGAGGTGCACCTGTCCAATGGCTTGCCCTCTCTTGCGATTGTCGGCATGCCAGAAACGGCGGTTAAAGAAAGCAAAGACCGAGTGCGCAGCGCAATTTTAAACTCCCATCTTGAGTTTCCAGCGCGCCGCATTACCGTCAACCTAGCGCCCGCCGATTTGCCCAAAGAGGGCGGCCGTTACGACTTGGCCATCGCTATTGGCATTCTCGCCGCCTCCGAGCAAGTACCCAGCGAGCTTCTAAACGAGCTTGAACTAATAGGTGAGCTGGCGCTATCGGGCGCCGTGCGACCGGTAACCGGCACCCTGCCTGCGGCGTTAGCGGCCGGGCGCGACGGGCACCGCTTAATCGTCGCCAGCGAGAACGCCCCCGAAGCGGCCATGGCACGCAACACCACCATTTACAGCGCCGAGAATCTATTGCGGGTTTGTGCTCACCTGCACCGGCGCAGTGAGTTGCCCAACAGTGACTTTCCCGCCACCCCAGCGCGTCGCCCGCAACCAGAGCTAGCGGACGTCAAAGGACAACAGCAGGCAAAACGAGCGCTAGAGGTTGCCGCCAGCGGCGGCCATAATTTATTAATGTTTGGCCCGCCCGGCACCGGCAAGACCATGCTCGCCAGCCGCCTACCCGGTATCTTGCCCGCGATTGATGAGCGCGACGCACTGGAGGTGGCCGCGGTTTACTCGGTCTGTGGCGTCGAACATAGCCCGCTCTGGCTCGAGCGGCCATTTCGCGCGCCGCACCACACGGCCTCGGCGGCGGCTTTAGTCGGTGGCGGCACCCAACCGCGTCCCGGTGAGATCTCGCTGGCCCACGGCGGCGTATTATTTTTAGATGAACTGCCCGAGTTTCAGCGACAAGTGCTAGAAGTGCTGCGCGAGCCCATGGAAAGCGGCGAAATTCGTATCTCCCGCGCCCGCGCGCAAACCTGCTACCCGGCGCGCTTTCAGTTGATCGCCGCCATGAACCCATGTCCGTGCGGTTACTTTGGCGGCCGCAGCGCCGGCAACGACTCGCGCTGTCGCTGCACTAGCGAACAAATACAGCGCTATCGCAATAAGATCTCGGGGCCCATGCTTGACCGTATCGATCTGCACGTACCGGTGCACAACATTCCCCCCAGCGAGCTCAACAACGCACCCGCAGGCGAACCCAGCGCCACGGTCCAAGCGCGGGTCAGCCGTACGGTTAAACAACAGCAACAGCGGCAACAGAAGCTCAACGCGCACATGAACTCTAAAGATATCGAGCAATTTTGCCCATTGGCACAGGAGGATCAGCAATTTCTGGAGGCGGCGGTGATACGGCTGGGACTTTCGACTCGCTCGTATTACCGGGTCTTAAAAGTGGCCCGTACACTGGCCGATATGGCGCAGCAAGACGCCATTAGCCGACCTCAGCTGGCCGAAGCGCTTAGCTTTAGGGCACTGGACCGGGCGCCCTAAGGTTGATTTTTAGGCGCAGGCGCGCCCCCCACCAAATGTAGGGAGTGGATATTATCGAGCAGCTTGCGATAGGTTGCCGGTGCCCCCAGGTAATGCCCCTGCATCTGGTCGCAACCTTCATCCACCAGCCACTGCAGTTGCCGGGCAGACTCGACGCCATCAGCCACCACCACTTTCCCTAAATTGTGCGCCAGATTAATCATCGCCGCTACCAAGCGCCGCTCACTGCGCCGGCGGAGTAAGTCGGCCATAAATTGTGAATCGATTTTAAGCGCGGCAATCGGCAAGCGCTGCAGGTGCAAAAACGACGAGCTACCAGTACCAAAGTCATCCAGGGTAAAGGTCACGCCAAAATAAGACAGGGGTCGCATACACAGGCTGACCATCTCGATGTTTTCCATCAACGCGGTCTCGGTCAGCTCAAACTCAATACATTTCGGGTTAACGCCGGTTTCGGCAAAAATATTGGCCATCGTTTGCACCATAGCGTCGTCGCGAAACTGCCGCGCCGACAGCCTTACCGCCATTTTCAGCTCGATACCGCCGTCGCGCTTTAATCGCTGTAAATCATCGCAGGCTTGGCGCACCGCCCAATAGCCGATGGCAAAAATAAGCCCGGTGTCCTCGGCGATCGAGATAAAATTGGGCGCGCTTAAAATCCCTTTTTGCGGGTGGTTCCAACGCAGCAGCGCCTCTAGCGCTACCACTTTGCCGCTACTAACGGCAAAACGCGGTTGATACTCTAAGTAAAGCTCGCGATTCTCCACCGCGCGGCGCAAGTCCTCTTCTAAGCTCAAGCGATAGCGCACATCGCGGTTCATCTCTTCGGTAAAAAAGCGGAAGTTGCTGCCCTCAAGCTGTTTGGCTTGGTACATGGCTAAATCGGCACTTTTTAGTAAGGCGTCGGCGCTGCGGCCAGCCTCGGGGAAAGATGCCACCCCGACACTACAGCCGACGGACAACTGATAACCGTTGATTTCATAGGGCGTGGTTATCTGCTCAATAATTTTTACCGCCAAGTGGGCGATATTGGACGAACTTTCGACATTCAACAGCAGCAGGGTAAATTCATCTCCGCCCATGCGCGCCATCGAGTCGCTGCGCCGCAGCAGCTTTTGCAGACGCTCGGCGCACAAGCGAATCAGGCTATCGCCGATGTCGTGACCATAGCGGTCGTTCACTACTTTAAAATCGTCCAAATCAATAAACATTAAGGCGAAACGAGCGCGATCGCGGGCGGCCACCCGAATAGCATTTTCAAGCCGGTCGCGAAACAGCACACGGTTGGGGATATCAGTCAGGGGGTCGTGGTGGGCCAGGCGGGCCAAGTTTTGCTCGGTGCGCTTGCGCTCGATGGCGTAGCGCAAAGAGCGCTCCAGCAGCACCGCACTGATATTGTCGAGGGCTAAATAGTCGGCGGCACCACTGGGAATGGCCTCGCGATCGAGCACCAGATCCATCGTATGCGACAAAGCCACTACCGGTACGGAGCAAAATTGATTTTTTACGGCTGCCAGTAAATCGCGCGCTACGGTGGGCTGATCGGCAACCAGCAGCAAGCCTGCGGCAAAATCACCACTTAATAAGGTCGCCAACCCATCTTCTTCTATATGGCCTGCCATTAATTGGTAGCAGCCGGGCGCAGCTTCCTCCAACCACCGGCCTAGGTGCTCGACGAGGCCGTCCTCGTCGCCCAGCAGCAGTACTCGGGTACAGCTTGTCATTGGTATTCCCTGCTCACCGTCAAATTCCGTCTTAATTAGCCTTGGTCACCGTCGTTAGCGGCTCTGGGCTTTATTATTAAATAGGTTACACAAACAATATGGTAGTTTTAGTATGGCGCATTTAGCGCCTAAATCAACATAACCAAACTAATTTGCAAACATACACCATTCGCGCACTTTTTGCACAGTTCTCGTCTGAACTTTACGTTTAATCTCGCTCGCGGCATTGCTACAATGGCGCGCTCTGTTGTCATCCCGCCACCTGCTAGTAATGAGGCCCTGTGACCCGACTCAACCCCCGCCAACGCGAAGCCGTACTCTACGTTGATGGCCCCTGTTTGGTACTCGCTGGGGCCGGCAGCGGCAAAACGTCGGTTATTACGCGCAAAATCGCTTATCTAATCGAAAAGTGCGATATGCCCGCGCGACACATTGCCGCCCTAACCTTTACCAACAAAGCTGCGCGGGAGATGAAAGAGCGGGTTGGCGGGCTGGTAAAAGGCAGTGCCGCACGGGGGTTAACCGTCTCGACCTTTCATAACTTAGGGCTCAACATTATCCGCCGCGAGGCCAAAGCCCTCGGTTTTAAGCCGGGGTTTTCGATCTTCGACGCCGAAGACGCCCGCTCGCTCTTGAAAGAGCTAATGATGAAAGACGGCGAGATGGATAACGACCACCTCAATATGGTGCAAAGCCAAATCTCCAACTGGAAAAACGACCTCACCACCCCAGAAACGGCGGAGGAGCTGGCCCAAAGCCCAGCCGAACTGACCATGGTGCGTATTTACGAGCGCTACAACCAAGCGTTGCGCGCCTATAACGCGGTGGATTTTGACGATCTAATTCTGGTACCGGTGCATTTATTTAACACCAATCCCGAAGTGCTGGCCCGCTGGCAGCGCAAAATTCAGTACTTACTGGTGGATGAATACCAAGACACGAACTCCAGCCAATACTTATTGGTTAAACAGCTAGTAGGTGGCCGCAATGCGCTGACGGTGGTGGGCGACGACGACCAATCTATTTACGCATGGCGCGGCGCACGACCCGAAAACCTGGTGCTGTTAAAAGAAGACTTTCCCAGTCTGCACTTAATTAAGCTGGAGCAAAACTACCGCTCTACCAGCCGGATCTTGCGGGTGGCCAACCACCTGATTGCCCACAACCCGCACGAATACGACAAAGCTCTGTGGAGTGAGATGGGCCTGGGCGACGAGATTCGTGTAGTGAAGTGCGCCAGTGAAGACGCCGAGTCCGAGCGCGTCGCCACCGAGATTTTAGCCAACAAGCTGCGTCGGGGCGGCAAGTTCAGCGACTACGCCATTTTGTACCGAGGCAACCATCAGGGCCGGCTGCTGGAGATGAAGCTACAGCAGCACCAAATTCCCTACAAAATCAGCGGTGGCTCGTCGTTTTTTGGCAAAACCGAGATCAAAGACGTGATGTCGTACCTGCGGTTGCTGGTCAACCCGGACGACGACAACGCCTTTTTACGTATTATTAACACCCCGCGTCGGCAGATTGGCACCAGCACCCTAGAAGCACTGGGACGCTTTGCCAGCGAGCGCCATTTAAGCTTGTTTGCCGCCGCTGACGACATCGCCCTACAGCGCCACGTTCCCAAACAAAACCTAGAGAGGTTACGCCTGTTTAGCGATTGGGTTGCCCGGGTGGTTGAGCGCTGTAACGGTCCCGAACCCGTAGCGGGCATTGAGCAAATGCTGGAGGACATCGGCTACGAGGCCTGGTTGCATCAAAACTCCTCCAGCGCCAAAGCCGCCGAAAAACGTATGGATAACGTCCGCTATCTAACCGACTCCATTCGCAAAATGCTCGAGCGGGACGATGACGGCGAGCCTCTGACCATCGACGATGCCATCAGCAAGCTAGTGCTGCGAGACATGCTAGAGCGCCAAGAAGAAGAAGAGACCCTCGATCAAGTGCAATTAATGACTTTGCACGCCTCCAAGGGCTTGGAGTTTCCCCATGTTTATTTAGTTGGCATGGAAGAAGACCTGCTGCCCCATCGCAACAGCATTGAAACCGACAACATAGAAGAAGAGCGACGCTTGGCCTATGTGGGTATCACCCGCGCCCAGCGCACTATGACCCTGACACTGGCCGGTAAACGCAAGCAGTACGGCGATATTAACGAGACCACGCCCAGTCGTTTTATCGACGAGCTGCCACAAGAAGATATTGTGTTTGAAGGCTTTACCCCCGCCACGGCCGAGCAGGTAAAAGCCACTGGTGAGCAGACTATCTCTAGCTTGCTAAATATGTTTGATTGAAGGGTACGGGGTACGGGGTACGGGGTACGGGGTACGGGGTACGGGGTACGGG
>NZ_CAXAUC010000006.1:0-202441 GCF_963972205.1 uncultured Gilvimarinus sp. | reverse complement strand
TACGATAAATTATACTCGCTTAACGATGTGTCCAGTATTAGTGGTAGGGATCATAAGTCTAGCAAAAAGCTTTAAAATAACGCCGACAAAAAGTTCACCCGAACGCCTGGCGAAACATTAAGCCAAGTCGAGTCACCCGCAATGCGGGTGACTCACAAACCTAGTTACATTGATCGGTGCAGCGCCCCATTTTGGTAATCCACCGGTTGCCATTGCCACCAACTTTTACTTCCGCCCAAAAGCGCGGCTTTTGTACTTTATCGTTATATTGACGCACAGCTCTCAAACCGTCAGTAACAGCACGCTCTGAAGCCGGCACATAAAGCTTTGTTATATTTCTCGGCCTCACCTGTACAGTCGCTTTACGGCAAGATCGAGTGGGCCTAATACTCACGGGAAGTATTAGTGTCGGTGATTCAAAGTTTTTAGCACTTTGCTGTAATAGCGCTTTATCAAAGGAAGCATCTACCGCAATTAACCTTGAGCCACTGTGTACAACCCATTGATAGTTTTTCTCTGCCACGCCAAGTCTTTTGACATTCTCTTCTGAATTATTCTCATCTACCATTTGTTCGTGCTTAACGACATTGGCTTTATACTGCTGTTTAAGCGTCTGGTAAGCTGGACCATTAAGCTCCAACAACACCCAACCTGCTTTTTCTTCTCCGCTAATAAACACTGGTTTGTCATCTTTACAGGTAGCCGGGGAGAATCCAGTTCGTGTGTAAGACGCCTGAGGCAGCTTCACCTCGTAGCTGTATGAGTGGTAGTTGTTGCTATCGACAAGATTCCCCTGCCAGCGTAAAGATAGCTCAACCACACTCTCCGAACGGCTCGCCCTATTGGGTAAACGCAATTCTTGCTCTTGCAAAACAAGGGTAGTGGGCTGGAGCCAAAACCGGTTGTAAACCACGCCCAACAAAACAAAAGCGTTTACCAACACCACTAAAGTACCGGCGATTATGACTAAACGCTTCATAGGGCTACCTCCTGCTGCGCGGTACGACGCAAACGAGAAAACACTACTAACGCTAACACTGCCGTTAGACCAATCAGTAAAAAGAATATCGATTTAGGCAGCCAATCCCACCACCAATCGAAAAACTTGGTGAATAAAAATAACGCAAAGAATACATTGCCCGTTGCCATAACCGCCTGCCAGCCATTGCGGATAGCCAGCCAAATTACTGCGCCGCTTACACCAAAACCAACCACCTGGTATAAGCCCTCAACCATAGCGGATGATGCCGATAAATAGCTTGACTGCCCCCAATTAGATAACACTAGCACGGCGACAAAAAATCCAACTAAAGATAAAACACGGTAAATATTGGCAAAACCACTGTACCGCACTTGGGAGATAACACTGGGCAGCCAAAACATTACACAAGTGGGCAACAAGAAGTTCTCGGGATGATCCCCAAGACTCAACCAATAGCCGCCACTCCAGGTTGCTGTTTGCGCCCCAATAAATGCAAACACACACAGTAGCGCAACAGCTAATAACAATTTAATATTCAGCGCATAAGCCAGTAACGCGGCATACGCGGAAAATAAAGCTAGGGCAAGCGACGAGGCCGGTAAGTTAAAGAGAGTGCCCAACAGGGAAACATCAATCACAAAACAGGCAAAGCTAATTAACGCGGTAAGCTTGGCAAAATAAAGCGCTGTATCAATCCGTGCAATCCAGTAGGTGATGAGCAAGGTTAGCAAAGGCGCAGCTACTAAAACCGACACTTGAGCGAGCGTGGGTAGATAACCCCAATACTGATAAAAGAAAAAGAACACGCTGGCCGCCAGCGCCCAAGCCCCTAAAAATGACACCACTTGCATCCCCAGGGATAACTGCCGCGCACTGTGTGACAGATCCACGTCGTGCTGCTCACTAAGGGATTTAAGCGTTAGATTGTGAAAGCTCGCCACTGACTGAGCTTGCTCGGTATCAAGTTGTAGAACGCCTTGTTGTTCTAACTGTTGTAACTCTCGCCGAAAGGCTAAGATCTGCTCCTTGCGCCCTTCAGCCACCGCGCGGTTGTCGCTGTGCATACACCCTTCCCTGTTATTAACGGCGATCGCTGGATTCGGCCGATTTATACACCATGGATTATGTTAAATAGAGTTTTGGCTCTTTATCGTAAACCTTAAAATAATACAAAAAAGGCCCTAACGGGCCTTTTACTTAACAACAGCACGCTCGGTTACACATCCAGGTTAGCAACCGCTAATGCGTTAGACTCGATGAACTCCCGGCGTGGTTCAACATGATCCCCCATTAGCGTGGTAAATATCTGATCGGCACCGATGGCATCGGCGATATTTACTTTGAGCATACGACGAGTCTCGGGGTTCATGGTGGTGTCCCACAGTTGCTCTGGGTTCATCTCGCCCAAACCTTTATAGCGCTGGATAGAGTAACCACGGGTGGCCTCTTTCATAAGCCACTCTAGCGCCTCTTGGAAGGTTTCTACTTCATAGGTTTTCTCGCCACGTTGTACGTAAGCACCCTCTTCAATCAGACTTTCGAGCTTTTCACCTAAGGCGACAATTGAGCGGTATTCACCGGAGGCAAAAAACTCATGATTAAAGGGGTACTCGGCGGCCACACCATGTTCGATGATCTCGATATGAGGCAGAAATAGGTGGCGCTCATCGTCTTCACGCACGCTGATTTCATAACGATCGCTGCCGGCACGGTGGGAGTTAACAAAGTGACTCGCTAGCTGAGCACACCAATCTTCCATATGCGCCTGATCACCTAGCTGGTCGCTATTCAGTGAAGGCATGTAGATCATCTGCTCTAAAACGTCATTGGGGTATAAACGCGATAGACGCTCGATGGTATCCATAACCATGCGAAACTCGCTTACCAGCGCTTCTAATGCCTCGCCACTTACACCAGGGGCGTTGGCGTTTACGTGTAAACTAGCGTTTTCCAGCGCCGCCTGGGTCAAAAACGCCGTGCGGGCGGCCTCGTCTTTAAGGTATTGCTCTTGCTTACCCTTAGCGATTTTATACAGCGGTGGCTGCGCAATATAAACGTGCCCACGCTCAATCAGCTCGCGCATTTGGCGAAAGAAAAAGGTCAGCAGCAAGGTGCGGATGTGCGAGCCATCCACATCCGCATCCGTCATGATAATAATACTGTGATAACGCAGCTTTTCGGGGTCAAACTCGCTTTTGCCAATGCCGCAGCCCAGCGCGGTAATCAATGTACCAACCTCTGCCGATGACAACATTTTGTCAAACCGAGCTTTTTCGACGTTTAGAATCTTACCCTTGAGGGGCAAAATTGCCTGTGTTTTACGGGCGCGCCCCTGTTTTGCCGAGCCACCCGCCGAGTCACCCTCCACTAGGTACAGTTCAGATAATGCCGGGTCTTTCTCTTGGCAGTCCGCCAACTTACCCGGCAAGCCTGCGATATCCAGCGCGCCTTTGCGGCGAGTCATCTCTCGGGCCTTACGGGCGGCCTCACGGGCGCGGGCGGCATCAATCATCTTGCCCACAATAGCCTTCGCCTCTTGAGGGCTCTCCAGCAAGAAGTCGGTAAAGTTCTGCGTCATCTCTTGCTCTACAGCGGTTTTTACCTCGGAGGAAACCAGCTTATCTTTGGTCTGAGACGAGAACTTTGGATCGGGTACTTTTACCGAGATGATCGCGGTTAGACCTTCGCGGGCGTCGTCGCCGGTGGTGCTAACCTTAGCCTTTTGAGCCAGGCCTTCACGCTCAATATAGGTATTCATGCTGCGCGTTAAGGCAGCACGAAAGCCCGCCAAGTGGGTGCCACCGTCCCTTTGCGGGATATTGTTTGTGTAGCAAAACAGATTCTCTTGAAACGAGTCGTTCCACTGCAGTGCCACCTCTACCGCAATACCATCATCGCGAGTGGTATTAAAGTGTACAACTTTATTGATAGGGGTTTTATTAACGTTTAGATGCTCCACAAACGCCCGTAAACCACCTTCATATTCATAGGTTTCTTCTTTGCCACTGCGCTCATCTTTTAAAACAATGCGTACGCCAGAGTTCAAAAACGATAACTCGCGCAAGCGCTTAGCCAGCAGTTCAAAGTGAAACTCGATATTGGTAAAGGTTTCAGCCGAGGGTTTAAAATGGATCTCAGTGCCCGTGCTACTGGTATCCCCCACGACTTCTAACGGCTCTTGAGGCACACCGTGACTGTAGGTTTGCTCGTGAACCTTGCCGCCGCGGCGAATAGTAAGCTTTAACTCGGCCGATAACGCGTTTACTACCGATACACCCACCCCATGTAGACCACCGGACACTTTATAGGTGTTGTCATCAAATTTACCACCGGCGTGCAATACCGTAAGGATAACCTCCGCAGCGGATACCCCCTCTTCGTGCATTTCCGTAGGAATGCCGCGGCCATTATCTGAGACCGAGATAGATTCATCCGGGTGAATCACAACGTTGATTTCGGAGCAATGCCCTGCCAGCGCCTCATCGATCGAGTTATCCACCACTTCAAATACCATGTGATGCAGGCCGGTGCCGTCATCGGTATCACCAATGTACATGCCTGGGCGCTTGCGAACGGCATCCAGCCCCTTAAGGACTTTAATACTGGACGAATCGTAATTAGGGATATCGTCTGACATAGGTCTTACACTCCGAATTTATTCGTTTAGCCAGCGCTATACCTGCGCAAGCTGCATTATACCTACTCTACAATCTTACCTTGTTCCACGTGGAACAGCTTAATCTCACGATCTGGCTTTTGATGCCACGGTTGAAGCAATGCTTCTTGCTCCACGCCGGTAATAAATACCTGAGTCTCTAGCTTGTGCAGCCAATCAACCAGCAGCTGTCGGTGCTCTTCGTCTAGCTCTGCCGGCAGATCATCCACTAAATAAATACAGCGGCGGTCAGTTAACTTAGCGAACACCACACCCTGGGTAATCTTCATCGCACAAACAAGCAGCTTTTGCTGCCCGCGTGACAGGACATCGGCGGCAGCATGGCCCTTGATTCGAATTCGAATGTCGCAACGGTGAACCCCCGAACCGGTAAAGCCCAAACGGGAATCCCGCTCTAAAGCCTCAGACAACACCTCAGCATAGCCTTTGTCTTTTTCCCAGCCGCGATATAAGCTCAGGGTCAAACCTTCCGCCATAACGAACTCATCAATTAGCTGGTGAAACACCTCGCTAAATGCTTCAAAGGCTCGCAAACGCATACTTGCCATCCGCTCACTAACGGCAACAAGCTCTCGCTCCCAGACCTGCAGTTCTGAACCCTCTATTCTATCACGCCGTAGGATACTATTCCGTTGTTTTAGACAGCGCTGTGCGGCTTTCCAGGTGCTAAAGAAGCCTGGTTCCACGTGGAACACCAACCAATCCAAAAACTGCCGCCTAACGCTAGGACTACCCTCCAACAACAGAAACGCATCCGCATTGATTACCTGTAATGGCAGTAAGCCGGCGAGTTCCGCTAGCGAGCCTACTGCCTGGCCGTGAGCTTTGAAGGTCGCATCACCACTGCGCGAGCGAGAAACACCAATAGGAACATCGCCACCACTATCGTCAACGCGACCAAATACCGTCATCGCTGGGTGGTGCTCATTAATCAGAGCTTTAAATTTGTGGCCGCGAAACGAACGACCTAAAGACAATACGTGGATGGCCTCAAGAATGGAGGTTTTACCTGAGCCATTTTTACCAAAGATAAGATTAACATCTGGCGAGGGCTCAATATCGACCGACAGTAAATTACGGAGGTTTTGAACAATCAGCCGACTAAGGGACATAAAAAGAGAGGGGTGTTTTTAAACTACAATGCGCCCTTACAGGCGCATTGGCATAACCACGTAGAGTGAATCACCATCATCAACAGGTTCTTCAAGAAGCGCACTACTGTTGGCATCAGACAAGGTAATCTTAATGGTGTCACTATCAATCACGTTGGCTACATCCGTCAGATAACTGACATTAAAACCTACCTCTAGCGAGCTACCGCTGTAATCCACCGTGAGCTGCTCTTCCGCTTCTTCTTGCTCTGGGTTATTGGCAACAATCGTCAGCTGACCGTCCTCTAGCAATAACCGTACACCGCGGTACTTCTCATTGGAAAGGATCGCTGTGCGAGAAAATGCTTGTTTTAGCTCATTGCGTGAACCAAATACAATTTTATCACCGCCTCGAGGCAATACTCGCTCGTAATCTGGAAATTTACCATCCACCAATTTCGAGGTAAAAGTGTAGTCTTCTGAGGTAACACGAACGTGGTTGGCACTTAGGGTGATATCCACTAAATCATCCACTTCGCCCATTAAGCGCGACAATTCCAACACCCCTTTACGGGGTAAGATCGACTGTATGGTATCCGCAGTATTAACTCCAAGCGTGCGGGTACACATTGCCATGCGGTGACCATCGGTCGCCACAACCCGCAACTGATCTTGTTTTACCTCCCACAACATACCGTTTAGGTAATAGCGTACGTCTTGCTGCGCCATGGCAAAGGCGGTGCGCTCAATCAAGCGTTTTAACTCCCGCTGCTGGCAACTAAACTGCAAATCGCTGGGGCCATCTTCAACATTGGGAAAGTCGGTGGCGGGCAGGGTCGACAAAGTAAACCGGCTGCGGCCACTTTTTAAAAGTACCCGCCCTTCTTCTTCGTGCAGCTCGATATTCGCGTCATCTGGCAACGAGCGGACAATATCCACAAACTTACGCGCCGGCACTGTAATCTCTCCATCGACACCGGGGCTTTCAAGCTCGACACGGCCGACAATTTCTACCTCAAGGTCGGTACCTGTCAGCGACAAACGGCTTCCTTCTAGTACCAGCAATACATTTGACAGTACCGGCAGCGTCTGGCGACGCTCTACCACACCAGATACCAATTGCAGGGGTTTTAGTAAGGCCTCGCGGGATACGACAAGTTTCATGTGCAGGTCTCTTCGTCTGGTCCATTTTACTGAATGTCTGGCGACGCGGTTGTTAATTTAACCGGGCCACTCCTTGGGTTCGCTCGTTTTTGCTCCAACGTTTTAGGTCGTTAATGAGCGCAACAGATTTTTTAAATCTTCGCGAATATCCGCGTCTTCTTCTTCTAGTTCTTTAATTTTGCGACAAGCGTGCAACACCGTGGTGTGATCGCGACCGCCAAACGCATCGCCAATTTCTGGCAAACTATGATTGGTCAATTGCTTCGCCAAAGCCATTGCCACCTGGCGCGGCCGCGCTACCGAGCGCGAGCGACGCTTAGAGAGCATATCGCCAATTTTAATTTTGTAGTACTCACCCACCACGCGCTGGATATTCTCGATACTGACTTGTTTATCCTGCAGCGCAAGCAGATCTTTTAGTGCTTCTCGCACCAACTCAACATCGATCGACCGCCCAGTGAAGTGAGCACTCGCTATCACGCGCTTAAGCGCACCCTCTAGCTCTCTTACGTTCGAGCGAATTCTTTGCGCAATAAAAAAGGCCGCATCATGGGGTAAATCTACCGCCACCTGTGCCGCTTTTTTCATTAAGATTGCCACCCGCATTTCAAGCTCTGGTGGCTCGACCGCTACCGTTAAACCCCAACCAAAGCGAGACTTTAAACGCTCCTCAAGACCATTAATCTCTTTAGGGTAACGGTCACAAGTCAGAATAATCTGTTGCCCACCTTCTAACAAGGAGTTAAAGGTATGAAAGAACTCCTCTTGTGAGCGCTCCTTGCCGGCAAAGAATTGAATATCATCAATAAGCAAAGCATCAACCGAACGGTAGTACCGTTTAAAATCGTTGATGGCATTAAGCTGTAATGCCTTTACCATATCAGCGACAAAGCGCTCAGAGTGCAAATAGATAACCTTGGCGTTAGGATTTTTGTTAATCAGCGCGTTACCCACCGCTTGCATCAAGTGGGTTTTACCAAGCCCAACCCCGCCATATATAAACAGAGGGTTGTAGGCCCCGCCCGGGTTCTCTGATACCTGCCTGGCCGCAGCCAACCCCAACTGATTCGACTTACCTTCGACAAAGCTATTAAAAGAGAAGCCCCGATTAAGGTTGTCTTTATGCTTTAACCCTCCCTCTACATTGGCCGCAGGTTCTGGCGCTGCCTTAGGCGGAGGTGGCGGTGGTTCCGAGCGAGAAACCGAAGGGCGCGCCGGTGGCTCTGGCCGCTCGCGCGCAGAAAAGCTGCTATTGCTTGATGAACTCGCGGGACGCATCGCGGCGCGCGCGCCGACGCTGACCTCAATCGCAAACTCGGGGCCATCCTGATAATGTTTGGCAAGCTCGGTAATACGCGCTAAAAATTTCTCACACACCCAATCGCAAACAAAACGATTGGGCGCCAATAAGCGCAGTCGGTCAGCATCCGCCTCTTCGTCTATCTTAAGTGGGCGTATCCAGGTATTAAACTGCTGCGAGGGAAGCTCCTCACGCAAACTGGACACACAATAATTCCACACCGAATGCGGCAAAACACAACCCCCAACAACTGAATTTATTCTAAATAAGCGAAAGCCGAGTAGTGTACCGCCCACACCCAAAGTTATCCACACCCCTTATGGATTATTTTTACCAGTAACAGAAAATGTTTTTTTATCCCCAGTAGATGATTGATAAAAAAAGCAAAAAAACCTTTGACCCCTTTAGCGAGAACACCCTCGTAGCCCCCACCAACCTGTGGATAAACCTGTTAACAAACTATTTGTAAGCTGCCCACAAGCTCTGCAAACTTACAAATGAACATAAAACAGGCGATTTGACCGAATAACAATTGATTTAACCGGTGGTTTTATATAAAATCGCGCCTCTTTTCGCACCCAGTGTGAGTATTTGAACAAGGTAATCGGTAGGTTAGCCCCATGAAAAGAACATTTCAGCCCAGCGTATTAAAGCGCGCGCGCACCCACGGTTTCCGCGCTCGTATGGCCACCAAAAACGGTCGTGCCGTATTGGCCCGCCGTCGTGCCAAAGGCCGCAACAGCTTAGCTGTTTAAGCTTTTAGCAACGCGTGTGACCGCAAAGGGCACCGCTATAAGTCTTTGTAAGAGTTCTATTTATCTTGCAAAAACTTATAGCGGTGCCCTTTGCTGTTTGTGCCTATCTACTTATTACCGCTTGAGGCAATAACCTGTGAGCAGCTACGCTTTCCCCAAAGCCCTGCGACTTCTGAAGTCCACCGACTTTCAGGTGGTGTTTGCCAATGCCCCTTTTCGCGCCTCGCAGCAACACCTATTAATACTATCCCGAGCAAATGGCCTAGATCACGCACGCCTTGGTTTAATTATCGCTAAAAAGAACATTCGTCTAGCCGTAAACCGCAACTACGTTAAACGCCGGATTCGCGAAAGTTTTCGTATGCACCAGCAACAATTGCAGGGCTTAGATGTTATTGTACTGGCTCGCCGAGGGCTGGATGAATGCGACGGCAGCAGCATCGAGAAAATGCTGAGCAAACAGTGGCAACGAATCGCCCGCAAACGAGATCAAGCGGCGGCACAACCGCAGGACGATACCCCGTGAGCTGGTTAGCGATTAAGCTAATTCACGCTTACCGCTACCTATTAAGCCCTTGGGTAGGCAATCAGTGCCGCTTTTATCCCACCTGCTCGCATTACAGCGAAGAGGCTATTAATCGGTTTGGGTTTATTAAAGGGGTTTATCTAACCCTACTCCGCCTTTTAAAATGCCACCCTTGGCACCCCGGTGGTTTTGATCCAATACCAGACAACAACCTAACTCAATCGCAGACTACAAATGGCAAAGATTAAGATGGATTGGCAAAAGAACTTGTTACTGGCGGCTATGGCCGCCGTCGTCATTATGCTGATAATGCGTTGGGACGACTATCAACAATCACTCGTTCCCACCGAGCCCGTAGCTGCGACCAGCGCCAATGCTGACAGCTCTATTCCTACAGGCGTCAGCGATAACACAGGTGATGTTCCAAGCCTAACGCCACCTAAAGGTGACGCTGTTAGCGAGCAACCGGTGGCTAGCCAACAAGCCATCAGTGTTGTCACCGACTCCCTAGAGGTGAGTATCGACACCCGTGGCGGTGATATCACCCGAGTGGCACTGCCCCGCCACTACGCCCACATCGACACACCTAACCAGCCTTTTGTGTTAATCCACAGCACCGCTGGCCACACTTATACAGTGCAGAGCGGTTTGGTCGGTAAAAACGGTACCGATAGCGCCAAAGGACGCCCCACATTTACCACCGCCGCCACTCAATATGAGCTACAAGAAGGTCAAGACAGTTTAGAAGTCGACCTAACGCTCACGCAAAACGATGTCACTATCACTAAGCGCTTTACCTTTCACCGGGGTGAATACCGTGTCGATGTCGATTACTTAATAGACAACAACAGTGCTGCCCCTTGGCAGGCAAGTTTATACGGCCAAATTAAACGCGATAGCCACGAACCCAACTCTGATACCGGGATCGGGATGAAGCCATTTGTGGGGGCCGCGCTGACCACCAACGATGAGCGTTATAAAAAGTTTGATTTTGATGACCTGCAAGATAAAACTTTTACCACACAAATCCAGGGTGGTTGGGTATCGATGGTACAGCACTACTTTATTAGCGCCTGGATACCTAACGCCGAGTCGCAAAACAACTTCTTTTTGCGTCAGCAAGGGAACAACGATTTATACCTAATGGGCTTTACCAGCGAAGCGGTAACCGTAGCGGCACAAAGCCAAGGTGAAATCCACTCGGAGTTTTATGCGGGCCCTAAAAACACCACCAAGCTTGAAGAGATTTCCACCTACTTAGACCTAACTGTCGATTACGGTTGGCTCTGGTGGTTAGCCAAGCCCCTGTTCGCGGTTTTGGACTATATACACGGAATAATCGGTAATTGGGGTTTAGCAATTATTGCCGTGACAATTATAATTAAAGCATTCTTCTTTAAGCTAAGCGCCACCAGTTACCGGTCTATGGCTCGGATGCGCAAGCTTGCCCCTAAAATGAAGGAGCTAAAAGAGCGTTACGGTGACGACCGACAAAAAATGTCGCAAGAGACCATGAAGCTCTACAAAACCGAAAAAGTGAACCCTTTGGGTGGCTGCTTACCCATGCTGGTACAGATGCCGGTATTCCTTTCACTTTACTGGGTACTGATGGAGTCGGTCGAGTTACGTCACACGCCGTTTTTGTGGATACCGGACCTTTCGGTTAAAGATCCCATCTTTGTATTGCCCTTATTAATGGGCTTTACCATGTGGCTCACCATGCGCTTGAGCCCGACACCGCCCGATCCAATGCAAGCCAAGATCATGCAGTTTATGCCTGTGGTATTTACCGCTATGTTCCTCTGGTTCCCCGCAGGCTTGGTACTTTACTGGGTAACCAACAACACTCTGTCGTTCTTGCAACAAATGTACATCACCAAACAGATCGAAAAAGAGGACACGGTTAAAAGCTAACCATGCACACCAGTAACGACACTATTGCCGCCATCGCCACTGCCCCGGGGCGCGGCGGTGTCGGTATTGTCCGGGTCTCCGGGCCGGGTGCAGCAAAAATAGCCAGCGCCCTAACCGGCCATACCCTGTCCCCTCGACACGCGCATTACCTGCCCTTTATCGACGCCCAAAAACGCGAGATAGACCAAGGCATTGCCCTCTACTTCCCAGGGCCCCATTCCTTTACCGGTGAAGACGTTTTAGAGCTGCAAGGCCACGGTGGGCCAGTGGTTATGGGCTTGCTGCTGGAGGCTGTAAAACACCACGGCGCGCGGATGGCCAGGCCCGGAGAATTTTCTGAGCGCGCTTTTTTAAACGACAAGCTCGATCTTGCCCAGGCCGAAGCCATCGCCGACCTAATTGAAGCAAGCTCTGAGCAAGCCGCACGCAACGCCCTAAGCTCGCTGCAAGGCGTCTTCTCAGATCAGGTTCACGCCCTGGTTGAATCGCTCATCGCGCTGCGTATCTACGTTGAGGCCGCGATCGACTTCCCCGAAGAAGAGATCGATTTTCTCAGCGACGGCAAAGTCCACGCCGACCTAAACACTATTGTCGCCGAGCTTGATGCGCTGATTATCAGGGCGCGCCAAGGGCAACTGGTGCGTGACGGTATGCGCGTGGTGATCGCCGGTAAGCCCAATGCCGGTAAGTCGAGCTTGCTAAACGCTTTAGTCGAGCGCGAGAGCGCCATCGTCACCGAGATTGCCGGCACCACCCGCGACGTCCTCAAAGAGCATATTCATATCGACGGTATGCCGTTGCATATTATCGACACCGCAGGCCTGCGCGACGCCTCCGATGCGGTAGAAAAAATCGGTATCGAGCGGGCCTGGGCCGAGATTAATCAAGCCGATCGCATTATTTTGTTAATCGATGCGCAAGAAGCGTTGGATCACCCCGACTGGCAACCCGAGAACGTCTGGCCAGAGTTTACCGACCGGCTGCAACACTCCAATAAAGTCAGTGTGGTGTACAACAAAGTCGATTTAATAGATGAAGCACAACTGCCACAAAACTCAGTGCGTATCAGTGCCAAAACCGGCATAGGGATCGATCACCTAAAAGCCCACTTAAAGTCCTGTATGGGCTACCAAAGCACCACCGAAGGCACCTTTACGGCCAGACAGCGCCACTTAGACGCACTGGCCGCCGCCGCTAGCTGCCTAACCCAAGGCGCTGAGCAGCTCACCTTACACGCCGCCGGCGAGTTACTGGCCGAGGATTTACGCGAGGCGCAAAATCAACTGTCTGAAATCACCGGTGAGTTCACACCGGATGACCTACTAGGTAGAATTTTCTCTAGCTTTTGCATCGGCAAGTAACGCTTCTAATTCGCGTACTATTCACCACAACTTAATAAAACCTCTAACCACTCAAGGATGACTTTATGAAACACCACTCCCTGTTAACTTCGACCCTTTTATGCGCCGGCCTACTGGTTGGCTGTGGCGGCACAACGCCGGTAAAACCCGACATCGACGACCCGAGAGAGTGCGCACAAAACTTTTCATACACAGGAAGCTTTTTATCTGGCCGTACCTATAAAACCTACGCTCATATTAAGGGGGTAGAACAAAAAGCCGCGATGAGCCGTGTGGCCCAATTTACGGCTAATGACGGCTGGAACATTAACTCTGTCGATAAAGAATTGGGGATTATCAGCGCTTCGCAGACCGTGAGCTACGGTGACGGAAAAACAGCCCCGCTGAATATAAGCTTTTTACAAAACACTGATGATTTAAAGCTTTCATTAAGCTACTCCACCTCTGGCGGTGTTAGCTCGCCACTCGACGCAATTGTGGATCACTTTTGCAAAACGGTAGAAGCCGCATCGAACTAGTGTAAACAGGGTTAACGGGCAAGTGACCGCTAAAAGTGTGGTCACTTCACCGTGAGACTCACAAAGTTAATCCACTGCCAAGGCTAACCGCTCGGCAAACTGCGGTGAAAACGACAAACCGATCCTGACGACCTTTCCCACCACCTGAGATTGATCCACAAAGCCCCAATAACGAGAGTCGTAGCTGTTGTTGCGATGATCCCCCATCACAAAATACTGCCCCTCAGGCACTCGTATTTCGCCTTCAATAGTCGGCAAACCACGAGAGCCGCTGATCTTGATTTTATGGGGCTTAATCCCGCTCGACTCTTGTAACAGATTGTCTGACAGCGCCGTTTGCTGGAGCTTTTTGCCATTTATCCACAGGTCTCGTCCCTGAATGCGCAGTCGATCCCCTGGCACACCGACAACGCGTTTTACCAGGCACTGATCGGTATGAGACGGATAAAAGGTAATAATATCCCCGCGTTGTGGCTCGCCGATACTGAACAGCCGGCTAGAGGTAAAAGGTACCGAGGGACCATAACTCAACTTACTCACCACCAGCACATCACCGGGGGTTATGGTGGGCTCCATCGAGCCCGAAGGTACGTAGTTCCAATCGGCCACGGCGGTACGAAATACCGTCATAGCCAGTAACATTAACAACAGCGAGGCGTAGTTTTTAATGGTTTTACGAAGACGGTTGCAGCGCATAGTAAGGTCCTTGTCAGTGTGAACAACAAGCTTTTAGGCGCCTATGCACATGGTTGGTTCAATCTTAATACAGCCTTAACGTTTGCCCCTAACGTGCTCAATCGCTTACTGCTCTTATTGGAAGCGCATAAAAAGCAAACCGTTACGCAACCTTTACCCCTGTAAACTTTTTATCGCCGAGTGCACCGAGCCCAGATAGCTACTGCCGAATAAATTTAGATGATTTAACAAGTGATACAAATTATAGAGCGATTCACGCGCTTGCCACCGCGCAGGCAGTGGCCACACCTCTTTATAACTGCGATAAAACTCGTGACCAAACCCGCCAAACACCAACGTAAATGCCAAGTCTGCTTCGCGATCACCGTAGTAACTGGCGGGGTCAAATAACACCGGTCGACCGTCCGTTAGGTAACCCTTGTTGCCCCCCCACAAATCACCGTGTAATAAAGAGGCAGGCGGGTTGTGCTCGAGCAATAAATTGTCACTCAGCACCTTGAGTCGCGGAGCGTCTATCCCCAAATTAAAACCGGCACGCTCGGCCATTAGCACTTGAGGGGCCAACCGGCAATCCCACCAAAACTGGGCCCAGTTAGAGTGCCAACCATTGCGCTGCAGGGTCCGTCCTATATAGTTGTTGTATCCCAAACCGTACTGATCGCTCGTTGACTGGTGCAAATGGGCTAGCTGGCGCCCCAGCGCTTGCTCGTCCCCGCTAGCACTTAACGCTACGTGCTGTAAGACCAAAACCCCCACGTTATTCAGCCTGGCAAACCCCACAACCTTCGGGGTTATAGCACTCGCACTCGTCATTAAATTTAGGTTGCTTGCCTCACACGCAAGCAACTCAGACTCTTTATTAAGCTTAATAAAATAGCGGGTTCCATCGCTACTTTTAACCTCTACACACTCATTAATGTCACCACCGGCAACGCTTATCGGCGCATCCGCCGATAACGACAAGCCAAAATGCTCGCTAATCGCGGTAAATAACGCAGTATTTATCACCCCTAACACCTTTTTTTAAAAAAATTGTGAGTAAGACATTACCATTTACACACGCCATTAAAGGCAATTTTAACGTCAACCAGTGAGTTATCCATCACGATTGGATAAAGTTACCCACAGTTGCGAGGCCGGCAAAAAGCTAACTTACGAGTGTTATCCACATTTGTTCACAGGTTTATCCCATAACTGATTGTTTTTACGATGCTTTTGATTGTTTTTTCATCATTAACTGGGAAAACCCTGTGTAGCAATCAGGAAAAAGCTGGAGAGCGATTTGGGGATAACTCGAAGAATCCTATTTCGGTGGATAAGTCGCTGTTTCATACCCAGCTTAATAACGCTGTTTTGTCAGTTTATCAGCAGTGGTTAACGGTGGTTGTTATTGCTTTAGCCCTTTGATTTATATAGAGAATTTTAGGTTTTCCACTGATTTCTCTGTGCCTAATTATTACTATAACTTTAATCCTTTATACATATATCTATATATAAATAACTATTTAATTAATTTAATAACTTAAATATCTTTCGCTTAAAGATTGAACATGTTTTGTACAACCGAGCTAAGCACTCTATAATGCTCGCCCTTTTTCACATACGGCAGCCAAGAGGCCTTTGATGAACTTTCCTGAGCGTTTTGACGTTATTGTTGTCGGCGGTGGTCACGCTGGCACTGAAGCTTGTCTTGCTTCAGCGCGAATGGGATGTCGCACCCTGTTGTTGACGCACAACATCGAAACTCTGGGGCAGATGTCGTGCAATCCGGCTATTGGTGGGATTGGCAAAAGTCACCTAGTGAAAGAAATTGATGCGTTGGGTGGGGCAATGGCCCTAGCTACAGATGCCGGTGGTATTCAGTTTCGGGTACTCAATGCTCGCAAAGGCCCCGCTGTCCGCGCGACTCGCGCGCAAGCCGACCGCGTGTTGTACAAAGCCGCGATTCGGCAAACCCTGGAAAACCAACCTAATTTATGGATTTTTCAGCAAGGCGTCGATGACCTGATTGTAGAGCAAGACCAAGTTCGTGGCGCTGTGACCCAGATGGGCCTGAAGTTTTTTGCCGATCAGGTAGTACTAACCACTGGGACGTTTTTGGGCGGATTAATCCACATTGGAATGCAAAACCACAGTGGTGGGCGCGCTGGCGATCCGCCGGCGCAAGCGTTATCGCAACGTTTGCGCGAGTATCCACTTCGTGTCGACCGGCTAAAGACCGGTACGCCGCCGCGCATCGACGCTAAAACGGTCGATTTTAGCGAGTTGCAAGAACAGTGGGGAGATGAGCCGCGGCCGGTAATGTCGGTGCGCGGCAATCGCGACATGCAGCCCAAGCAGGTATGCTGTTGGATTACCCACACCAATGAGAAAACCCACGAGATTATTCGCGGCGGCTTAGATCGCTCGCCGATGTATTCCGGGGTGATCGAAGGTATCGGGCCCCGCTACTGCCCGTCGATTGAAGATAAAATTCATCGCTTTGCCGACAAGCCCAGTCATCAGATATTTATCGAACCCGAGGGGCTGACAACTCACGAGCTCTACCCCAACGGGATCTCCACCAGCTTGCCATTTGATGTGCAAATGAATCTGGTGCGCTCAATTAAGGGCTTTGAAAACGCCCATATCATGCGCCCCGGTTACGCCATCGAATACGACTATTTTAATCCACAGGACTTAAAATACTCGCTGGAGACCAAAGTGATTGGCGGTTTGTATTTTGCCGGCCAAATTAACGGCACGACCGGCTACGAAGAAGCCGGGGCCCAAGGGCTATTGGCCGGGTTAAACGCCGCGCGCCGCGCCCGCGAGCAAGAGGCTTGGTGCCCGCGCCGCGATGAGGCTTACGTCGGGGTGTTGGTGGATGACTTAATTACCATGGGCACCCGCGAGCCCTATCGCATGTTTACCAGCCGCGCCGAATACCGTCTGCTGCTGCGCGAAGATAACGCCGATATGCGTTTAACCGAGACCGGCCGAGAGCTGGGCTTGATCGATGACGACCACTGGAAAGCATTTTGCGATAAGCGCGAAGCGGTAACGCTTGAGCGCCAGCGTCTGAAAGATACCTGGGTGCAAGCGGGCTCCGATGCGGCGCAACAGCTAGAGGGCAAAGTGCGCTCTAACCTCACCCGCGAGTACAGCTTGTTTGATTTGCTCAAGCGCCCCGAACTGAACTATGGCGATATTGCCGGGCTCGCGGGGAACGTCGAGGTGGCCGAGGCGGTGGCTGAGCAGATCGAAATTGACGCTAAATACTCGGGTTACATCAGCCGCCAGCAAGAAGAAATCGACCGTTTGCGCGCCCACGAGAATACCCGGTTTCCGGACGAGTTTGATTTTACTGCGGTGGAGGGGTTGTCCAACGAGGTTAAGCAAAAGCTCAGCGATGCGCGACCTGAAACTCTGGCCCGGGCCCAACGCATTCCCGGGGTGACGCCAGCGGCGGTGTCACTGCTGTTGGTTTATCTAAAAAAACGCGGCTTACTCAAGCGCGAGCAAGCTAAGGCGAGTTAATGGCAAGTCGTGAGCAACACCGGCGCCAGTTGTGTGCCGGTATTAAGACCTTGGGGTTGGCACTGGAAGATTCAAAGGTCGAGCAATTGCTGGATTATATTACCGAGTTTGCCAAGTGGAATCGCGCCTATAATTTATCGGCGGTGCGCAATATTGACGATATGATTGTGCGGCATTTGCTGGACTCTTTGGCCGTTGTGCCGCATGTTGCCGGTCAGCGGATTATTGATGTGGGAACCGGCGGTGGCTTACCAGGCATCCCTTTGGCAATTTGTTACCCTGAGCGGCAATTCACCTTGCTCGACAGCAATGGCAAAAAAACCCGGTTTATTTTTCACGTTAAAACCTTGCTTGGGTTGCATAACGTGACGGTGGAGAATGGCCGGGTTGAGGCCTTGGAGCCTACTCAGTTGTTTGATGGCGTGATTAGTCGTGCGTTTGCCAGCTTGGCGGATATGACTGGCTGGTGCCAACACTTGCTAGCGGCCGGTGGAAAGTTTTACGCCATGAAGGGCCAGTTTCCCAAGGGGGAGTTGGCCGAGATTGCCGATCGCTACCAGCTTGTTGAGCGTATCGACTTGCGGGTACCGGGCGAAGCGGGCGAGCGCCACTTGCTGATACTCGATCGCGCGGTTTAAATCGCGCACTCGGCTTGCCCGCACGCGGCAACTGCCACACAATAAGCGCCTCGCCAAATCAAAAGGCTAAATCAAAAGGATAACGACTTGACTAAGATCTACGCTGTTGCCAATCAAAAAGGTGGAGTGGGTAAAACCACCACCTGCGTGAATCTGGCCGCCTCGCTGGTCGCTACCAAAAAACGCGTGTTGTTGGTAGATCTCGACCCGCAGGGCAATGCCACTATGGGCAGCGGTGTGGATAAGTCGGCGCTAGAGCTAACCATTTACGACGTCTTGACCGATCGCGCGGCTATCGCCGAGTGCTTGGTGTTGTCGGACTCAGGCAATTTTCAGGTGCTGCCAGCCAACGGCGATTTAACGGCCGCCGAAGTCGAAATGCTGTCCCTGCCCAACAAAGAGCGTCGGCTCGATAAAGCGCTCTCCGGTGTGATGGGCCAGTTTGATTATATCTTAATCGACTGTCCGCCATCGTTGAACATGCTGACACTTAACGCGTTAGCCGCTTGTCATGGCGTGATTATCCCTATGCAGTGTGAGTACTACGCGCTAGAGGGGCTGTCGGCGTTGGTGGGTACCATCAACCAAATACACGACGTGCTGAACCCTGCGTTAAAAATCGAAGGAATTTTGCGCACCATGTACGACCCGCGCAATAGTTTAACCAACGATGTCTCGGCGCAATTACATCAACACTTTGGCGACCGAGTGTATCGCACCTGCATTCCGCGTAATGTGCGCTTGGCAGAGGCGCCCAGCTATGGGCAGCCGGTGATGGTGTACGATCGACAATCCAAAGGCGCTATTTCTTACCTCGCGCTGGCAGGTGAAATTATTCGACGCAATGAGCTCTCTGCAGCGGCAAGCGACGATTCTCTTAACTCTTCGGTGACGCAATAAGCATCGCTCAGTGGTAATACGGGTTTGACCTATGGCAGGAAAACGAAAAGGTTTGGGCAAGGGACTGGATGCTCTGTTGGGCGCAGGCGTGACAATTCCACCCGCTGACGCTGATGAGATAACCACCGATGAGGTTCGCGAGGCACTTGATGGCAAGTTAATGCGTTTGCCAGTCGAGCTAATTTCCCGGGGCAAGTATCAGCCACGCCGCGATATGCACCCAGAAGCGCTCGAAGAGTTAGCCGATTCTATCCGCGCTCAGGGTGTTATGCAGCCCATCGTGGTGCGGCTAATTGGCGAAGACAAATACGAAATTATTGCCGGCGAGCGCCGTTGGCGCGCTACCCAGTTGGCCGGGCTAGATAAAATACCGGCGGTGGTACGCGATGTACCCGACGAAGCCGCCATCGCCATGGCGCTGATTGAAAATATCCAGCGCGAAGATCTTAACCCTATCGAAGAGGCCATGGCCCTCAAGCGTTTGCAGGATGAGTTTGAGTTAACCCATCAAGAGGTGGCGCAAGCGGTGGGTAAGTCTCGCACTACTGTGACCAATCTACTGCGGCTGATTGCGCTCGATGATGACGTTAAAAAACTCTTGGAGCATGGCGATTTAGAAATGGGCCACGCTCGCGCCATACTCTCGCTTGAACCCGAGCAGCAGCGCGAAGTGGCTCGGCAGATTGTCGGCAAAGGTTTAACTGTGCGTCAGGCCGAAGCGCTGGTGCGCAAAATCCAAGAGCAAAAAAATCAAGATTCTGGCGTGGCTCCTGTGGTGGTGTCGGCCGATATCACCCGGCTGCAAAACCAGTTATCCGAAACTTTAGGTGCGGGAGTGGCCATTCAGCACGGCGCTAAGGGCAAGGGTAAGCTGGTGATTAGTTATAACAACCTCGATGAGCTCGATGGTATTTTGGCTCATATCAAATAGCCAGTAACGGTTCGTGGCGTTTTTTTAAGTTATCTAGGTTATTTGTACACCTTAACTTTTTGTTAATACCCTGCTAGGCTTTGCCCTCGATTTTGTGGGTTATCCACAGGTATTGGTCTGACCAGTTAAGTAGTGTTAACGCTTGTTTGCCGCTATTCGCCCAAATTCAGGGCATAACAGTGTTAAATGGGCGAGAATGGTTCAGTTACTGTTGAAAGGCTTGTAACAAACCCCCTATAATGCGGCGGCTTTGCGGCTGATCTGTAAGTTGCCGTAAAGCTACTAACGGCGAAAATCGACCAATGCCTGTTACTTATTCACTAAGCAAAGCAGTAACAAGGCACTAAAAGAGAGAATCGATGCCTAGGGCACGCCGTCAAATATCGGCTGTTATTGCCACACTCCCAGTGTTTAAAAGGCTGGTGGTGTTATGGCTGATACTGATGGCTATAAGCGGAGCCGTATTTAGCTGGCATTCGCTGTGGGGGATTTCTTTACTTTGGGGATTTTCCGTGTGTCTGCTGCCGGCAATCGTATTTGCCAGGTTTGCTGGGCAGGTTCGTGGCGCACGGGACATAAGCCAGAGTGTCCATCGGTTTTACAGCGCAGAGTCAGCCAAACTAATACTAACCGCCGCATTATTTGCGGTGGTGTTTACCCGGGATGTGCCAATTAGCATGCCGGTTTTTTTATGCGCGTTTGTGACAGCACAAATAGCGCAGCTGATAGTGATTGCGGCGAGTGTTCGCCAGCGCAATACCCAGTCAAAGACTGGTTAGTACATACGATTTACGACAAATACGCTTTACTACAAAAGTTGAGAGATAGCAGATGGCAGCGGACGGTAACGCACCTACGACCACCGAATATATCCAGCACCACTTGACCAACTGGACCTACGGTAAATTACCTGCCGGTACCTATTGCGACGGCAAAAGTGTGCAAGAGACAACCGGCTGGGCGGTGGCTCACTGCCCCGAAGAAATGTCGGCCATGGGTTTTAACGCCATTCACCTGGACTCTATGCTGTGGTCGATTGGACTTGGGGTTATCTTTTTAGCGCTGTTTCGCTGGTGCGCTAAAAAAGCTCACTCTGGTGTACCTACAGGTATGCTCAACTTTGTTGAAGCTATCATTGAGTTCATTGATAAAAGCGTAAAAGACGCTTTTCAGTATCGCAGCCGTTTTGTCGCGCCCCTGGCTCTGACGATATTTGTCTGGATATTTATGATGAACCTCATGGATTTGGTGCCGGTAGACTGGATACCTCAGCTGGCGGCGTGGATCGCAGGTGACTCACACTTTTACTTCAAGATTGTACCTACCACCGATCCAAACGTGACGTTGGGTATGGGCTTTACCGTGTTTTTCTTAATGATTGCGTTCAGCATCAGGGAAAAAGGCCTTATCGGCTTTGTTAAAGAGCTGACCTTTCACCCATTTCACCCCCCTACTAAAGGCTTGGGTTTGATTATTGCCCCGGTGATTATTCTTATTAACTTTGCGCTTGAGACGGTAACTTTGCTGGCTCGCCCCATTTCACTGGGCTTGCGGTTGTTCGGTAACCTCTATGCCGGTGAAATGATCTTTATTCTGATCGCCACCATGTTTGGTGCTGGTTTGATTCTTGGCCTATTTGCCGGCGTGCTGCAATTGGGCTGGGCACTGTTCCATATTATTGTGATTACCCTTCAGGCGTTTGTGTTTATGGTGCTAACCATTGTCTATATGGCAATGGCGTTTCATAACGACGATGAAGACCAGTTTACGCATTAATTTTTTTCACTTTACTTTTTATATTTAAAAATCGAGGAGATATACCATGGGTTTAGCACTGATTGCTGTTGCGCTGTTGATTGGCTTGGGCGCACTGGGTACTGCTATCGGCTTTGCTATTTTGGGCGGTAAGTTGTTGGAAGGTTCTGCCCGTCAGCCAGAGTTGGCTCCAATGTTACAAGGCAAAATGTTCTTGATTGCTGGTCTGCTTGATGCGGTACCAATGATTGGTGTGGGTATTGCCATGTACATTCTGTTCGTTACCGTACCGGGCTTGGCGTAAGTCAACGCTGTTATTAACGCACAGAAACTTCCCATAACAGAGGTGTCGGCGTGAACCTTAATTTAACCATCATTGGACAGTCCATAACGTTCATTGTCTTCGTGCTTATTTGCATGAAGTATATATGGCCTTTTATTACTGCGGCCATGGCTGAGCGTCAAAAGAAAATTGCCGATGGTCTGGCCGCGGCAGATCGTGCAACAAAAGATCTAGAGCTGGCTCAGGACAAAGCAAAGCAGGCACTGCGTGACGCTAAGACTGAAGCTGCCAGCATTCTGGAATCTGCCAACAAGCGCGCGACTCAGATTGTGGAAGAAGCCAAAGAGCAGGCCCGCGACGAAGGTAGTCGTATCAAAGCCGCTGCCCAAGCTGAAGTGGAGCAAGAAGTGAATCGCGCGAAAGAGCAGCTGCGTTCACAAGTAGCAACACTGGCTTTTGCAGGTGCTGAGAAAGTGCTTGAGTCTTCCGTTGACCAGTCTGCGCACAAAGACATGATCGATAAACTGGCTGCCAGTTTGTAAGCGAGGTGAATTGTGGCTGAACTAATTACCCTCGCAAGACCCTATGCTAAGGCGGCGTTCGCGTTTGCCCGTGATCATGGTGAGCTTGCGAGTTGGGCAACACAACTAAAGACCCTGGCTATTGTTAGCGGTTACGACAAAGTAAAAAACGTCGTCTCCTCCCCTGCCCTGACACCAGAGCAGCAGGCAAATACTCTCATAGAGATTTGTGGTGAAGAGCTCGATGCCAAAGTTAAAAACTTTGTTGAGCTGTTGGCAGAAAACAAACGCTTGGCATTGTTGCCCGAGGTGTTCACCCTTTTTGATGCGCTGAAAACCGCTCAAGAGCAAGCTGTCAATGTAGAACTGACAACTGCCTTTGAATTGGATGATACCAGCCAGCAAAAACTAGCGGATGCTCTCAGTGCCAAACTGGCGCGCAAAGTTAAAGTCAGCACAGCGGTTGATTCCCAACTGCTCGCTGGCGTGGTTATCAAGGCGGGTGATTTAGTTATCGACGGCTCCATGCGCGGTCGGTTAGAGAAACTCGCCAAAGCAATCAATTCGTAGGATTGAGGAAAAAAGCATGCAGCAGCTGAATCCATCCGAGATTAGCGAGATTATTAAGCAGCGCATCGAGAAGCTCGATGTGTCTTCCGAGTCCAGCAACCAGGGCACGGTAGTATCTGTATCTGACGGTATTGTTCGTATTAACGGCCTAATGGACGTGATGTACGGTGAAATGATCGAGTTTGAAGGCGGCGTCTACGGTATGGCGCTTAACCTCGAGCAAGACTCGGTAGGCGCGGTTATTTTGGGCGACTACTTCACCATTGCCGAAGGCCAAACTTGTAAATGTACCGGCCGTATTTTGGAAGTACCGGTAGGCCCCGAGTTAGAAGGTCGAGTAGTCGATGCTTTGGGTAACCCTATCGATGGCAAAGGTCCTATCGATGCGAAAGAAACCGACGCAATTGAAAAAGTTGCCCCCGGTGTTATTTGGCGTCAATCGGTAGATCAGCCCGTACAAATCGGTCTGAAAGCCGTCGATGCCATGGTACCGATCGGTCGCGGTCAGCGTGAGCTGATTATTGGTGATCGTCAGATTGGTAAATCTGCTATCGCCGTCGATGCCATTATTAACCAGAAAGACTCTGGTATTAAATGTATCTATGTTGCCATTGGTCAAAAAGCGTCTTCTATTGCCGCCGTTGTGCGCAAATTAGAAGAGCACGGCGCAATGGAGCACACCGTTGTAGTTGCCGCAACAGCGTCTGATCCCGCCTCTATGCAGTTTTTGGCACCGTTTGCCGGCTGTACTATTGGTGAGTACTACCGTGATCGCGGTGAAGATGCTCTGATTATTTACGATGACCTGACCAAGCAAGCTTGGGCTTATCGTCAAATCTCATTGTTGCTACGTCGTCCCCCAGGTCGTGAAGCTTACCCTGGTGACGTTTTCTACTTGCACTCGCGTCTGCTAGAGCGCGCAGCTCGGGTAAACCCAGAGTACGTAGAAAAACAAACCAACGGTGCCGTAAAAGGCAAAACCGGTTCTTTGACCGCCCTGCCTATTATTGAAACCCAAGGTGGTGACGTATCGGCGTTTGTACCAACCAACGTTATCTCGATTACCGACGGTCAGATCTTCTTGGAAGCTGACATGTTCAACTCGGGCATTCGCCCGGCAATGAACGCCGGTGTTTCGGTATCTCGTGTGGGTGGCTCGGCTCAGTCTAAAATCATCAAAAAGCTCTCCGGTGGTATTCGTACCGCGCTGGCTCAGTATCGCGAACTGGCGGCATTTGCCCAGTTTGCCTCTGACTTGGATGAAGCCACTAAAGCTCAGCTAGAGCACGGTGAGCGCGTCACCGAGCTGATGAAGCAGAAGCAATACTCACCCATGAGCATTTCGCAAATGGGCTTGGTTCTGTACTGTGCAAACGAAGGTTACTTAAAAGACGTCGAAACCAAGAAAGTGTTGGATTTTGAATCGGCCTTACTTGCCTACGCGGCATCTGAGCACGGTGAGTTGATGGATGGCATCAACAAGTCGGGCGACTGGAACGGCGATTTGGAAGCACAATTTAAAGCCTTGGTTGAGAAATTTAAGTCTAGCCAAACCTGGTAAGTTGGAGGTGCGCATAGCGCACCTTCTTTGAAGATATCTTGAGGGCCGAGTAATGGCAGGCGCAAAAGAAATTCGTACACAGATTTCGAGCATCAAGAGTACGCAAAAAATTACTAGCGCGATGGAAATGGTCGCCGCCAGTAAAATGCGTAAAGCTCAAGAGCGCATGCAGGTAGGTAAGCCTTATACCTCACGGATGCGTTCGGTGATCGGGCACTTGGCTAATGCCAACCCTGAGTACAAGCACACCTTTATGGAACAGCGCGAGATTAAACGCGTTGGTTTTATTGTGGTGTCTACTGATCGCGGTTTGTGTGGTGGTTTGAACACTAATATGTTCAAAGCCGCTTTACAGTCTATGCGTGGTTACAGTGAACAAGGCTGCAGCGTTGACCTCTGTTTAATTGGCGCTAAAGCGAGTGCTTTTTTTAACCGTTTTGGTGGCAATATTCTCGCCAGCACGCGAGATATTGGCGAGTCTCCTGCGGTTGCTGACTTAATCGGCAGCGTTAAGGTGATGTTAGATTCATACGCTGACAACCAACTCGATAAACTTTACTTGGTAAGCAATGAGTTTGTTAATGCGATGACTCAAAGCCCCACAGTGACACAGTTGTTGCCACTGCAGCCAAATGAAGACGAAGCGTTTCAACACCACTGGGATTACTTGTACGAGCCGGATGCTGAAGAGCTACTGGAAGGCTTATTGACTCGTTACATTGAGTCGCAAGTGTATCAAGCAGTGGTAGAAAATAGCGCGTGTGAGCAAGCGGCCCGTATGATTGCTATGAAGAGCGCCACCGATAACGCTGGCGATATGATCGACGATCTGCAACTTGTGTATAACAAGGCGCGTCAAGCGGCGATTACTCAAGAGCTTTCAGAAATTGTGGGTGGAGCTGCCGCTGTTTCTTGATAACAGACGGCCTTACACAAAAAGAATTTTAGCTTAAATCTTCAGGCGTTAGCCTGGAATAAAGAGGAACCGGAAATGAGTAGCGGACGTATCGTACAGATTATCGGCGCTGTAATTGACGTGGAATTCCCACGCGATGAAGTGCCACAAATATATGATGCACTGACCATCACCGAAAAAAACCTGACCTTGGAAGTACAGCAGCAATTAGGTGACGGTGTGGTACGCACCATTGCACTGGGCTCCTCTGAAGGTTTACGTCGTGGCTTAAGTGTCGATAACACCAAAGACGCGATTAGAGTCCCGGTAGGTAAAGAAACCCTGGGTCGTATTATGAATGTGTTGGGTGAGCCTATCGATGAGGTTGGCCCAATCGGCGAGCAAGAGCGGATGAAAATTCACCGCGAAGCGCCGGCCTATGCTGATCTGGCTGCCTCTAACGAGTTGTTAGAAACCGGTATTAAAGTTATCGACTTGGTTTGTCCTTTCGCCAAGGGTGGTAAAGTTGGTTTGTTTGGTGGTGCCGGTGTTGGTAAAACCGTAAACATGATGGAGCTGATCAACAACATCGCAAAAGAGCACAGTGGTTTGTCTGTGTTTGCCGGTGTGGGTGAGCGTACTCGTGAAGGTAACGACTTTTACTACGAGATGAAAGAGTCCAATGTTTTGGACAAAGTTGCCATGGTTTACGGCCAGATGAACGAGCCACCGGGTAACCGTTTGCGCGTTGCACTGACCGGTCTGACAATGGCCGAGAAATTCCGTGACGAAGGCAAAGACGTACTCTTTTTCGTCGATAACATTTACCGTTATACCCTTGCGGGTACCGAAGTATCAGCCCTGTTGGGTCGTATGCCATCGGCGGTGGGTTATCAGCCAACACTGGCGGAAGAGATGGGTGTACTGCAAGAGCGTATTACCTCGACTAAGACAGGTTCTATTACCTCTATTCAGGCCGTTTACGTACCTGCGGATGACTTGACTGACCCGTCGCCAGCAACCACCTTTGCTCACTTGGACTCAACCGTAACCCTGAGCCGTGACATTGCCTCTAAAGGTATTTACCCAGCGGTTGATCCACTGGATTCTACCTCGCGTCAGCTCGACCCATTAATTATTGGTCAAGAGCACTATGACGTAGCCCGTGGCGTACAGATGGTACTGCAGCGTTACAAAGAGCTGAAAGACATCATCGCTATTTTGGGGATGGACGAGCTCTCGGAAGAAGATAAGCAATCGGTCGCCCGTGCTCGTAAGATCGAGCGTTTCTTGTCGCAGCCTTTCCATGTTGCCGAAGTATTTACCGGTTCGCCCGGTACTTACGTATCACTGAAAGAAACCATCCGTGGTTTCCAAGGTATCTTGAGCGGCGATTACGATCACCTGCCCGAGCAGGCGTTCTACATGGTCGGCACGATCGACGAAGCGATCGAAAAAGCCGAAAAAATGAAGTAAATGGGCCGCGGCTTCGGCCGCCCCTTCAAGCTTAAGAGGCAGATTATGGCAATGACTATACATTGCGATATTGTCAGTGCAGAGAGTGAGATTTTCTCCGGTCTGGTTGAACTGGTTGTTTTAACAGGTTCACTGGGGGATCTCGGCATTACGTATGGTCACGCTCCATTACTGACAGGTCTTGCACCAGGTCCGGTTCGCCTGAAAAAGCAAGGCGGCGAAGAAGAAGTGTATTACGTTTCCGGTGGTTTTTTAGAGGTTCAACCAAACCTTGTCACTGTATTGGCAGACACCGCACTGCGTGCTACCGATATGGATGAAGCGGCCGCTGAAAACGCCAAAAAAGAAGCAGCTGCTAAGCTGTTGAGTCAATCGAGCGAGATAGATTACTCAAAAGCGGCGATCCAACTGGCTGAAGCCTCGGCGCAATTGCGGGCACTTCAAGCGATTCGTCGCAACACACGCAAATAGCCTGAACTTTTTCAGTGTTAGATTGTTAAAAGGGTAGCTTTGGCTACCCTTTTTTGTTTGTATTGCGCTTTTAGGCGTCGCTACCGATAGGCGAATACAACGGAGACTCAAAGATGCTGGATGTCGTTATTCTTGCCGCGGGAAAAGGCACCCGCATGAACTCAAACCGTCCTAAGGTTCTGCATTCGATAGCGGGCAAACCGATGCTGCATCACGTTATTGACAGCGTGGATGCCTTGAACGCCAACGCCATACAAAAGTTGGTTGTGGTGGGGCACGGTGCCGAGCAAGTGATAACGTCTGTGGCGGACCGAGACTGTCAATGTGTTACCCAAACGGAGCAGCTAGGTACCGGTCATGCGGTTATGCAAGCGTTGCCGGCGCTACGGCCCGATGCGCTAGTACTTATTCTTTACGCGGATGTTCCCCTCATCAGCGCTGACTCTTTGCAAGCGCTAATGGCGTCAGCGGTCGATGGCGCGATGGGGTTGATGACGGTTGAGTTGCCTAACCCAAGTGGTTACGGGCGAATATTACGCAACGATGGCGGAGATGTCCTGGCCATTGTCGAAGAGAAAGACGCTACACCCGAGCAAAAAACCATCACTGAAGTAAACACCGGTATTATGGCTGTCCCCGCTGCCAAGCTAACCGAGTGGTTGCCAGAACTATCTAACGACAACGCTCAAGGCGAGTACTATTTAACCGATATTATTGCTAAAGCTCGTGCCGATGGTACGGCGATTAACGTTTATCAATCGCCCTCTGTAGAAGAGGTAGAAGGTGTCAATAACCGCCGCCAACAGGCCAAGCTTGAACGACTGTATCAACAGCGTCAGGCAGAAGCTTTATTGGATCGCGGTGTGTATCTGGCTGACCCCGGCCGCTTTGATTGTCGCGGTACATTAGTTGCCGGTCGCGATGTCGAAATTGATATAAACGTTATTATTGAAGGTTCGGTTGAACTGGGTGATAACGTTAAGATTGGCGCCAATTGTCACATCAAAGATTCCGCTATTGCCAGTAATACTGAGATTAAAGCGAATAGTGTGCTGGAAAGCGCGGTGGTTGCCGATGCTTGTGTTATTGGACCGTTTGCGCGCTTGCGACCTGGTACGATATTGCACAGCGGCGCTAAAGTAGGAAATTTTGTCGAGGTTAAAAAAGCTGTTATTGGTGAAGGCAGCAAGGTAAATCACTTAAGTTATATTGGCGATTGTGAAATGGGCGCCCGGGTCAACGTTGGCGCTGGCACCATTACCTGTAATTACGATGGAATCAACAAATTTAAAACCGCCATCGGTGATGACGTATTCGTGGGCTCCAACAGCGCTTTAGTGGCGCCTGTAACCTTGGGCAATAGCGCAACAGTTGGAGCTGGCAGTGTCGTTACTCACGATGTAAAAGCCAATGAACTTACAGTCGCCCGTGCGCGTCAGCGCGCCATTGCTGGGTGGCAGCGCCCGGTAAAACTGCCTAAATAGGCGCAACCTATGTGCGAGATACTCTGTGCAATGGATTGAAGTTGTTGTACTGGCGTTAATACAGGGGCTAACCGAGTTTCTGCCGGTTTCGAGCAGCGCCCACCTGTTGTTAGTGCCACTTTTTACCGACTGGCCAGATCAGGGGTTAGTGTTTGATATCGCGGTACACTTTGGCAGTTTGCTCGCGGTTATTTTCTATTTTCGCCGTGACCTAGCGGCACTCATTCGCGGTTGGCTTGGTTCATTGTTGGGGCGGGGGATCAATCCAGAGGCACGGCTAGCGTGGGCAATTATTTGGGCGACTATCCCTGTAGGCATCGTTGGTTTATTAATCAAAGACGTTGTCGAAACCTCCATGCGTAGCGGTTATTTTATGGGCTACAGCTTGATAGGTTTTGGTTTGCTCTTAGGGTACGCCGACTGGCGTTACACTCGTAAGTACTCAAACGATACCGCGGCTAATAACACAGATGAGTATCATCTTAGTAAAACTCAGATTATTGTCATTGGTTTATCTCAGGCATTGGCTTTAATACCTGGTACGTCACGCTCAGGTATAACCATAACAGCGGCATTGTTAATGGGGGTTAATCGAGAAGCCAGCGCACGGTTTTCATTTTTATTAAGTATCCCAGTCATCGTATTGGCCGCCGGGCTGCAAACGGTTGATGTGATGATGCAACCCATGCCTATTCCTTGGTTTCAGCTTTTAGTGGCAACGGCTCTCAGTGCGCTTAGTGCGTATATTTGCATACGGCTATTTCTGGCTGTGATACGTCGTATTGGTATGCAGCCATTTGTGTTCTATCGCATCGTTTTAGGTGCGTACCTTCTGTACAGTTTTTATTGATCGAGAGGATGCGATATATGAACGGATTGCGAGTGATTCAATACTTAACCACGTTGGTTTTTCTCATGGCTGCAACAGCCTGTACTACCTCGGTAGAGGCGCCAGCGGGCTCTGAACTTGAAACCTTGGCCAAGAGTCCGAACGACCAACGAGAATACAGCACCTTTACTCTGGCCAACGATTTACAGGTAGTGCTTATTTCCGACCCAACGTTAGAGGTATCAGGTGCTTCGTTAAGCGTGGGCGTGGGCAGTTATGAAAACCCAGAGGAGTTTCCGGGTTTAGCGCACTACCTCGAGCATATGCTATTTTTAGGCACAGAGAAGTACCCCGAGGCCAATAGTTTTCAAACTTACGTACAAGAAAATGGAGGCTTCTCTAACGCCTATACCGCGACGGATCACACCAACTTCTTTTTTCAAATTGGTGAAGGTGCTTTCGATCAAGCGCTCGATCGCTACAGCGACTATTTTAAATCCCCTACTTTCGATAAAACCTACAGCGACAAAGAGCGCAATGCAGTCAACAGTGAATGGTCTATGGGTAAGTCTGATGACGCTCGTATAATAAATCGTTTGCGTGGTGTTACCGCCAATCCGGAGCACCCGGCACAACGTATGTCGGTGGGTAACTTAACGACTTTGGTCGATCAAGGAGATACCTCGCTTTATAGTGCCATGAAAGATTTCTACCAGCGTTATTATTCGTCAAATAATATGAAGTTGGTGTTATTTGGTAAACAAAAATCCGCAACATTGCAAGCTTTAGCCGAGCAGCACTTCTCGGCTATTGCTAATAAAAATATCCAGCCGCCAGTCGTTTCTGTCACAGGGCTAACCGACTTGCAATCGGGCGAACATATCTACTATCAGCCGCAAAAACCCACCCGGCAAATGGTGATCGAGTTTCCCTTAAAAAATAACTCTAGCCAGTGGCGAGTTAAACCTAATCGGTATGTTGCTAATTTACTTAGCTCAGAAGAGCCTGGAACGGCTGCAGAAGTGTTACGAAAAAAGGGTTGGATTGATAACTTCACCGTCTCCGATAGACCTGACTATTACGGTAAAGATGGCATTTTTAGCATTAATATTGGTTTGACTGAAAAAGGCATTGCTCACCAAGATGAAATTATTGCGACGGTCTTTAAGTACCTTGATTTAATTCGAACCTCTGGTGTTGATTCTGTTTATTATCAAGAATACAAGGCGATGCTAGCGAAACAATATGAGGACTTACAGGTTCCCAACCCTTTGAATCAAGCTGTGCATTTTTCACAGGTGTTATTTACCTTGCCAGCGCAACACCTAAACGATGCTTTTTATACATACCAGCAGTTTGATGCAAAAGCCGTTAAAGCGGTATTAGCTCAGCTGACTCCGCAACGGGCACGAGTTTGGCATATTAGCCCAGAGGCAGAAGTCGATACCAAAATCCCCTACTACGAGGGACAGTACCGAGTACAAAAATTTGATCCAGCCGAGTTAGACCGTTGGCAGACGCTTGGCCAAACCACAGAGTTACAGCTGCCGGCCGAAAATGACTTGTTTAGCACCGATAAAGCGCAAGTAGTTGACGCCAGTATTATGCAGCCGCGACAAGTGGTTGATCAGCCAGGTATTGAGGCGTGGTTGGTGCACAGTGAGTACCATCAGTCAGAGCACGGTTATCTGCAAGTTATGTTTAATACCGATCTACCGCTAAAAAGCGCAAAAAATAATGTGATGAGCGATTTGGTGAATCGAATTTTTGCGCTGCAAACAACTGCATTGCGCGATAAAGCAGGTCGTGCCGGTATTGGTATGGGTATCGAACGCCCGAAAAATAATCACGCTTTAACGTTATCTGGATACAGTGAGAAACATCCGCTGCTCTATCAGCGTTTGTTACAACGTTGGGTAAATATGGCGTTTAATGAGCAAGAGTTTACGATTGCCAAACAGGGATTTAGTGATTGGCTTGATGGCCGTGCGAAAGAAGAGCCCAGCCGCCAGTTATTTACCGAGTTAAACCGCTTGATGGTTGACCCTAGTTGGACGGACCAAGCATTAGCTAATGCGTTAGAAGAGATTACCTTAGAGGATATTAAGCAGTATCAGAACGATTTAGTGAGCGACAATCGTGTGCGAATTTTTGCTTTTGGCAATTACAATAAAGCCAACGTTAAAGAGTTTGCCAGTATTACTCAAGCAACCATGCCAAATACTTGGCAACAGCAAGGTCGTTATTTTGCCCCTGTAACAAAACCAGTGATCGGTGAGCATACCAACTACCGGGGTGATATTGCCAAAACCGACAATGGTTTACTGCAAGCTTATTACTCGGATGACACCAGCCTAGATGTTGCCGCTCAGTTGTTTTTACTAAACTCGATTTTTCAGCAGGCCTTTTACAACCAGTTGCGCACGGAAGAGCAAGTGGGTTATGTGGTGGGTAGCAGTATTGACCGGATTGGCGATTACTGGGGTTTTATTCTCTATGCACAAACCACCAATACCGAGTTGGCCGATTTGAGTGATCGTTTTAACCAGTTTGTGGCAGATTACTGGCCCGAGCTGCAAGCGTTAGATAATGCGGTACTAGAGCAGTTGCGTGCCACTGTGATTGCCCAAATTAATCAGCCCCCCGGTAACTTTTACGAAGAGTACCCTAAGTACCTAAATGACTTTTATCGCGGTAACGACAAATTTGACACCCGTGCCCGCTTGATCAAAGCCATCAAAAACACCACCAAAGCGGGGGTAGTCGCGCGTTACAAAGCGTTAATGCTAGAGCAAAATGCCTATCGGGTGGATGTTGAGCTGCAGGGAACACAAGCTGCGCAACCCGCCGACTGATAAGCAATCAATCTAGACGGACACCTAGCAGCTGTACAAAAGCCGCTAGGTGTTAATTGGTTGGTACGCACCCAAACCGGGTTTACATTGCCGAAAAACTTTCGACCTGATACAATTTCTTTCGTTTCGAAACTTAAAGTATTGTATTTATGGCCAAACGCAACACCCAGTGGCGTCGGCGAACGATTCTTGACCTGTTGGCTGATGTCGGTGAGGTGACGGTCGATGCCTTAGCTGAGCAGTTCCAGACCTCAGAAGTGACCATCCGCAAAGACCTGACGGCGCTCGAGAGCAACGGATTGTTGTTGCGCCGTTACGGGGGCGCGGTACCCCTGCCGCAAGATTTGCTGCGCGATGCCGCCGTTAATGTCTCCTCTCCTTTAAAACACCAAATAGCGCGGGCCGCAGCGGCTAAAATTCGCGACCATAATCGCATTATTATCGATAGTGGCCACACCACGGCGGCGCTCTTGCCAGAACTATCGGCGCGCCGTGGTTTGGTGGTGATGACCAACTCCCTCTCTATTGCCAACGCCCTGTTGGAGCTGGAAAACGAACCAACGCTACTGATGACCGGCGGTACTTGGGATGCCCGCTCGGAGTCCTTTCAGGGGCAGCTCGCCGAGCAGGTATTGGGCGCCTACGATTTTGATCAATTGTTTATTGGCGCCGATGGTTTGGATGTTGAACGAGGTTCGACCACCTTTAACGAGCTATACAGTTTAAGCCGGGTTATGGCCAAGCTGGCGCGCGAGGTGATCGTTATGGCCGAGTCAGAGAAGCTGGGGCGGCGCATTCATAATTTAGAGTTACCGTGGCAGGCAATTACAAGCCTGGTAACGGATTCCAATATTTCCGCTGCCCAGCGCAGTGCGATAGAGGCGCATGGTGTCGAGGTTATCGTCGCCGCTGCCGTTCAATAACACTTAGGAGTTTGTATGTGTGGAATAGTGGGCGCTGTTGCCCAGCGCGATGTTGCCGATATTTTGCTTGAAGGATTGCGCCGCTTAGAGTATCGCGGCTACGACTCGGCGGGTTTGGCGGTAATACGCGAGGCGAACAACCTAGTGCGTTTGCGCCGTGTCGGCAAAGTGCAGGCGCTGAGCGATGCAATGATTGACCCGCTACCCGGCGGCACCGGCATCGCCCATACCCGCTGGGCCACTCATGGCGAACCCAACGAGCGCAATGCTCACCCGCATATTAGCCACGATGAAATCGCCGTAGTGCACAATGGCATTATCGAAAATCACGAGCAGCTGCGCGTTCAGCTACAACAGGCCGGCTACGTTTTTGAGTCGGAAACCGATACCGAAGTGATCGTGCATTTAATTCACGCCAGCTTAAAAGAAACAGATTCTCTGGTAACCGCGGTCAAAACGGCTGTTAGTCAACTGCGTGGTGCCTATGGCGCCGTTGTGGTCGATAGCCGTCAGCCGGACCGCATGGTGGTGGCTCGCTCTGGTAGCCCGCTGGTGATCGGTTTGGGCATTGGCGAAAATTTTGTTGCTTCTGACTCATTGGCGTTGCTGCCGGTTACCCGCCAGTTTATTTACTTAGAAGAAGGCGATGTGGCCGAGATCACCCGTACCGAAGTGGTCATTGAAGATGCCAGCGGTAAAGTGGTTGATCGACCGGCACAAGAATCTAGCGCCAGCTACGATGCCGGCAACAAGGGTGAATATCGCCACTTTATGTTAAAGGAAATATACGATCAGCCCCAGGCCGTAAGAAACGCGCTTGAGTCGCGTTTGGCCGATGACCACGTGCTGGAGCAATCGTTTGGCGCCCAAGCGTCGGAGATTTTTGCCAACGTAAAGCACGTACAAATTGTCGCCTGCGGTACTAGCTATCACTCGGCTATGGTGGCGCGTTATTGGATGGAGTCTTTAGCAAATATTGCCTGCTCGGTGGAGATCGCCTCGGAGTATCGCTACCGCAAACCTATCGTGCCCGAGGGCAGCTTGTTGGTGACTATCTCGCAATCGGGTGAAACCGCCGATACCTTGGCAGCTCTGCGTATGGCTCGCCACAGTGGTTATTTGGCAACGCTAGCTATTTGCAATGTGGGGGCATCGTCGCTGGTGCGCGAATCTGACTTGGCCTTCATGACCCGCGCTGGGGTCGAGATAGGTGTGGCCTCGACCAAAGCTTTTACCACTCAGTTAGTTGGTTTGGCGCTGTTGGTATTGGTTATTGGCCAACACCAAAACCTTAATGCACTTTTGTTAGAAGAAATGATCGCAGCGTTAAAATCATTGCCCGAGCAGCTTGAGCAAACACTGCTGTTAGCCGGCGAGATTGAAAAACTCGCCGAGGAGTTTGCCGATAAGCAGCACACTTTGTTCTTGGGCCGGGGCGATCAGTATCCTATCGCGATGGAGGGCGCGTTAAAGCTTAAAGAGATCTCTTATATTCACGCCGAGGCCTACGCCGCTGGTGAGCTAAAACACGGGCCGCTGGCGCTGATTGATGAAGATATGCCGATTGTGGTAGTGGCCCCCAATAATGAGCTGCTAGAAAAACTAAAATCTAATGTCGAAGAGGTGCGTGCCCGGGGCGGCTTGTTGTATGTATTTGCCGATCGGGATGCACGGTTTATCTCCGACGATACGATGCGGGTAATTAATCTTCCGCATACCCACCCGTGGATGGCACCGATTGTCTACACCCTACCCTTACAGTTACTATCGTATTATGTTGCTATTATCAAAGGCACAGATGTCGATCAACCGCGAAACTTAGCAAAATCGGTAACGGTTGAATAACCCAGATTAACAGCCTCGTTTTCAGGAGCAGGGATGAAGAAAATTCTAATAGGGATACCCGCCGCACTGGTGGTGTTTGTGGTGGCGAGCAAGTTGTACTACACCCACCAGCTGGATAAAGGTGTGCAAGAAGCCGCCACATCGTTAAAGATGGTAGGGGTAGAGCTTGATTATAAAAATGCCGAAGTGACTTTGGGCGGCGATATCAAGGTTGAGGGCATCTTTCTTCAACACCCTGCCAGCTACCTATCGGTCAGTATTGATAAGGTTGCAATCACCACTGGTAGTATATTCTCGGTACACGAGGTGCTTAATGATTTACAGCATCAGTTTGTTCCCGATGAGCTAGGGTTGGAGTTTGAAGGTGTTCGTTTACCCATTACGTTAATCAGTGACAACGCTAAAGATCCACTAGACTTACCGCGCATTGGTATTCCCAGTTGCGGTGGTGGTAGCGCCATTGCCAGCAACGAGTGGATTGATGTTGGCTACAGCAATATTGACCTAAAAGTCGCCAGTTTTAGCTATGACATTATTGGTGGGGGGCAACAGATTAACATTCGGTTTACCAACGAGGTGACGGATATGTATCGCGCAGAGTTAAACACCGAAGTTTCTTTGGGGGCAAGCTCGCGCTCAATGTCGGCGATAGCGTCCTCTCTAAGTAACGCGACATTTTTGAATTTTACCCTTGATTACCATGATCGAGGCTTGAATCAGAAAATATCATCCTATTGCCAAACTCAGTCAGAGCTGCAACAAGATCAGCTGCTTAGCCTGCAAACTCAAGATTGGCAAGATGCCTGGCGGTTACAAGGTCTAGAGGCCGGCCCTAAAATGCTGGAGCTATATCAAACCTTTTTGCAAAGCGCGGACTCTGTGACTATTAAAGCGGATGCCATTGGCTCTGTCAGTGCCACAGATTTTGCGATAGACAGCCCTTTTGCTATATTCAATCACTTTGCCTTGAGTGCTCAGGTAAATAATCGGGCGTCGGTTGATTTAGATATTAAAAAACTGCCTCTAGATCAAGCCCAGAGCTGGAAGGCCGAGTATATAGCGGCAAAAACACCGGTTGCAGACAAAGAGATTGAAATCAATCTGCACCGCGATAAAAAGATTTATATCGACCTCGATAATTTATCCCGCCATGTTAACCAAGATCTATTTGTAGAAACCAAAAGTGGTAAAACCATCAATGGGCAACTACTCGCGCTGGGCGAAGATGACATACAGTTTCAGGTTACTATTGGCGGTGGATACATCGTCAGGCCTATAGAGTATCGAGAAATTAGTCGTGTTTATCGTATCACCAAGAGCAAGCAATAACAGGAATATAACGCCCTATGGCTAGGCTTGACCAAGAGCTGGTAAATCAAAATCTCGTCGCAACCCGTTCGTTGGCGCAACAGCTAATTAAAGCCGGCAGTGTTGAGGTGTATTTGAGTGGTCATTGGGTACTGCAAACAAAACCAAGTTTTCAGTGCAGTGGCAAGCAAACGATTCGGCTGCTAGATACCGACGCGACTCAGTATGTATCGCGCGGTGGGCTTAAGTTAGCAGGTGCACTGCATCACTGTAAGTTAGATATCAGTGGCCTTGTCGCCCTCGATGTTGGACAATCCACCGGGGGCTTTAGTGATTGTTTGCTACAGTCGGGTGTAGCCAAAGTTGTTGGTGTAGATGTTGGCCGCGACCAACTGGTTGAAAAAATAAAAAATGATGCTCGGGTGGCCTATTATGAAGGCATCAACGCACGCGAGTTACCGGCTGATATGTTATTGCACCACACCGACGCTGGATTTGACTTGGCCGTTATGGATGTGTCATTTATCTCGCAAACGCTTATCGCGCCTGAGTTAGTGCCTTTGCTTAAACCCGGCGGCCACTTATTGTGTTTGGTTAAACCTCAGTTTGAAGTGGGCAAAAGTGGTATTGGCAAAAAAGGTATTGTGCGCGATGAGTCGCTTTACCCCGATGTGCAGCAGCGGATAACCGCTTTGTACGAATCTCTCGGCTGTCGGGTCCACGACTATTTTAACAGCGCGATTACCGGTGGTGATGGTAACCGTGAGTTCTTTATCTGGGCGCAAAAAATGCACTAGCCCGCTAATAAAAGGATGTAAAGGATGACCCTCTATACCTTACCCGCACTCAAACTCAATGCCTGCCGCCGGTTTACCGTTTTAGGTTTAAGCGCGGTATTTGTATCACTTATCGCCTGCACCACCACTACCACAGAGTCACTTACACCTCGTTACACCAGCTCGTTGGTCAGTGTGCGCGAGCCCGGCTTTGTTTTTGCTCAGGGCGATAGCTACAACTGGTTGGGTGAGGTTGAAGTGGTGGCAAATGCCGAGCACAAGATTAAAGAATCAACCATAGCGCATATCCACGAAACGCTGGAGCGCGACTTGGCCGCTAGAGGCTACCGCAAGGTGCCGACGGGAGCCGACCACCTTATCGCCGCAACGATTATTGCCGGCGATGCCGTTAGCGAGTTGGATTTGATCAAACGCTACGATATCTCTCCGTCGTTAGCTCAGCAAACCGATTACGAGGCCGGTACTTTAGTGTTGCGGGTAATTAGCCCGGTAACGCTGCGCACACACTGGCGCGCGGCTATGGAGCTGTTTACTGACCCTACTGAGAGCGATGCTGAACGCATAATAAAGGTGGATAAAGCCGTCGATGCGTTTGTGCGTCAGCTTGCGGAATAAACTACATTGTCTTTAGGTTAGACAACTCATTACAATGGTAGTCAGTGTGAACTACGTCACAGGCGAGCTTGCACTGCCACCTAATTATGCCCGAGGAAAATCATGAACCACATATTACCGCTGATATGGAACCCAGCCACCCAGAGCTATTGCCCCGCCCCCACGGCGGCGCGCAATACACGCAAAGGATCTGGCCGTAGGCTAGCGCTAGCGCTGGCCGTAGCTACCGCTACCAGTGGTGCCTACGCCGGGCCTACGGGCGGGGTGGTGATTGATGGCGACGCCAATATCGATATTCGTGGCAAGCTCACCGATATTTTGCAAAACACCCAGAACACCACCATCGTCTGGGACAACTTTGACATTAACGCCGATGAAATCGTTAATTTTATTCAGCCCAATGACACGTCCATCGCGTTAAACCGCGTATTCAGCGCCGACGGCACCCAGATCAACGGCCAGCTTAACGCCAACGGCCGGGTGTTTGTGTTGGACGCCAACGGTGTCCTGTTTGGCCAGGATGCCAGTGTTAATGTCGGCTCGTTGGTCGCCTCGACCCTCGATGTCTCGCATAACGATTACACCAACTTTAGTTTTAGCGGCAACGGTAACCCCGCTGCCGTTACCAACCTCGGCCATATTAGTGTGGCGGACTCGGGCGCCGTCGCGCTGCTGGGCGGTCAAGTCAGCAACCGCGGCGTGATTCAGGCCAAGCTTGGCAGCGTAGCGCTGGCGGCGGGCAACAAAATCACCCTCGATTTTGCCGGTGATGGCTTGCTGAATGTGCAAGTTGACGAGGCCGCGCTAGACGCGCTGGCCGAAAACCACGGCTTAATTCAAGCGAACGGCGGCCGAGTACTTATGACGGCCCACGCCAGCGATGCCCTGCTGCAAACCGTGGTTAACAACACCGGCGTGATTGAAGCGCAAACACTGCAAGAGCAAGATGGCAAAATTATGCTGCTGGGCGGCTTTAATGGTGGCACGGTCAGCGTCTCTGGCAAGCTCGATGCCTCGGCCCCCGACGGCGGCGACGGCGGCTTTATCGAAACTTCCGGTAACATCGTTAAAGTAGCGGCTAGCGCAACGCTTGATGCCTCAAGCGCCAATGGCGAGGCCGGTACCTGGTTGCTCGATCCCACCGATTTAGAAATCAGCTACAACCCAATGGGCGCTAACGATGACGTTAGCCATGTGCACACCCAAGCCCTGCAAAACTCGCTAGAGGGCGGTAGCGATGTCACCTTGCAAACCGTCAATACCGGTAGCGGCAATGGCGACATCAGCATCCTCGATCCTATTATTTGGTCGACGGCCAATACCCTAAACTTGGATGCCGACGGCGGCATTACCTTTAGCGACTATGTCCAAGCGCCGGGCGGCGGCCTAAACCTTACGGCACTGGGCGACATCACCACCGGCCTCGAGGGCCATATCAATGTTGCGGCCTTTACCCTAGAGTCTGGCGACTTTAGTCAAATAAGCGCCAATTTGCCGGTGTTTAGCGCCGACGATTTCACCCTTAACGGTGGCACCTTTACCCGCGCGGCCGGCGGTAACGGCAGCGGTTCACCTTTGCTATTGCAAGACGCTTATGGCTTGCAAGGCCTAGCGACGACACCGGGTTTTAATGCGACGCTGGTCAACGATATCGATTTATCGGGCATCAGTAACTTCACCCCGATTGGCACCGATGCGGCCCCCTACGAGGGCAGCTTTGATGGTGCTGGGCATTTTGTCGATAACCTCAGCATTAATAGCGGTGATTATAATGTCGGCTTGTTTGGTTTTGTGGGCACTAGTGGCTCGATTACTGCTGTTGGTCTACACGAGGCTAACGTCGTCGGAGGCGCCGATACCGGCGTGTTGGTGGGGCAAAATCAAGGCAGTGTCAGTGCCAGCTTTACCACAGGCAGCGTAACAGCGGATGACAGTGTTGGTGGGTTGGTGGGTTGGAACACCAACGGTGGGAGCGTCTCCAGCTCTTATTCAACGGCGACAGTGTCTGGCACCGGTGGTGCTGCCCGTGCGGGCGGCCTTGTGGGTTACAACGGCGACACCACCGGTGACGCTTCCTTTATTAGCGATAGTTGGGCCTCGGGTGCCGTGACAGGCGGTGTCGGTAATGTAGGTGGTTTACTGGGGCTAAACAATACCACAGGCGATATCAGTAATAGTTACTTTGACGCCGACACTACCAGCCAAATTGTCGCGATTGGCGCGGACACGGGTGCATCATCGGGCAATGCGGCGGTTTCTGGTAATGGTGGCCTCAACCCCTCAGCATTTGCCGAAGGCTCGTACGCCGCGCTCGATTTTAGCAACGACTGGTTTATCGCCGAGGGCTCCTCACGCCCTATGCTGCGCGCCTTTTTAGACGGCGGCAATATCTCTAACTTGTATCAGTTGCAAGGCATGGCCGCCGATTTAGCCGGTAGCTATACCTTGCTAAACGATATCGACGCTTCGGCCTCGGCCGACAGTGTGGCCGCTGGTAATGGCGGCAACTTTAGCGATGTTTGGGGCGGTCACGGCTTTGCACCGGTGGGCACGGCGAGTGACAAGTTTACCGGCACACTAGATGGTGCAGGGTTTGTGGTAAACGGGCTCACCATCAACCGGCCTAACCAAAACTATGTTGGCCTGCTGGGTTGGACAGACTCATCTAGGGTACAAGATCTAGGCCTAACTGGCGTAGATATTATTGGGCAACACTATGTTGGCGGTTTGGTTGGCTATAATGGTGGCAGCGGCAACGACAGCATTAGCACCAGCTACGCCACTGGCGCTGTGGAAGGGGGTTTCGATGTCGGCGGTTTGGTGGGCTATAGCGACGATAACATCGACAGCAGCTACGCCACCGTCACGGTAAGTGGTACTGATTATGTCGGCGGTTTGGTGGGCTGTAATAACGGCAGTATTGCCACAAGCTACGCCACCGGCACGGTAAATGGCTCTAATGATGTCGGTGGTTTGGTGGGTTACAACTACACTAATATTACCACCAGCTATGCCACGGGTGCGGTGTCGGGTAGCTCTTCTGTCGGTGGTTTGGTGGGTAATAATGTCGGTAGCGTTACCTCCAGCTACTGGGACACGTTTACCACCGGTCAACCAAGTTCTGACGGTGGAACCTCCGTGAGCGGCGATTGGAACAATAGTCCCGATGCTTACAACTCGGGCACTTACACTGGCTTTGACTTTACCTCGTCAGGTGATTGGTTTATAGCCGAAGGCTCCTCCCGCCCAATGCTGCGCGCCTTTTTAAGTGGCGGCGGCGAGATCCACAACCTCTACGACCTACAAGGCATGGCCGCCAACATGGGGGGCAGCTATACCCTGATGGACGATATCGATGCTTCGGCCACAGCAGATAGTGTCGCAGCTGGTAATAGTGGTGATTACTCCGATGTATGGGGCGGGCGCGGTTTTGCGCCGGTGGCTAATGCTTCCAATGCTTTTCAGGGGAGTCTCGATGGTCAAAATCACGTCATTAATCAGTTGAACTCTAATCGACCTGATCAGTTTAGCGTTGGTTTAATTAGTATTCTCGATAGCACTGGGCAAATAGAAAATATTGGCCTTGTTGACGCTACTATTACGGGCGATAACGTAGTCGGTGGATTGGTGGGCTGGAGCTATGGCGGCAGTATTGAACGCAGCTATGTGACTGGGACCGTTACTGGAGATAACCGAGTGGGGGGCCTGGTGGGTGATAATAACGCCGATATCAGCGACAGTTATTCCACCGCAGGTGTGAGTGGTACGAGTGACAATATTGGCGGGCTGGTAGGGCTTCATAATTCAGGCACAATTAGCACCAGCTATACCACTGGTATAGTAACCGGAGCCAGTAATTCTGGCGGCTTAGTGGGTTGGAACGCCGGCGGCGGAAACATTACCACGAGCTTCTGGAACAGCACTAACGCCGACGGTATTGGCCTTAATGATGGCAACATAGATGCCGCCAGTACGGGCCTAACGTTAACCGAATTTACCCAGCTAACTAGTTTTGCCAGTTGGGGCGCGGATATAGACGCCGAGGGTGGCACAGGTAGCACCTGGCGCATCTACGAGGGCAACAGTGCGCCGCTGCTGCGCTCGTTCTTAACCGAGATCGAAGTCACTGCCTACGATGACCACCAAGTCTACGATGGTGGCGAATACGACGGCCTACACGATATTAACGGCACCACCGGCGCGGGCGTGCGTTACGGTGATAACTACGCCGAGTTTATCGCCGCCTTTGGCGAAGATGGCACACCCTATAGTTCGGATGACGTGAACAGTGCCGACTTAGAGTACACCGGCGACTCGCAGGGCGCGGTTGATGCTGGCACCTACGACTTAACCCCGTCCGAGCTGTGGTCGAATCAAGCCGGCTACGACATCGTGATGACCGACGGCACCCTCACCATCGAACAACTCGCCGTGAGAGTCACGGTTACCATTGACGATGCCAGCAAAATTTATGGCGAAGCCGACCCTAGCTTTAGTTGGGATGTAACCAATGGCAGCTTGGCCAGCGGCGATACCTTAACCGGCAGCTTGTCCCGTGAGGCAGGCGAAGATGTTGGTAACTACGCTATTACCGGCAATATTACCGGTGATTTAACCAGCGGTAACTACGACGTCACGTTAGTGGATGGTGTATTTACCATTACTCCGCGCGCCATTACCGTCGATATTGCCGATTTGGCCAAGGTTTATGGTAACGACGACCCGAACTTTACCTGGGCTATTACCGGTGGCAGTTTGGCTGAAGGCGATGAGCTATCGGGCACCCTGAGCCGCGTTGCCGGTGAAGATGTGGGCGGTTACGCTATTACCGGTACGTTGGAGGGCGACCTTGCGTCTAACAATTACACGGTAACTGTCGATGATGGCATGCTAACCATTACCCCTCGGCCGCTGGTTATCAGTGCCGACGACCTGGCAAAAATATACGGTGAAGAAGACCCCGAGCTAACCTGGAGTCAGGGTGGCACCGTGGTCGATGGCGACACCTTAATGGTCAGCCTGAGCCGCACCGAGGGTCAGGATGTGGGTTACTACACCATCACTCCAGAGGTAACCGGTGACGTAACGGGCGATAATTACAATCTGAGCGTTAATAGCGGCGCGCTGCAAGTAACGCCCGCCGCACTAACCGTAACCGCCGATGATATTGAGGCCTACTGGAACCTGCTGCCACCGTTTACCGCTAGCTTAGACGGCCTAACCAACGGCGATACCGAGCAAGATGTATTTGGTAACTCGCTGGTGGTAACGTCCGATTTAGAGCTGCCGATTCCGGGTGAATACACCCTAACACCCGTGGCGACACTGGCCAGCAATAACTACAACGTCACCTTTACCGACGGCGTTCTCACCCTGCTGAGCTCTAACCCCGGCAATGGCTACGGCGATGGTTTAACCAGTACTCAGCTGCCGGCCCGCGAAGCACTGGGTCGCGACGACCGCGCCAACATTTTTGAAGGCCGTGCCCTGCTTGATGGCAAGTTGGATGAGATCTCTTTAGGCGTGTACCAAGACGGTGTGCGCTTGCCGGATGAGCTACTGACCAATATCGGACTGCTGATGCCGCGCGCTGTGCTGTTTGGTATTAACAGCGACAAGGTCGACGACATCTACGTTGAGATGTTGCAAAACTTTGTGGCCAAGCTGGATCGCTACCCCGAGTTTAATTTGCTGATTGAAGGGCACACCTCGAATACCGGCCCGCGCTTGTTAAACGAAAAGCTTGCCCGCAAGCGCGCCATGGCAGTGTATAACTTGCTGGTTGAGTTGGGTGTTGATCCGGCGCGGTTGGGCACCAAAGGCTTTAGCTGGTTGCGACCTGTCGCCGACAACAGCACGCTGGCAGGCCGCGCGCTTAACCGTCGTACAGAAATTACGCCCGATCAGCCCAGTGCCGATCAGGACGCTAAAACTGACAGCGACGCAGATCAGTAACGACACACTATGACGGCGGCGTTTTAATGCTTTAGCTAGGGCGCCGCTGCAAACCCGAATTCAACCGCGTACAAAACGCGATGGAGAGGAACGCGTAACATGAAGTTACCCCCTGTTTTTAAACTGACGCCCCTAGCGGCTTTGCTTCCGGCCTTACTTTCAGGCGTGGCCTTTGCCCAAGTGGTGCCCGATGCCGGCACTTTTATTCGCGAGCTGGAAACCGAGCCCACGATGGAGCCCGAGCGCGATAATCTAGACGTACAATTGCCCGAGCAAACCCAGCCCGCTCCGGCCGAAGGCGGCCAAGCCGTACTGGTCGATGAGTTTGAAGTCACGGGTGCGGTGACTTTTACCGCCGCCGAGCTTAAAGCGTTAGTGGATGATTTGGCCGGACAAACCCTAACCCTGGCTGAGCTGCAAGAGGCCAGCAATCGTATTACCCGTTACTACCGAGAGCGCGGCTTCTTTTTAACCCGCGCCTATTTACCACAGCAGGATGTTAGCGATGGCGTGGTCACCATCGACGTGCTCGAAGGCCGCTTGGGCAAAGTGGATTTAAGCAACGGCTCCCACACCCGTGATTTTGTTCTCAAGCGTCCTTTCCGTTCGCTTGAACCCAACCAAATGCTCACCGCCGATGACTTAGAAACCCCGCTACTGCGTTTGTCTGACTTACCCGGTATCGATGTGGCTACTACCTTAGTACCCGGTGAAGAGGTCGGCACCAGCGACTTAAAAGTCGATGTCACCCAGGGGCCTTGGGTTAATGGCACCGTCGAGCTGGACAACTACGGCAATGAATCCATTGGTGAGTATCGCCTGGGTGCCAGCTTGCAGGTTAATAGCCCGTTGGGGTTGGGCGACCGGTTTGATATCCGCGCGCTGGGCTCCGATGAAGAGCAAGTATTTTTTCGGGCGCAATACCAAATGCCCGTGGGCCCTTGGGCCACCGAGCTAGGCGTCGCATACTCGGATATGGATTACACCTTGGGCGGTAACTTTGAAGAGTTAGACGCGACCGGTAATGCGCAAATTACCACCGCCTTTGCTCGCCAGTCGCTGATTCGTACCCGCAACGCCAACCTCAATGTGCAATTGCAGTACGACAGCAAAGAGCTCGAAGACAAAATTGGTGCTTTTGCCAGCAACAGCGATAAAGAGTCCGAACTGTACACCTTAACCGTCAGTGGCGACTGGCGCGACCAACTGCTGGGCGGAGGCGTCACTCAGGCGGCGTTGTCTTACAGCCGTGGCGAGCTGACCATCAACAGCTACTTAGACCAAGTGATCGACTCTGTCACCGCGCAAACCGCTGGCGATTTTGAGCGCTGGACACCGTCGCTTATGCGCTTGCAAAACCTTGGCGGTAACTGGAGTTTGCACGCGCAAATTCACGGCCAGTTTGCCGACAAAAACCTCGACTCGTCCGAGAAGTTTAGCTTGGGCGGTGCCTATGGTGTGCGCGCCTACGCTCAGGGCGAAGCCTCGGGTGATGAGGGTTATATTGCCAACCTCGAGGTGCGCTACGATCTCAACAGTCAGTGGCAAGTTTTTGCGCTGGCCGATCACGGTGAGGTGGATATCAATAAAAACACCTGGGAGGCCGTCACCGATAACGAGCGCAGCCTATCGGGTGCCGGTATTGGTGCGCGCTTTAACACTCCGCACTGGAGCGCCAGCGCCACTGCCTCCGCCCCCATTGGCAGCGAAGACATCAACGGCGATGACGACGATGTGCGCCTGTTTGCCCGGGTCGTGTGGAAGTTTTAAAGGCGTAACATCCGGTTGCGGGCAACGGAGTTGTCCGCAACCTTAATTATTGAGTCTTTATTCTTAACCCGCCAGCCTCTGCGCTTTAATAAAGCATATTTAATATAAAGATTCGCTCACTTTGGCCGATGACCTTTTACGGCCAAGGAGAATTGGCGTGATCTGTCAGGGTGTCCCGCTGGGATATAGACAAAACCAAGAAAAGGCAAAATTTTTATAGCAAATTACTTGATCGATTCCTTTATTCGTTCTCGGAATTTCGGGGTTGGCGCATTATACTACATGTAATGCTAGTGCCTTAGAGGCGCGTCACCCATAAAAATGAGCCAATAACGCTTAGCCAGTCGAGGGCATCGTGAAAAATTTATCGCTTAAATGGAAGATCCTGCTCAGTGTCACACTGACCTGTATCGCCGCCGTCTTAGTGACGACCTTCGTCACTGTACGCTCCGGTATCAGCACCGTTGAAGAAACCATCGTTAACGACACCCGCACCCTTGCCCAGGTATTGGGGGAAGCCAGCGTCGGGGCTATTACCTTTGATGACGATATGACCGTAAGTGCGTCACTTAATGCACTAAACGTTAGCCAGCGGGTATTAGGCGCTGTGGTTTACACCAAAGGCGAGCCCTTTGCCTGGTACTCCCGTGCCAGCGAGGGAAAAATGCCGGCGGGCTTGCCGTCACGGCCCAACGCGGCCGGGGTAATCGAGATTGAAAACGGCCTTATTATTACCGAAACCATCAAATCCGACGGTGGCAAAGTCGGTATGATCTCTTTTCAGGTGGATCTGGCTGAGCTAAACACGGTAGTAAGTTCGGCGATTAAAAGCGCGGTATGGGTTGTGATTGTCATCAGCGCCATCGCGGCCGCTTTAGCCTATTTAGTTCAAGCCAGCGTGGTTAAACCGGTTAATAATGTGGTGCGCGCACTGCGCGATATCTCCGAGGGTGAAGGCGACTTAACCCGCCGACTGCCGGTTGAAGGCACTGATGAAATCAGCGAGCTGGCAGCGTGCTTTAACCGCTTTGTCGAGCGCCTGCAGAGTATTATTGGCAATGTGGCTGAGACCGCGGCCGAAGTCGATGAGAGCGCCAATATCCTGTCGCAGCTGTCGCAAGAGAACGAGCGCTCGATTACCTCGCAGCAATCAGATATCCAACAAATTGTTACCGCGATCAAAGAAATGTCGAGCGTAGTGGCCGATGTGACCCAACGTGTTGCCGAAACCGCTGACAACTCGTTGCAAGCCGACAAAGTTGCCATGGGTGGTAAAGAGATCGTGCACGACACCATGAGCCAAATTCAGAGCTTGTCGACCGATATTAAAACCGCCTCTGAGGTGATTGATCGTCTGCGCCAAGAAACGGTTGCCATTGGCACCGTACTGGATGTGATTCGCGGCATCGCCGAGCAAACTAACTTGCTGGCCCTAAACGCCGCCATCGAGGCCGCTCGTGCCGGTGAGCAAGGCCGCGGCTTTGCGGTGGTCGCCGATGAGGTGCGCACCCTCGCCTCGCGCACGCAAAGCTCTACCACCGAAATTCAAGAGATGATCGAACGTCTGCAAACCGGCTCAGCCAAAGCGGTAGAGATGATGACAGCCGGTACCAGCCAAGCCGACGCCTCAGTGAGCCGCGCCAACGAGGCTACCGACTCACTGGAGGACATTACTAAGTACGTGGGTGAGATTCGTGACCGCACCAATCAGATAGCCGCCGCCTCTGAAGAGCAAAGTGCGGCGACGCAACAGATCGAAGTGAACATCGACAGCGTTTCGGGTGTAGCCATTAGCACCGCCGAAAGCTCCAGTCGTATTACCGCTAACAGCGCTAACTTGGCGCAGATGGCTAAGCAGATGTCTGAGTTGGTTGGCCGTTTTAAAATCTGACGTTAACGCCCGCTGAGCCGGGCGAAAATGTGTAAAGTACAAGAACCTGTAAAAGAGATCTGAACCATGAAAAAACTTTTACTTATTAGTTCACTGCTTGCAAGTTTAACTGTATCGGGCTTCAGCGCGGCGTGTAGCGAACCCGCCAAACCGAGCGCTTTTCCAGACCCGGCAACCGCTGTTACCGCACAAATGGTAAAATCTAATAACGAGGTAAAAGCCTACGTTAAAGCCATGGAGGAATACCTCAGTTGCTCGGGGATGTCGCGCGGTGATCAAAAGAAAGCCGTTAAAGACCTAGAGGACTACGCCGAGAGCTTTAACAAACTGATTCGCGAGTTCAAAGCGCGCGGGTAATTAATTTTTATCTTTTAACGCAGCAAAGGATCTGCTGCGTTTGCACCTGAATAATCGGCTGTTTATTGGTTCACCATGAGATTTACTTGGGTTTAATGCCTCGCCTCTACTATCTGCTGTAAAGTTCTTTTACTTGCCCCTCGCTCATAAAACTATACCTTGGAACAAAATATGCTCTATTTGTACGACTTAAACCGTGCAAGCAAGGAGCAAAACCATGAGCGACCCAAACAAGCCAAAACCTACCACGACTGATGCGGGCATTCCCGTCTCTAGTGATGAGCACTCACTTACCGTTGGGCCCAATGGCCCCATAGCGTTGCACGATCACTACTTGGTCGAGCAAATGGCAAATTTTAACCGCGAGCGCATCCCCGAGCGCCAGCCCCACGCCAAAGGCGGTGGTGCTTTTGGTCACTTCGAAGTTACAAACGATGTAAGCAAGTTTACAAAAGCTGCGCTGTTTCAGCCCGGTGTTAAAACCGACACCTTAGCTCGGTTTTCGACCGTCGCCGGTGAGCGCGGCAGTCCGGATACGTGGCGTGACCCTCGCGGCTTTGCCTTAAAGTTTTACACCAGTGAGGGCAACTACGACTTGGTGGGTAACAATACCCCGGTGTTTTTTATCCGCGACCCCATGAAATTTCAGCATTTTATTCGCTCGCAAAAACGCCGTGCCGATACCAACCTACGCGACCACGATATGCAGTGGGATTTCTGGACGTTATCGCCCGAATCCGCTCACCAAGTGACGTGGCTGATGGGGGATCGCGGTATTCCCAAAACCTGGCGTCATATGAACGGTTACTCGAGCCACACATACTTATGGGTTAACGCCCAGGGTGAGAAGTTTTGGGTTAAGTATCACTTTAAAACCGATCAAGGCATCGATTTTTTAACCCAAGACAACGCCGATGAGTTAGCCGGTAGTGATGGTGATTTTCACACCCGCGATTTATTTGAAGCGATTAGTCGGGGCGACCACCCCAGTTGGACCATGCACGTGCAGGTTATGCCCTTTGCCGAAGCAGAGACCTATCGCATTAACCCGTTTGATTTAACCAAAGTGTGGCCGCACAAAGATTACCCGTTAATTGAGGTGGGTAAATTTACCCTAAACCGCAATCCCACGGACTATCACACCGAGATCGAGCAAGCGGCGTTCGAGCCAAACAATTTAGTATCGGGTATTGGAATTAGCCCCGATAAAATGCTGTTGGGTCGTATGTTTGCCTACGCCGATGCGCACCGCCACCGCTTGGGTGTTAACTACAAACAAATACCGGTTAACACGCCGCGATCGCCCGTGCACAGCTACAGCAAAGACGGTCCGATGCGCGTACAAAACGTGAGTGATCCGGTATACGCCCCTAACAGCAAAGGCGGTCCCAGTGCTCAACCCGAGCAGTATCCGGCCGAACAAGCGTGGGGCGCTGAAGGTGACTTAGTGCGCAACGCTTATACCCTGCGCAAAGACGACGATGATTTTAGCCAGCCACGCGCCCTGATTAATGACGTTATGGATGACGCCGCGCGCGAGCGTTTAGTCAATAATGTTGTTGGGCATTTATTGGATGGCGTATCTGAGCCAGTACTTGAGCGAGCTTTTGAGTACTGGAAAAATATCGATAGCGATATTGGCCAGCGCATTGAGGCGGGGGTTAAAAAGGCGTAGTTTACAAGTAAGGTTGTCAGTCTAACCCAGTGATCACTGGGTTAGACTTGTAGCGCAATAAATTTATAATCTGTATTAATTCGGCACGGTAGCAGGTTTTTTAGCCTTATGTGCACGCCAAAAGCTAAGCCATAAAAAGACTAAGCTACCCAAAAACAAGCCAAAAAAAGTGGTGATAATTGCCGTCATCTCGAGCGAGGTGGGCGCTGTTGCAATAATTTTTTGTGCGCCGGGCCCTAATGTTTTTAAGGAACTAAGCTCCGTTAAAAATCCATTGCCCACTATTCCGTTTACTCTAAGAATATTCATTACAAACAGAGTAAAAGCAATGTAAAGCGCACTGACAATTACAGTGGCCAGAGCATTCAAATATCGCGCGCCCAAGTGTGATAACGCAATTAGGCCAAACGATACACTGGCCCAAAATTGCATGACCTCCCAAGTGCGGTTTAAATATTCACTAAAAAGGTAAATGATTTCGTATTCCGTCATGTGGGTGGGCTTCCTGTATTTTTATTGATTATAGTGAGAGTAAAGGTGGTTTACGCAAATAGCGATAACCCAAGCGCCGGCGTGCCGCCAGATTGTACGTTTATATAACTGGCAATACTGGTGGGTAGGTCTGCTGTAGTAGTTCGCTGGGGCTCGCTTTGTTGCCATGCTTCGGCGGCCGCCCGAATACTTGCCATGGTCTGGGGGCTAGAGGCAGCCGGGTAAGTTTGACCTTGCTCGGCTCCTGTTGGATGGCTGCGATAGCTTTGACCCTGTGAAGAACGGCCATCTTGCAAAAATCCAGGCTCAAAAGGGGCATCAGTAACGGGTAAAAATTCGCCGTTGGTTAGAATTGTATCAATAAAGTCCTGAACTTTATGTGACTGTTCGCCGTTGCCTTCATGCCGTGCATCAAGGTTATCGCGCTTTACTTGAGGTTCTCGGGCGATCCGCTCCAGCAGTGGCTGAGTTGTCCCCGTGGGCCTAAATTTAGCGCGCGCGTCGCTCAGCGACATTGAGTCGCTAGCGTATGCCTTCACGGGCGTTATTGAGCTAAAAAATGAGGCCGGTTGGATCATCGAGGTTCTAACGGGTTTGTATAGGGCTGTTGATTATAAAACAACCAATAGCTGGTGTCAGCTATTGGTTGTGTGGCTGTGCTTAGGTTGATCCACAAGCCCTCGGCCGGGCCGTTATCGCTCTAGCTGCGCTTTTGCATGCGTCATAATCGTCAAGTAAGTATCAGTCCAGTAGGTGTCTTTATTATCGCTTAGGTACTTTACCAGCGCCTCGTGGGCCTCGCTCGAAACCGCTAAGTGATCGCCATCAATGCCATGAAAAATGATGTTAATCAGCTGGTGCTGCTGCGCTGCTTGCTGCACATAGGCGATTAGCTCATCACCGGTTTGGCCGTTGGGTAATGCCAACGTAGCAAAGTTGTCTGGTAATTGCTCATTGTCGCCTTTAATGGCAACAAACAAGTCGCGCACCGCTGGAATATAGTTACCGTTACTGGTTTCTACATCGCCACAGGGTGGGGTAAAGGTGCGCTCGGTTTTGCCGTCAATCGCGTGTAACACGCCGTTGGCGACAACTATCTCATCGCGAACCTGCTCGACAACGCGTTTGTCCATATCGTTATAGGGCTTTACCCAGTCGTTGCCCTTGCTGCGTGAGCACGAGTGATAAATGGTGTGGTTGCCCAACTCGTGGCCGGCTTTAGCCGCTTCGCGCCACTCATCGACTCGCTCGGCCATCACCGGCGAGGCCACCATCATATAAAACGAGGCGCGCACTCCGTGACGATTGAGCGCCGGTATCGCATTGTCGAGCTGACTGTTTAGGGTGTCATCGTAGGATAGGCTTACCGCCGCTTCTTGTCCCTGTGGCCAGTGAAAGTCCTTAGCCAGTGCTGTATTAGTGGCAAACAAACTGAATGTTAGCGCTATGATGCGAGATGCTGTTGTCATTGGCGGCGTCCCTGTGACTTATTATGATATAAAATCGCGTAGCGTGATTTTATATCACATACCTTCGTCTCGCTCTACTAAGCATTCGTAAGAGCCCATCTCAAACTCGCGGCAAATCCAGGGGCGCTTGTCATAAATGGTGCACATCATGGTCTCTCGGTCGAGCGCTGAGCACCAACCGTCGTCTAAGCGACGCATTGTTTCGCCGCCCCACTCATCGACCGCGATATGTTTTTCGGGAACGCCAGTGTCTGTAATTAACATAACTTCTAGGCGGCAACAGCATGCCTTACAACTGGTGCAAGATACGTCGCTTTGGGGGAGGTGTGTAGCGCTAATAGTCACAGCATCATTATTCATGGCTGTGATTTTACGCGTTAAAACGATAATTAGCTTGCGAGTTGCTATTTAATGGCAGGTATCTGGTGGGAAACCGCGGGCAGCGCCCGCGGTGGCAGCATTTAACTATCGGCTGGTGCGCTAGTGCTGGCGTTGATCGCTGAAGAAATACGCTGGCGCAGTTGCTCGCTATCGTTAGCGGCCAGTGCGATTTGTTTGTATTCTTCAAGGGTCAAGCCAGTATCGGTAATGGCAGATTTCATCTCGGTTTGCGCTTCTTTTTGCAGCTTCTGAGATTTTTCCGGGCTGTCGGTCATAGCTTGCAGCTTGGTTGCGTACTCTTGGTTGAGAGTTTGTACCGCTACATAGGCCTCGACAAAATCACCCACTTGCTCATCGCTTACATCCATCTGTGGCGCCGTTTTTTCTGGCATGGCCGGAGTGGTCGGTGCCTGAGCACTTTGATCAGCGGCATAAGCACCAGTAGAAGCAATGCCGGCAGCAATAACAACACTTAATAGCGACTGTTTCACGAATTTCATAGTAAACTCCTAGTTACATAAAGTAATGATTAAAAACATACTGCGGTGACGAGGCATGAATCATGCCGATCTGCCAAACGATTGATTCTGTGGCACTACAGGCGTGTTTTGTTTGCTAGCTTGTAATATTTACCAAGCTGTAATTCGCTTTCGTAAAATATTCTTACGGTTTTAACGCTCAGTTAATAGTTGTGAGCAAACAAAAAAATAAGAAGTTTGAATTGAGTCACACTTAGCGGCTGAGTAGTTTGTCAAAACCAACAATGTATAAAACGACGCTTAGTGGACAAATGCGCTGGCGAGAAGTGCCAAGAAAATAAGTTTGTTATACCTGCCGCTGTTGTCAGCAAAGGTCAGCCTGCACTTTTGAATAAAGACTTATCAGGGGATTATAAATTTTATCACCAGCGGTTACATCGGTGCGCAACTCGCCGGTGCGGGGGATTAGCGTTTGCGGTGTGATGCGTTTTTAGTGATCGGGTTTGCGCATAAACAGCATAAGTGGCACGGCGCACAAATACAAAATACCTAACCACAAAAAGATATCGTTATAGGCCAGCACCTGGGCCTGGGTGCCGACTCGCTGGGCAATTTGTCCGATAGCGGCGGCGTGCGGGTCACTGGCGGCGCCGGTGACTTGTTGTTCAATCTGAAAAATCTGTTGCGTCACCACATCGCGGGTAGGGCTTATGGCGGGAATTATTTGGTTCCAGTGGTAGTCATTGCGAAAATCTAAAATAGTATCGATAGCGGCAAGCCCTACCGCGCCGCCTAAGTTTCGCATAACGTTAAATAGCCCTGCGCCATTGTTTACTTGCGAGACAGGCATCGTCCCCATGGCTATTCGGGCAGCGGTAATAATACACATCAGCAAGCCCATGCCGCGCACAATTTGTGGCCAAAAAAACTGATCGTAGCCCGCCTCGGCGCTCAGGCAGGCATTCATAATAGAGCCCGATCCTACGAGCAATAAGCCCACCGTTAAAATGTATCGGCCGTCTAGTTTATCCGATAAGCGGCCGGCAATAGGCGCCGTGCAGAACATGGCGGCGCCGGTAACAAACATAACCTCGCCAATTTGCAGGCTATTAAACTGCCGCACTATCCCTAAAAATAGTGGCATTAAGTAAACCAGTCCGTATAGAGCAAGGCCAATAATAAAACCAAAACCGGTACCAATGGCAAAGTTTCGGTCTTTAAAAACCCGTAAATCGACGATGGGAAAGTCGATAGTCAGTGTGCGCCGAAAAAATAAAACAGCACTGCAAAATGACAGTAGTGCCATGCTGGTAATAGCGTTGCTATTAAACCAATCGTCCCCGGGCCCCTCTTCTAAAACATATTCCAGCGGGCCCAAAAACAGCGCTAAATAGAGCAGACCGCGAAAATCAATTTTGCGAAATAAACTAAAATCGGGCTCATCAATACGCATAAAAAACCAGACGCCCGCGCTGGCGATAATACCCGGAATAATATTCATTAAAAACAGCCAGTGCCAACTAAGGTGCTGGGTAATGTAGCCCCCCAACGTGGGGCCGATAGACGGCGCAGTGGTGGCGATCATACCGATAACGGCCTGCACAGCTCCCATGACTCGCGTGGGAAACAATCTAAAGCCCAACGCGTAGGCAATCGGGATCATCGCACCGCCGACAAACCCTTGTATTGCGCGTAAAACAATCAGTTGGTCGATGGTTTGCGCCATGGCGCAGCCAATACTGGCCAGGGTAAATGACAGACATGAAATCACAAACGTTAGCCGAGTGGAGAGCCAGCGAGTCAGCATACCCGATAGCGGAATCATAATAAGTTCGGCGATCAGGTAAGCGGTTTGTATCCAGGATATTTCGTCGGGCGTGGCGGACACACCCGCTTGAATTTCATTGAGCGAACTGGCGACAATTTGGATATCCAAAATGGCCATAAACATGCCTAAAATGGCAGCCACAAAACCAATGCGCTGGCTTATGGGCGGCATTTCCCGAGTATCTGCCATAGTGTTTAATGCCTATTGCTGCGTTGATCAAAATAATAGGTTCGCTATAAAAAGGCAGCCCTATAAAGCGAAGCGTCGGTCTGCTTTATAGGGTGGTTGCCGTCTTTTCGCTGACTAAATATGAGTCTTGCTGTTGGAACGATTGGGTGTCCACGGCGGGAACAACCGATAAGCCTGGCCGCAGTAGCGCCATTTGATCGGCCGGCCCGGTGACTCGAATTCGCACCGGTACGCGCTGAACAATTTTATTAAAATTGCCAGTGGCATTGTCCCGGGGCAACAGGCTGAACTCACTGCCTGCGGCTGGTGCAATAGAGTCCACCACCCCGTTAAATGTTTGCTCGGGTAAGGCATCAACGGTAAAGGTGGCGGCTTGGCCGATACTCATATGGCCAATTTGGGTCTCTTTATAGTTGGCCAGTACATACACGTCAGGCAGCGGTATTAGATACAAAAGCACCTGTTGCGGCTGTGCGGTATTGCCTACCCGAGCGCCCAAGTTACCGATAATTCCATCGCGGGGGGCGACAATCGTTGTTTTTTGCAGTTGATGCTTTGCGAATCTAACCGCCGATTGGGCCGAGGTAATTTGCGCGTTAGCGCTCTGGCGCTTGGCTGCCAGTACCGCCAGCATTTGCTGGCCGGCCGCGTGCGCCGCCTGAGCTTGCGAGAGGCGGGCTTTGGCAACAGTTTCCGCCGCCTGATTGTTTTGCAGCTGTTGCTTAGAACCATACTCTTGTTTCGCCAGTGTCTCGGAGCGTTCAAGGTCTAGCCGAGTGCGCTCTAGCTCCGCCTCGGCGGCTTCGATATTGGCCGTTGTTTCATCGATGGTTTTGTGTTGTAACGTGGTTTGCTCGCGTACATCTGCCAGTGCTGCCTGCGCTACCGCAAGCTGCGCTTGGGCCTCGCTGAGCCGCGCCTGGTAATCATCGGGGTCAATTTGCAGTAGCAGTTGGCCGCGGCTAACCCGCTGATTTTCGTGCACGGCAACTGCGCTGATGCGCCCCGCAAGCTCCGGGCGCAGGGCTACCGAATCGGCTTTAATATAAGCGTTATCGGTGGTCTCGATAAACCGGTCATGCTGATACCAGTGATAGCCTTTAGTAGCGGCGATAATAGCCACAACAATGACCGCTGCCAGCAGCGTCATTTTTTTGGGGGAGGGTTTCATTTGTGAGCCTTTGAGCAAGATTACAAAGTGTAATGAATGTTACACTACAATCTAAGCCTGTCAAGATGGGTGATACTTAGTGGTACCATAAGCCTTCTAAATAAAGAGAGTGCTGAATGAGCGATAAAGTGAGCCCAGATACGCCTAAAGACGCCAGCTATGCCCCGCGCGAGCGCGGGTTACGGCGCCGAGACCGTATTCTCGATGCCGCCACCGAGGTGTTTTTGCAAAGTGGCTACGAGGCCGCAAGTTTACAGGAGATAGTCTCGCGGGCGGGAGGTTCGCTCGCCACCTTGTACCGGCTGTTTGGCAATAAAGAGGGCTTATTTCAGGCGATGGTAGAGCGCAAAAGCGCGCACTTACTGCAGCAGCTAGAGCAACCACGTATCACCGGCAAAGACGCGGCCGACGTGTTGTACGGTGTGGGGGTAAGCTTTTTGGAGTTGGCACTATCGGCCGACGCCCTGGCGCTACAGCGCCTGCTAATTGCCGAAGCCGGTCGCAACCCACGCTTGCGGGAGATCTACATGGCGATCGCCCCCGAGCGTAACCTGCGAGCCATCGCCGATTATCTAGAAGGTGAAGTCAGCGCGGGTAAATTGCAGTTGGACGATTGTTATCTCGCTGCGACACAGTTTATCGGCATGATTAAGGGCAACTACCATATGCGCCGGTTAATGGCCGAGGAGTTTACCCTGAGCTCGCAAGAGCGCGATACCGTGGTGCATCATGCAGTTGGGTTGTTTCTTAACGGATGTAGCTCGATGGCACCCAGTGTTTAAATCCAGAGGCTGTCACCCATAAGGCCTTTAACCTCATCGACACCCCAATGATTATTCAGGCCGCGTTACCCCAACACAAAAGAGCTTAACGGGCGGCGAGACTGAGCACCCATTTTACTCCTCGTCAGAGCTATGGCTGGTTTTAGGCGCCTGCCCTGCCCGTGCCACATGGTTGTTGCGGCTAACGTTCACCAGAGTCTACTGGCAAAGCGCAAATGTGATCCAGTTGGCAAAAATGCCAGCGTTTACACTGACAGATGTTCAGTGTGTCTCCCATGAAGTACTGGGCTTGCTATAATCCGCGCCAATGGACATGAACCACTGCAAGGAAGGCTAGGGAGCGCTGCGCTCAACCTACACGGTATTTTCTAAGACCCCTCGCTGTATCTACCCCCTGCAAACGGCTTCTTGGTTATTCACCAAAAGCGCCGGCATTGTCCGTTAGTCTCAGTAATCAATTATTTAAAAGGACATGTCATGAAAAAAATAGTGCTTGTATTGTTGGGGGCTTTTGCCTACGTGGGCCTGACCTACTATAGCGGCATCGTTGGAGAGCGCCATATCAAAAAGCAAGTAGCAATGGCGCAAAAACAGCATCCAATGCAAGGTGAGTTATCAGTCACTGATTATCACCGCGGTATTTTTAAAAGCACGTTTAAAATAAATTTTGATAATAACGGTGAACAGCTCCAAATCGATAGCCTAAGTCTGAACTCCGATGTAGAGGTGTTCCACGGACCGGTTATCTTTGCCGATGGCGTAAAGTTTGGTTGGTTTTATGCGCTCTCCGAGAACAATAAAATTCAATCCAGCAATAGCGATATTACACAAATGTTAACCAAGCTATTTCCGCAGGGCGTTGGCCATTTAAATATGCTGGGAACCTACGGCGGAAGTCTTGATTCAAGCTGGCACTCTGGGGCGCTTACCTATCAAGAAGACGACGTGTTCTTTGAAGTAGATGGAATTACTATAAATGGCAAAGGAACGTTTGGCTCTCAAGACGCTAAAGGCGATTTATATTTTGGCAAGACGCAGTTTACAAGCGATATGGCAGAGATAACAGCAACACCACTTGAAGGACAGTGGAAGTACACCATGACAGCTGAAGGTGTACCGATCAGTTCATCGTCCGCCACGCTAAAAAAGGTGACTTTCTCTCCCGGCAGCCCGAAAGAAGCTAGTTTAAACAATGTAGAGATGATGCAGCATCAAGAGATTGATAAAACATACCTTAACTCCAGCATGAAAATGACAGTGAAGAATTTTACCGGTCCTTTTGCTGCGCAAGATCTGTACTATGAATTGGCGCTGGATAAAATGCCTATGGATGCCATGGTGGCCTGGAGCCAGCTTTCTAAGGAGATGAGCGCAGCACAGGAAAACCTTGATTTTGCACAATTTGAGCCAAAAATGCTTGAGGTGTTGGCCAAGATGGCGCACAAAGATATAAGCCTTACAAGCAAATTTGGCGGAAAAGCTTTAGATGGATACGCTAACGCCAACATGCAATTAGGTTTCGACTCCAAGATCGAAGGCAGCATGGGATCTATTAAAGAGTATGTCGCCTTTCTTAAAGGTAATATGAAACTGATTGTTTCTGAAGAAATTGTGGCAGGAACGCCCCTGCAGTTTTTAATTACACCGTATGTTGGTACCTATATTATTCAAAAAGATAACGAATACATTGTAGATGCAAAAATTTCTGAAGGTCAGTTGTGGATTGCGGATACCTCCTTTAGTTTAAAGCAGTATTTAGGTTTAGGTGATGCCTACTTGTAGGATTACTTTTTGGTATAAAAGAAATTATTTCTTATAAATAATTTCTTTAGTGTAGTTTTTCACTACAGAGTGTTGTTAGAACGTTTGTGACGGAATACTTATGAATAATGTTAGAAAATATCTGTTAGTGATCCCTCTTGCTTTTGTTTTATGCCTTGGCTTCTGTACACAAGTACTGGCTGAATCCTTTGATGATCTTTTTTCATCGAAAATGGGACAAGCGCAACATTACATCTCTAACAAGCAATACCAAGAAGCCTTAGAGGTCGTGAATCACCTGCGGGAGGCTATGGACGATGATGTAGGTGCAGTAGAAATGGCCTATGTGTACAATTTTCAGCGCTACAGCTTGTACGAGTTAGACCGTATCGATGAGGCTGAGAACGTATGTAAAAAATCCATAAAAGATTTAGAAGAATACGCTTTTGAGTGGCAATATTCTGCCGAATATAATGTTGTCCGGTCAACGTTGCGGGCTTGTTACAATATGGTTGCTTGGCAAGACATGGAGCGGGCGCAAAGTGTTGGTGAGCTTACTGATGCGATTTATAATATCGAGTCTGGATTTTATACGGTCGGCGCAACAGAGGATGACACCGTTGTTGACGAGCTGCGTGAAACTGATGCATTGATTTACTTGAAAGCGTATGGTTTTGACAAAAGCTACATTAATAAAGCGTACAGTAAACTTTTGTTTTTTTCTGAGAATAAAAGCTTTTTAGATTCAGCCGATCAAAAAATAAAAGATGCCTTGGTGAGCGATTGGTTTAAAAATTACACGTTGCCAGACGCCCCAGAGCAAGGAAGTTTAAAATCGGTACCAAAAGCGACACCTGTGCCGCGAGAGGTAATGGATGAACTAGTCCAGCTTGCCTCGCAATGCAAAGCTGCCAACATGGCCGACTGCGATACCTTGTACCATATTTCTTTAGCAGATAGTGAGCAAGAAGCCTATGCCGCAAGCTGTGGTGGTCGCGTTCGTGATAAAACGGAGTTCTGCGTAGATTACGCCAAAAAGCATTGGCAAGATAAAACCCCTTCGGGTAAAAAGGTTCCTCGAAAACTATCGGTTAATGCTGCCACTAAATGTTTTGATGGTGATTTAAGTGCGTGTGATACTTTGTATTACGCGGCAGCAGGCTCGCAAGCAAACCGTTACGCCCGCACCTGCGGCGGACGGTTTGAGTGGGTAGACTCGCCCTGCTCGTATTTACTGAAAGATTAATCATCTTTGCCATAATCAGGGTGTAAAACATACTGATTATGTAACAACCATTTCAATTGCTTTAAGTTTTCCCTGTCAGCCATTTTAGGGTGGGCGGATCAAAGCTTGGAGCGATTGGTTTGGTTGTTTTTTAGCGGCTTATCATTGCTCTATTGCACGATACTGCAATATGAGGCTTAAAATTTCATGATCACTGGTCGTTGATGCTAGGGACTCATCAAACGAAGTTCGTTGCGGTAAAAAAATATTAAATTTAGCGCGTAAGATAGCCTCTACTTGTTCGTTATTCATTGGGTCGAAGTCTTTCCCAGAATAAATACGAATACGCTGATAAATAAAGTCTTTATTGTTCATGAGAGTAATGTCAGTTTGTTTACTATTAATGTCTCACAAGCGGATACAAGCTAAGCTCTAATCTGTGTGCAAGGTGGGATAATACGGGCCATACTTAAAATCTAAAAAAGAGTCTTTTCCGGCGATCCGGAAAACTGTCAGGTAAATTTCGAAACAACTAACTGAGCAAAGGTCGGTTGGTATATTAGTCTTTTTGGAAACGTATGACCTTGTATCTTGTCCATGCCGCCGCTTTTTAAGTGTGTGGCCTGGGGTTAATAAAAATCCAAATAATGATCAGTAGCGATGACGCCGTTGCTATCACCCCAATAATATCCACCCAGCCCTCTGTTATCAGTGTAGCAATTAATCCAAACAGTGTTAGGGTAAAAATGACGAGAGGGGCCTGGTATATCTCGAACAAGTTGCGTACTTTTCGCGGCTTCACCGGGGTTGCTCCGTGGCTAAACGAGTTTTCGTTGTTTCAGTTGTAATGTCAGAAGCATTGGTGCGGCGTTTCTTCCACCATAGGTAAAGTCCAGACAGCAATACAATCAGCAACAATACATCCAATATTGCCCAGATAATCTTTAGTGTTAGGCCGCCGTAATCGCCAAAATGTAATGGCCGAGACAAAGACAGCGCCTTATTATACCAAGGCATCTCTTTCAGGCCCGCCACCTGCCCGGTATTGGCATCCACTAAAACCGGTGCAATTAGATGCTCAGTCAATGGCGTGTTGCCATGTAAGAAAATTGCATAGTGTGCAGAGGTCGAATATTTACTACCCGGAAACGCTACAAATTGCAGTGTCATATCGGGGGCGACTAAAACGGTTTCTTTTACCGCCGCATCCAGGCTGGCCCGTTGTTCGGTGAGTGCGGCATTGTTGTTTTGTGCAATGAGCTGCCCTAACTCACGATCGCGCCAGGTATCAACTAATGGTGTTTCTAAGGTGTTGATCACCCCTGTGGCGGTAACCACTAATACCCAGGCAACAGTGACTACACCAAAAAAGTTATGGTAATCCAGCCACTTTACTCGTTTAGATTTTTGACGCCGGATTACACCAAAATCCTGTTTGCGCATAAAAGGCGCGTACAACACGACGCCCGATACGACCGCCACTAAGCCAATAAAGCCCATCAAACCCAAAAACAACATGCCGGGCAACGCCAAAAACATATCCGTATGCAGCTGTAGAATAAACTCCATTACGGTCTCGCCCACGTCCGCCGGTGGCACCACATTGCCACTGGTTAAATCGAAAGAGGCGAAATGCATTTGTGAGCTGGGCGCATCGACGCTTGGTGCCGTGGTGACATTAACCACAGGCCGCTCTATATCAAAGCTCATATAGAGCGGCACTTCGCCGGGGCGGTTATCCAGCGCTAGGGCCAGCACTTGATCCAGATCTAGGTGCTCGGCATCAGGGTTAGCCGGCTCCCAGGCATCGGGGTTAAGCGCTGTATCAATTTCATCATGAAATATCAACGGCAAGCCGGTCACGCAGAGCATGATTAGAAACAGCGTGGATATCAGGCTGGACCATGTGTGGATCCAGCTCCAGGTGAGAATGCCCTTGGTTTTCATGGCGTAAAGACCGTATTAAAAATCGATAGAAGCAGACACTGACACGGTACGCGGATTGCCCAATATTAAATAATTGGCACCAGGGAAGCCCCCTGTCGACGCCCAATAGTCTTCATCAAAGACATTGTCCAAGCGCGCGCGAAGCGTGATCGGCTGGCTTTTAATCGCCGTTGTGTAACGCGCACCAAGATCAAAACGCTGCCAGCTATCTAACGCTACCGTGTTCTCCGCGTTAGCGTATTGGCTGTCGGTGTAGACCAGCCGTGCTTCGAGTGTTAAGCCGGTGGCCGCTACTACATCCCACTCAAGGTTAACGTTTGCTTGCAGCTCTGGCACCCCAATGGGTGAGTTACCCTGATTAATTCCATCTTGGGTACGGGTGAGTTCCGATTGCAGGTAGGTTGCACCACCAATTAAACGGATGCCGTCGGCAGGTTCGCCAAATACACTGACTTCAATGCCTTTATTTTCTTGCCGACCCGAAGGAGTCACGCGTTGATCTACCACGATGGTGTTAGCACGCTCCAACGTAAACGCACTTAGGGTCGTTGCAAATGCGCCGGCATCGTATTTAACGCCTAGCTCGACTTGCTCGCCGGTCAAGGGATCAATTACCTCACCCGCATTGCTGATTACTACACCGCCGCTCATAGCAGGTACAACGGAACCCGGCTGCAGGCTCTCGGCATAGTTACCATAAAAAGAGAGATTCTCGGACGCTTTCCATACCAAGCCAAGGGCCGGTGTTACCTCCGAGGCATCGTAACCGGAAAGCTCTGAGCCATCATTGTAATCAAAGGTATTGGTAGTGATGCTCTGATGGCGTAGACCTAATGTGGCTAACAAACGCTCGTCTAACAGTGCCGCCGTGTAGGCCAGTGCAAGGCTTTCGTTTTTGGTCTTTTCGGTTAACAATGGATCGCTTAAATCGCCACCTGGAAAAATGTTGTCTTGTGGTGGTGTCACCACAGCCGGGTCATACAGGTTGGAGGTAAAGGGGGTTAGGTAAAAAGCAAAAGCGTTTTTGGACTCTAACTCTACCGAGGATGCCGAGAAAACTAAAGTGTGATTCACCGAGCCCGTGTTAAATGTCAGTTCCATGCCACCATCAAGGGAGATCACATCGTCCTCCCGGGTGTTGTCAAAACGACTCGAGGATAGGTTGCCGTCGATATCGGATTTAGGGTTGGCCAGTAGGTTTATCTCTTCACCGCTGCGCGCACCGCCAGCCAACCACACCTTAACGGCATCATTGACGTCTAGCTCACCGCGAACCACGCCAAAGGTTTGCTTCTCATCACTATACGTCCAGGGCTGACCAAAATTACGGCCCGCCTCGGGCACTTGTGGAATATCGCCCAACGGTGTGACCTGTGGCAGTGGTGCATCGACGTGATTGTCTTGATAACCAAAGTCAGCCGTAAAACGAAAGCGCTCACCAGCATAATCAGTGCCTAGCGAGAAAACATTAAGCTCACGCTCTTGATCTTCAATGGCGGTTTCTCCATCACGGCGCACGGCATTAACGCGAACACCCCAAGTCTCATCCTCACCAAATCGATGCCCCAAATCCAGGGCGGTTTGGTATTGGCTGTCAGATTCATACCCCGCCGTTAGCCGCTTCACGCCACCGCTGGGCGCGCGCTTGGGTACCAAATTAACCGTGCCGCCGATGCCGCTGCCGCCGGGTGCTGCGCCATTTAAAAAGGCGTTGGCGCCGCGAAACACTTCTACCCGCTCGACCAGTTCGGCGGCGACAAATTGCCGGGGCAAAATACCGTACACACCGTTCAGGGTAATATCATCGGAATAAACCGGAAAACCCCGCAAGATATACACTTCCTGAAAGTTGCCAAATCCTTTGGCAACTCGCACTACGGGGTCATTCTGTAAAACATCACCCACACTCTCTGCCTGCTGCGCCGCCGCCAGAGAGGCGGTATACGCCGTGCCAGAGAAAGGCGCGTCAAGAAAATCCAGGTTCCCCAGCAACCCCGCGCGGCCGCCGCGGGCAACCTGCCCGCCCGAGTACTCCTGCAACAACTCCACCTGCGAGCGCTGACCGGTTACCAACATCTCCTCTACAGCAGGCTCAGTGGTTGATGCCGTAGCATCCGCGTCAGACTCTTGGGCAATAGCAAAAGGAGCGCCGCTGACCAGCAAGGCGGCGAGCAGTTTGTGGTTAATCTTCATGATTTATCTCGAAAGGCTAGTGATAAAACCGCTAGTATAAACGACAATCGTTATCATTTATATTGCTTGGCGAGAAAAAATAAACGGAATATAGGCCTTTTACAGCGCTTGCTGGCATTACTGACAACGCTAAAGTGTTTAGTCACGAGCGGCAGTTGGCGCGATCTGACAAGCTCAGGCGTCGCGTAAGTGAATCTTTACTGCCTGCCAGCCGGGCTAAACACCGGATGGCTTTATTACCAACCGGCGCCACATAAGGTTACGGGCAGGTCGAGCTTAGGGTTAATAGGCCATAGAGTTAATTTAAAATCTCATAATATAAATACTCCCATGCTAGCTGTACGCTATACATGGGCGGGTACGAGTAGTCCTTAACCTCTGCGATCATATACTTGGGCGTGGTAAAACCCGGATGGTTAAATAATGCTAGCCAGTCAATTTCGCCGCCTGCACCTAGCTTTTTATAGTTTTTGATATGCCGGCTTAAAGTAATCGGACTCAATTAATTTATTTTAAATTAATTCGAAATCTATAATTACTAGAGGGTGTTGAAATGTAGGCGAAGGTTAACTGATCACCGCGTTCAACACCCGATTTACCTAATATTGCCTACGATTTAGGGTATGACGCGTGCGGGCTAAGCAGGTAAGCGACGAGCAAACCAGAATTATTTTGAGTGTTGAGCCTAATGATTAAGCGCTGTAAATAATACGTCAGGTTATATTGGTTTTTGACTGTTATAGATTTTCAGAATCAACTCTGTTGTCAGTTTGGCAGAGTCAGCCCCTGCAAGCGGTTCTCGGTTATCTTCAACGGCCTGTTCGAAATCTTTAATAATCGCTTCATGAGCTGTGGTGTCTGTTACCGCTGCGCTGGTGGCGCCGTCGTGGTGGTAAGCCTTGCCGGGCTGTGCCGGGTTATCAAGGTTGTCGACGTGCCATTGGGTAATAACATCATCGGTTAGGGTAAAACTGCCTTTCTCGGTGTGCACCTCCAAACGCGCGGCAAAACCGGGTTTGGCAGCGGTAGAGGCCACCACAGTGCCGATCATACCGTTGGCGTGACGCAGCAAGGCCGCGCCGTGATCTTCCGATTCAATATCGTGGGCGAAGGTGCCCAACATGCTTACCACCTGTTGGGGCAAGCCAAACAGCCAAGTGTAAATATCCAAGTTGTGACAAGCCTGCTGCATAAACGGGCCGCCGCCGTCCAGCGAATAGCCACCTCGGTAATCGCCACTGTCGTAATAGGCTTGATCGCGGTAAAACTTTGCCGACAAATCAGCTGCATAGATTTGGCCCAAAGTGCCCTCGTCGATCAACCGTTTAATGGCAATATTATCCGGCCTAGTGCGCCGCTGATAACACACAGCCAAGGTTACGCCCGCTTTCTTACACGCCGCCGTCATTGTGGCCATCGCATCGGCGGCGATATCCAGCGGCTTCTCGGTAAGCACGTGCTTGCCAAGCTCGGCCGCGGCAATAGCGCCCTGGTGATGTAAACCATTCGGGGTGGCCAAAATCACGGCATCAAACGCCCGGTCCACCGCTGCGAGCGAAGGCCAGATGGGAAGATCCGGCGCGGCAGCAAGCGCTCGCCCCGATCGGGAGACGGCCCCCACCAACTCGCAACCGGCAAGCTTACCCAGTGCAGACACATAGGTATTACTGATATTACCGGTACCGACAATGACATAACGCATAAAACTTCGTCCCTCCAGCCAATAAGCGCTTACTTATATACTGCTGGCAACGGGGTAAAAAGGTCAATCGCCAGTGGCAGCGAAAAATAGGTTGAAGGCGGCCAGTGTTGAGATGATGGTGTGACACCACAAGTTTTATCTGACCCACCCCTTTAAATTTACCTTTGGGTGCCCGCGCCGGCGATGCGCGGGCACCTCTCACATTACTGAGCGTTTGCGGCAGAAGGTTGCTCAGCGGCTTTATTCATATCGCCCGCTTTAATGTAAAGCATGTTGTCGGGCGAGAAGTACTTCTTCATTACACGCACTACATCGTCACCACTACTGTTGGCTAGCTCGGCGTCGAATTGCTTATGTTGCTCTAGCGTTTCGTTATAGAACATTAGCTGTTGTAGCATTTGCGCAAGCTGTTCGTCATCAGCGCGCTGCACTTTGCCACTTTGCAAAATACCCGAGATGCCGTTTTGCACTTCTTCATCGGTAAAGCCTTTATCCAGCACTTTTTGCAGCTCTTCTTTAAAGCCTTGCTCGATGTTATTCAGGTTTTCCGGGCCGCCAATCGCCCAGCCCCAAAACACGGTGCGCGGGGCCATACGGTTGGGCTCGAACGATGAGCCGGCGCCGTAGCTCCAACCCTCTTGCTGACGCAGACGAGTGGCCAAACGGCTGTTGATAAAGCCACCGCCAAAAAGATAATTACCCAGCACCAACTCGGGGGTATCCTCGTCGTAGGCATCTAGGTTATAGAGATTAACAGCAAAGAAAGCGCCGTTCTCTTTATCGGGGGTATCAATGGTTTTGGCCGTTGTATCAATGGGCTGGTAGTCCAGTAAAATAGGCTCAAAGTCTTTGCCGGTGTTCCAATCGCCAAAGTGCTTCTCTATAGCGGCCACTACTTGCTCGCGGTCGTAATCCCCCACAATGGTTACCAGCATCTGGTCGGCACCAAAAAACTCCCGGTGATAATCTACCAGCTGCTGACGCTCGACGTTTTTTAATAGCGCGAGCTGTTCCTCAAAGGTGTGCACGTAGTTTGGGTGGTTTTCGTCTACCGGCGATATCCGCCGGTGGGCCACATTGCTGGCCAGAGCCTGGGGCTGACTTAGGGCCGATTCAATATTAGCCTGATGTGCTTGCACCAGTTGATCTAGCTCGTTTTGCGGGAAGGTAGGGTTTTTCATGCCCTCGGCAAGAATATCCAGCCCCGCCACCAGGTTGTCGTGGTTGCTGGCCAGCCAAGCCCAGCTGCCGCCCGAATTAGCGCCGTAACCGCCGTAGGTTTTGATGCGGTCAAAGGCATTTTTCATCTGCTCTCGGCTGTATTGCTTAGAGCCGCGACCCAGCATATCACCGACAATACCGGCGTACTGCGCTTTACCGGTCAGGCTTTCTAGGTTGCCGTAGTTAATTTGAATATTAAGTCGCACACTTTCGCCACGGGTTTTCTTGCGCAGCGCGGCGACGCGAATATTGTCGCCGATGGTAAAAAACTCAGTGCGTGCGGCGATGTTATCGTACGAGGGGTCAAAGGCCTCGCCCATTACGATATCCTCGCGTCCGGTGTAGCCCTCGAGCATAGCGTTAATATTGTCGACTTGCGGCAACTCTACGCGCTGCGGTTCGTCGGTGGGAATAAAACGCCCCAAAGTGCGGTTGTTACGCTGAATATAGGCGCTGGCTACGCGCTGTAAATCCGCAAGGCTAACCGCTACAATCTGGTCGCGATGCAAAAAACGCAGGCGCCAGTCGCCATTGGTCAGCCAGTCGCTCAGCTGGATGGCAATCGTCTGGGTATCTTCCATGCTTTTATCAAAGCCATTAAGGATGCTGAGCTTGGCGCGATCCAGCTCCTGCTGAGTGACTGGGTTTTGCGTCATACCCTCAAGCTGTGCCAGCAAGGTTTTTTCGGCTGTGGCCAGCGTCTGATCGGCATTTAATACCGCGAACGCCATAAACATACTTGAGTCGGCTTTAATCTCATTCCAAGCGCCTGCATTTGCGGCAATGCCGGGTTCTATTAACGCTTTGTGCAGGCGTCCGCGGGGCTGGTCGGCGAGAATATTGGATAGCACCGTCAAGGCCGCCGAGTCCGGGTGTGCCGCCATCGGCGTGTGGTAGCCCAGCATCGCAATCTGGGTGTCTCCTACCCGGCGCACGGTGACGCTGCGCTCGCCGTCAGAGGCGGGTTCGCGGGTGTACATCTTGGGCAGCGTGCGCTCGGGTTTGGCAATGCGGCCAAAGTGTTGCGCAATTTTTTCCAGAGTTTTATTGCTATCGATTTTTCCCGCGACAATTAAGGTGGCATTGTCGGGCTGGTAATACATCTCATAAAAAGCGCGCAGTTTTTCGATGGAAACGTTCTCCAGATCGCTGGGTGCCCCTATCGTGCTGTTGCCGTAGTTGTGCCACAAAAACGCTGCCGAGCGCAGCTTTTGCATCGTGACATTAAAAGGGTTGTTCTCGCCGCGCTGCAGCTCGTTGTAAACCACCGTCATTTCCGATTGCAAATCATCGGCGCTAATAAACGAGTTGACCATGCGATCGGCTTCCATCGCCAGCGCCCAGTCCAGGTTGTCCCCGGTGGCACTGAAGGTCTCAAAATAATTAGTGCGATCCAGCCAGGTGGTGCCGTTTGACTGCGCGCCGCGCTGGCTCAGCTCGTCGGGAATATTCGGGTGGTTGGTCGAACCCTTAAACAGCAAATGCTCAAGCAGATGCGCCATGCCGGTTTCGCCATAGTTCTCGTGCTTAGAGCCCACATGGTAGGTCACATTAACGGTGATATTTTCCTTCGTGGGGTCCGGAAACAGCAGCACTTGCAGGCCATTATCCAGCCGATATTCGGTAATGCCTTCTACGCTGGTCACCTTTTGTATGGGTGCCTGCGCCGCCGCAGCGCTATAACTGGTCAGTAATAGCGTGCTTATTAGGGTGAACAAAAAGATAAACACCGGTCGGATGCCGGCACTACGGGAGGGTCCCATGGTTTCTCTCCTTAGATATCATTATTAGAGTTCCAAACGTGCGGGGTTAGTATAGGGGGTTGTGGTGCTTGTGACCACCAGAGGTAAATTGTGTGAGCAACCGACGCAGCACCGAGGCGAACGGCGCGGGAGTGTTGCGGATGTAAGTATTAGCAACGGTGATACAGCAGTGGGGAGGTGCGTGATCGGGAGCTCGGTCGGAGATCAATGGAGTCAGAGTCGTTAAATTTGCAAAAAACGGTGACACGAAGTCACTGGAAAGACAAAAATCATCCACTCCGGCCCCATTGATTCATCGGTGTAATGGTTTTTGTGTCACAAGTTTAGATGAAGCTTATCCTTTAGCGCCGGGCAATAGTCGATTTAAAAGTGAGCTGGCTCGCCTAACGGGTAGACGAGTTCTGGCTTCTTGAATGGAAGACCAAGCAAGTGTGGGTGACAATGCACCACATGCTTCACTTAGCCCCACTTATTTTAAAGCTGGTTAACACGGATAACTGGGAATTGCGGAAGGGTTGATATGGCCTGGCCCAGAAAAGGGAAAGCGCCCTTGATAGGATGGATAATCGCGCGCGATTTCAGATAACGTGCCTTGTGCGTATAAATTGTAATAGGGCCAAGTGTTGCTAACCGGCTTGTAGCTGTCGGTATTAAAAGGGTTCACTGTGGCGTAATACTGATTCAAATGGGTCATCGTGTTTTGCAAATTACCGCCAGGCACCACCCGCAAGTCGATAATCTCAAACGCCCAGCCGTTATTCATATTAGCCTGCGTTGTCAGTTGTACAGTATCGTAACCGGCTTTGTTTGCCAGGTTAAAATTATCCTCATCCACCTGCCAACCGGTGTCATTGACGCGGCCGTAAAGGTAATTGGTCTCATCAATCGCCGCATCAATAATAACGCTTTGTGCCGTTTCGGTAGTTACACCATTTTGTGCTACGTATTCTGAGACTAATTGGCTGAACAACTTTTGACTACCCGGCGGTGGTAGCTGACCACCGGTGTAGTAAGGCCAGTATGCTGTATCAGGGGTATTCAGTGCAGCCGCGATTTGCGCGTTGTTATAACCTAGTTTGCGCAGTGCATCTAACTTGTTTCGGGCCACTAAGGTTTTGCCAAGGTCAACCGCAATGCCAGAGCCCGGAGCCAAATAGTAGTAAATTCCCAGGTTGCCATCGTAAACATTCGAGTGGCACACCTCTACCCGACTGCCGGATGCAAACCCGTTTACGAACTTGTTGTTAAGGGGGTTGGTAGGGTCATAGGGATTGCGGCACCAAAAACCCTGTGGATTGATCACGGAGGGCCAGTAAAGCTCGCCAAGCTGTGGTAGCTCGGCCTGATTACGCGGGGAAATTTTTCCAGGCGGAATAACATCCGTAGGTTGCGGGCCAAGTTGAAAGTAAAAGCTCATTGAATTGAAAAACTCGCTTACCTCAGCATCACTCATGGTAGCTAAATTAGACTGAGCGAGTGGGTATACCTGCTTAAGGTAGTCGCGAATGGACATAATAGAACCGGTCATATTGACACTCCTTGTACAAATTGACTCTTGGAAAGTTCATCATAGTAGTTGGGGCGCGGTTAACAAGTTAAAACCAATACATAAACTACCAAGCCAAAACCTGCTGGCCACCCATCAATGACACGACAAACCACCTCGTACGTAGAGGTAGGCCACCATAAGCATCACCTGACCCCACCTATATATCTAGTAGCGGTAATAACTCGCGGGAACGACAACCCCTTGACGGCCATAAGTCAAAGGGTAGCCCCCGTGCTGGGATGCAAACACCCTAGCCTCTTGCAGCGATGAAAACCAATGGTTGGGGTACCCCGCATAGCGCAACGCCAGGTTGTAATGCTCCGCCCTCTCAGGGGGTAACGCTTCAAGCGCCCTACGGCACTCAGCCCAACTTATATAGCCCGCCTCAAGCGCAAGCAACTGCAGCGTATGTTTGCGCTGCACTAAATCTTGCCGCCGGCGCAGCTGGGGCAACGTCACACCGGTAAATACCCGCTGGGCAAGCAAACGCCGCAAAACCGGCAAACAATCAGCAAGATCGCCAGAGCATGCCGCGCGCTGCAGCCTTTTGGCCTCGCGCAAAAACGACTCGACAACCGCGGGGGAAGAACCAGAAGAATGGGATGGTGTATGCATATCGCCTCCAATACAGTGACCTACTCGCTATCGGCCAGAGATGATATACAAGCAAAGCTTGCCAGATTATAGATACGATTGGTGAATCACTTTTGCGAGGCGGGCGCTCAATAAGCCCGGCGCTAATTATCCTGTCGTCTGTAAAATCTGTCAACGTAGGTAAGAGGCCGCAACCACCCAGCCCACAAGCTTGCCAACACCGCTTAACGGTGGCACGATAAGCCACATAGCGCGTAAGGTTTATCGCCGGTAAAGGCCGCACGCCAAGTTGGCAAGCCACGGTAAACCAAGATTTAGCCAGTTTGGACGGTGAGATAATAAGGGCGAAGCCCGCGATTTAGCGCAGAAATTCTCTCCCCCCTCTTCGTCCGGCTAGTTAGATAGCTCGTGAACTAACTGCCTAGTTAATAAACTAGTTATTGTGAAACGAAAGACTTGCTTACGATGTGTGACTTTTTGGTAAAAGAAGGAAACTTGACTTGTATATTCGAGAAGATTCACTGGATGATTTATTGAAAAGCACCTTTGAAAAGTTTGCTGATGGAAAGCTTCCGTTGGTTAAGGCTACAAAGGGTAATTCATATGAGTTACTTGGCGTCTTGTTGGAGTTAACCAATCCAAGATCACGATTGAGTCGTTCTGAGATAAAAGGCACTCCCTATAGTTGTATTGGAGAGCTAGCTTGGTATCTTTCCAGATCGAATACGTCATCTGATATAGAGTACTACCTGCATAGATATCGAGATTCGTCTGAAGATGATGGAAAGATTCATGGAGCGTACGGCCCGAGATTTTTTTCTATGCATGGAAGGTTCAATCAGATAGAAAATATAGTTTCTCTATTACGCCGTAAACCTACTTCTCGTCGTGCCGTAATACAACTTTTCGATGCATCGGATATTACTCAAGATTTCAAGGACATACCTTGCACGGCGAACATTCAGTTTTTTCTGAGAGACTCAAAGTTGAATATGATGGTTAATATGAGATCTAACGATGTTTACTTTGGTCTACCGCATGATGTTTTTTGTTTTACTATGTTGCAAGAAATTATTGCTTGTCGATTAGGAGTAAAATTAGGCGTATATAAACATTCGGTAGGTAGTTTACATTTATATGAAGATAAAATTACTAACATCAATAGTTATATTCAGGAAGGGTGGCAAAGACAAGTTCCAATGCCACATATGCGTTGCGAAAATATTGAAAAACAAATTGAACACTTTATCGATGTTGAAAAACGCATAAGATCTGGCGGAGAGTATGACTCAGCGGAAGATAGTATTTCTGATTCATACTGGAAAGACCTTCTTATACTTCTTAAAGTATTTAGTAAAAGAAAGACCAATGACTTGGATTTATTTTTAGTATTAAAGGGATCTCTTTATACTGAAATGTACAAATCTTACGTAGATAAATATATTGACAGTTTAGGTAAGGAGTCCTGTGTCAGATAGACTAGAAATATTAGAAACTCTTTATAAAATGGCGAAGCGGCTTAATTGTGAAGATATAAAGTCGTGTGATGTAATTACAGAGGGGGCGCCAGTAATTGCATTTGGAGACTTTAGCCGGGCAAAAGTAGCTACGTTAGGGTTGAATCCCAGTGACCAAGAATTTTTTGATTCTCATGGTGAAGAATTAACCGGTCGTAGTAGGCGGTTCCACACATTAAAATCTCTCGGTATAGAGAACTGGAAAGATCTTGATAATGACCAGTTGAAAAAAATTATGTTTACGTGTGAGAACTATTTCCAGATAAATCCATATGATCGATGGTTTAAACCTCTAAATAATATAATTTCTGGAACTGGTTTTTCCTATTACGACTCTTTTGATTGTGCATGCCACCTGGATTTGGTTCCCTACGCTACTAGGTCTAAATGGGGCGGATTGCCACTAGAAAAGAGGAAAAAGTTGCTACAATTAGGCGGAAAATTTCTTTTAGAGATAATAAACTCTGGAGATATCGAGCTAATAATTTTAAATGGTGAGTCAGTTGTTAAGGCTCTAAAGAATATTTCAAATATAAAACTTCAAGAACATGAGGTTCCTTGTTGGAATCTTCCCAGAAAGAAGTCTGATGTTGTTGGTCGGTCTTATACTTCAACTATATATGAAATATTAGGACATAAAGTAAACCAACCTATAAAGTTATTAGGGTTCAACCACAACATACAAAGCAGCTTTGGCGTTACCAATAAAGTAAAAGAATCTATCAAAGACTGGATTACAAGGAAATATAATATCTAATGAATAATGAAGATAGGATGACTTATTCAATATTAGCTGAGGAATTATCTAATATAAATTTAGATATAACGATTTTAAACGATCTAAGCGTTAAAGAAGCCTTAGTCATGCAGATTATAGATAGTATTCGGCGTGTAAAGTATGCAATAAAGATAAAAAACAAAGGCACTATATCGACAGCTACTGCAACACCAAATTCAGGCTGTTTCGACCCGATAAGGGCTGCAGTAGTGCACGATCGTAATGGTAATGTGGACGAAGCTGTTTGGCTAATATTTTTGTCGATACATTTTGGTTACTCATCAAAATGCAAGTGGAAGTTGGTAGAGGATTTCTATAGTGGCATTGGTGGAAGTAATCATTGGAGCTGGAGTTCGATAATAAGTAAGCGCGGGGAGTTTGAAGAGTGGTTAAAAGGATTCCATGGACAAATAGCTAATTTGTCACCTAGAAGAAAATTTGGTAATCATAGAAAATACGAATCTCTAAAAGAAACATCAAGCAGACCTTTGACAAAAATTATTGGTAGTTATAGAGATTTAATAATTGCTCACGGAGATCATGAAGGCGTTTTTAATAATGCAAGGTCTTTCGGTCAAGGCGACAAGTATATAACGTTTGATTATTTGTATAATTATTTTCGGGGGGTACTTTCTTTTGGTCGAACGGCAACGTTCGATTTTCTTTGTATGATCGGAAAGTTAGGTTTAGTAGATGTCGAACCTCCGCGAGCGTATATTCAAGAATCTACAGGCCCGAAAGCCGGCGCTAGACTCCTTTTTGGAAACGCAAAGGAAAATGCTTCAAGCTTAGAAAAAAAGCTAATGATAATGAATAAAAGCTTATCAATTGGTCCTTATGGCATGCAAATCTTGGAGGATGCGATTTGCAATTGGCAAAAAAACCCTAATAAATATATACAATTCAGAGGTTGAGAGAAGTCAATTTTTTACCAAGAGTATCTAACTTTTAGCTTATTAAGGTAATTTTTTTTGAGGATTCCCCTGTGTTGAAGTTGCCCAACAACGATTCCTTTTGAGATGCCAAGCTTCTTGGAGAATTTAACTATTTTTCTAAGATCATTTGCCCTAAGTGTTTTGAGTTCATCTTGATGTTCTTTAGGTATTAAAACGTTTTCAGAGTAGTTGTCCGCCTCTTTTTCGATATCTAAGTATTTCGTTTCATTTGTTTCTAAGATTAAACGATGGTCAGAGTGCAGTACTAGATGACCAATTTCGTGGAATAAGGTAAACCAAAAATGATCATCAGATAAATAACGAAAACTCATTATTAAAATAGGTTTGTTATCTTGAGGCCAAAAAGTAGCGCCGCTCGCTCGGCATCCTTGGGGAGCTCTCGCAGTGGCTAGCGCTACGCCGCAAAAAGATAGTATTCTCTTTAGTTCTGGTAAAAAATCATTGGGGTTTTCAATAGTTGTGAGTGATCGAATCTCCGGAATCGAGTTTACTAGCTTACTCTTACACCATTCTTGGCATGGAATCTTTGAGGCTTCGATTTCACCTTGTCGAAGCCATGATGAGATTGCCTCATAAGTGGAGTCGTACGCTTGAGAAGTACGAAAGGCTGTTTCTATTAATAAGCTATTATATTTTGATTGCCATTCATCGACAGAAGATACATCAAAGTACCTCAAGCAAGCTGTTAATTTTTCACTTAAGTTACGACTCGTTTTTATCCATCCAAACTTGGCCATGTCCGCAGTAGGAAGAGCCGAAAGCCAATTTTTTTCTAGAGTTTTTTTAGATTCCATTTTTTTAATTGAGTTACGGTAATTTTTTTCGCGCTCGAGCCAAAATTTAGCTGAAGTTCCTGTATGTTCTTCTAGCTTAGAGGCTAAGTCTAAGTCAATTGAGACCTTTCCTTTAATGATTTTGTTTAGCTCGTAAAAGCCTAGTTGCATGCTATTTGCAAATTGGGATAACGATTTTCCTTCAAGCTCAATTAAATCATTAAGAGTTGATCCGGGAGGAGAGACCCAGTCTGGACTAAATGAAAGATTACTGGTTGTCATATACATTGCCTCCAATTGAAACAATTTTAACCCTTCTTACTTTACTCCAATCAATGTTGCCTTTAGAGTCCTTAGGGTTGTTTAGATGATTTGCATTGAGCAAGATATAGCCGTCGCTGGAAAAAGAAATTTCATAGGCTGAGTCGCCAGTAATGTTTCCTGGAATTGGGAGTTCGCTCACATGTTCGGCAGCTAGTATATCGTCAATCCGATTCTTAATTTTTTGACTAGTTAGCAAGCCAAACTCGTCACGCATTAGCTCTTGTCGTTCACATATTCTCCTAAGTCCTTTAGTTAGAAATGCAAGTTCCAAAAGAGTTGTCTCACTAAGAATGAATTTAAAAATTTTAGTCCAATGTGCACTTGTCAGCCACCTATGGTAAACATTGGAATTCTGGTTTATTTTTTTGGGTACAATCGATTGCAGATTATACCCTTATAAGTTGTCCAAAGAAAATGGTTAAATTATGTACTTTTTCGGGGGGCTTGGGCTCACGCATTAGGTTGTTTGTCAATCGAAGCTGAAAAAACTCTCCCGAATGAACGAGATACTCGGATGTCGGGGTCAGGCCTTACAGTTCACATGGAAGTGTGAAACGTAAGGCCACCCTTCACTTTCTCAGTCGGTCAATGCCAGTCTGTCTATTTCTTAGTGATTTTTCAATTTTGGGGAGTCAGTGAAGTAGCCCTGCATCCAATCAAACAGCACATCAACACCAACCTCAGATAACCTCTTACGCTGAAACTCGTCACCAGCTTCTTCATCCAAGCTTGCAAACTGATAGAGCAGTGTATCTGGCTCTCCATCATGCAGTATCAACATAATGCGTCGACGGGTGCGTAAACAGTCAACCGTCATAACGTCGGCGGGAATACCGGTATCGCGCAAGCCACGGCGTACCTCAACCACTGGGTTGATGTGTTGATGGGCCTGTTGAATCTTAGTGTGAGCCTCGGTTATTTGGTCGGACAAGGTTTTTAAAGGGTCTTCAGACATCGAACGCTCCAGAATAATAGTGACGATAGATTACCAGAGTCGACGATTTTTTTGTAAAGCAGCGGTCAATCAGGTTCGAGTCGTTTCATTTTTATTTTGCTTGGAATAAAGCCTAAATCTGGCACGTTGCACATTTCCCCTGCAACCAGCCGAGCGGAGGCCTATTTTAAGGGGTAAGCAAATAGGACATTTGCGCAAGCCATCGTCACGCCAGGGACGGCGTGTCGATGCGGCCCTCTAAAATCGGCTGGAGCGAGGGAACCCGAATCGCTACAGGGATGTAGCTGAATAGAGCAACGCAGGGGCAGTTGCCGAGGGCTGAGATGCCGGGGTGTCCTCTTTTGATTACTTTTCTTGACAAGCAGAAGAGTGCTTCGCCCGTGCGGTGACAGAGCGCACCCAGCTAAAAATTAATGATCATTCAATCGTTAAGTTCCAGCTCTACACTTAGCAGCTTCGTTCACTGGATCCCGGATCGGGGTCCGGGATGACGCTGTAGAGGGTCTGGGATGACGGCGGTGTATCCAACCGCGCACTAAACCAAATTCCCAATCGTCCCATCACAAATCGGATTCATCGCCGTCATCCGATCCAACGCCGTGGCATTCCCCAACCCGTGTTGCGGAAACAGCGTAGAAAACAAATTCTGCTCACCATGCAACGCCATATAATTAAGCACCAACGTCTCGACCAACAAATTCACATTATTGGCCGCTGGGCTTGAGGCGGTTTCAACATCGCCGCTGGAGCGCATAAACCCGAGCTGTTGGTGCGCCGCTTGCGCAGACTCTGTGCCGCCCATTATCGAAGGCCGGCCATTGGGGTTGTACACCAAAAAGTAGCTGGCGGCGGTTTGTTGGTTATCGCCGGTCCAGACGCCTTTGCCACGCCCTTCGACAGAGTCGTCAATCATGCCGTTGGAAAATACCGAGCCGTCGGAGAATACGTAGATCATAACCGGTACGCCCATGCGGGCGGCGTATTCTAAACAGGCGCCGATGCAGCGGCCGGCGCGTAAGTCGCGAATCTCGCCGGTGGACCGATCGCCGGTGTGGTAGTCGTAGCCGCCCATGGTAATGGTGCCGGCACCGGCGTAGCCGCTCATGACCAGCTTCATCACCGAGGCGGTTTTGCGAAACTCGCTGTCGTTATCAAACTCGTCAAAGCTAAAAATACCGCCGGGGCCGACGATATCCGCATCGGCAATCGGGTCGATGGCCGCGGGGTTGCCAAAGCGGTCGGCTAAATCGGCGCTTTTTACGTAGCCGCAGCGCATTAACTCTTTAAGCGCGGCATCGCGGTTGCTGCCGGTATCTACCGCGCCCAGTTTGGCGTTGCTTAAACGCACCATAGATTCCATTACCGCGACGGTGTCAGATTGGCTGAGCAAGCTCACCAAGTCGCCCACATCCACTAAGCCGGTGACGTCGCTGGGGCGGTCGACTTTGGTCGGGCGCGCCTCGGAGTTAATCAGCATCGAGGGCGCCATCGAGTTGCCGCCCGAGTCGCTGGCGCGCGAGCCAATCAAAGAGAGCAGCGAGCCGTTGGCGCCGGCGCGGTTAATGCCGTACATGGGGTTGTGGGGGTTGTTGCCGGTGTCGTTCTCGGAGCGGGCGGGAATTACCGCACCGTTAACGGCCGCCGCCGTACCTGGGGCGACACGCTCTAAAATGCCGCGCAGCATGCCGCTGTCGGTGTGAAACGCCAGGCCTAAATCGCGATTCACAAAATCGCCGGTGCTGCTGTCGGGCGTCATATCGCCGGGCAGGCCCTGCTTTGTGTAGCCGCTGGCCGATAGCGTATCGAGCTGGCCGCCGGCGCCGCCGACTAATACATTAGAGCCGGCAATATTGGCGCCACCGGCTAAATCGAAGCAGATAAACGGGATTTTACCCGCGCCCTGGCTGGCAATGCCGCAGGCCTGGCGCATGGCGTTAATATCGGGCGATAACGCGGCATTGGCGTTGCCCGCCAGCAGCGTTAGCAGTGAGGCGCCGGTTAAGGTAGCGCCGCCGGTGCGAAAGCCCTGGGCGATTAGATCGCGCCGGCTAATGGGCCGGTGGTGGCTGTTAAGTTTAAGCGGTGCATCCGGATGCAGAGGGGCGCGGTATTTACTCATAAGGCAGTCTGCTCCGTTAGTGAACTAGCATCACCGCGCTGCCAAGGGCGGCGGCGCAGGTGGCTTTGACGGTGGTGGCGGTACGGTCGGCGCTGCAGCTGCCGCCGCAGGCGCCCATGGTGTCGATCAAGCCATTTAGCTCGGCGCGCAGGGTGGCCGGGTTGGCTTGGGTATTGAGTGCGCCGCCGGTGTCGCCCGCCACCAGTGCGTTAAGCAGTGGGCTAATAACTTGGCTGCGGCCTGTTGCGTTAAAGGCGACGGCGGGGGCGGCACCAAAATTAAAGCCGGGGAAGAATGCGGCGCGCTCGTTTGTGTCATTCACCAGTGCGTTACAATAAGCCACAGCCAGCTGGGTAATGCCCATTTGCTGCGCGGCGACAAAGGTATCTAACCCGCTGGTGGTGGGCAGCTGCTGCTCGACTTTGGCGTAGGTGGTTTGCACGGCGGCGTTGGTGTGGCTGATGCCGGTCATGGCGGCCAGTGAGGCGTTAATACTGGCGAAGCTTTTTAGGCCCAGGGTGGGTTGGTCGGCAATATCCGCTGGCGGTTGCGGCACCGGTGGCTCGGCCTCCACCCGGGCAAAGCTGTGCTCGCCCAGTTGATCGAAGGTGATAAAAAAGGTGTCCAGTTCACTGCCCTGCTCTAGCGCGACTACCGCGCCTTGGCGCGACAGTGGCTGCATACCATTGGCGTACTCAGCGGCGTTAATATCCGTTTCGAGCGCGGCAAACACTTGGCCGACGATGGCCTCGCGGCCGTTAACGCCGATGCGAATGCCCTCAAGCGGTACGGTGGGGATGGGGTCGTCGCTTAAGCGGGTAAAAAACGGCTCGCTAAACAGGTAGCTGTAGTCGTCAAACTGTTGCACCTGAAACACCACGTAGGCATCGGTGACGTTAATTAAATCGCTAATGCTAAACAGCAAGTAATAGGTCTCGCCCACGCCCGCGTCAAAGTTGCTGGCGATGGCCTCGGCCGACAGCGCGCGGTTGTGCACCGCCAAAAAGCGCACGGCGCCGTTCCATACCCGGTCGGATGACACCTCGTTGCCCACGACTAACGCAAAGCTGGAATCCCACTCGTTAAGGTTGCCTGCGGCCACCGGATCGGTGCCGCCGGTGAGCTCGCCATCGACGTAAATGCGTCGGCCGTTGACTGGATCGAAGGTGACCACCACATGCTGCAAGCTGGCCTGCGCGCGCTCTTCGGCATCAAGCGTGGCAAGCGCCGGCATGCCGTTGCCATCGGTGCTAGAGCTGCGCAGGTAGTGGGTGTAGTTATACAGGTTTTGATCCAGCGCAAGGTTGCGCACTTGGGTGCTGCCCGAGTAACTGACGATGCGGGCGTCCTCTTGGCTGACGTTGGACGGGATCACCCAGGCCTCGATGGAGTACTCGCCGGTGCTGGTGATTTGATCAAACAATTTGCGGCTGGTTTGGGTCGAGGCTTGCGCCTTGCCATTGTTAAAGCGCAGGCCCCAGCTGGACATCCAATCGACGTCGCCGTACAGGGTTAAGTCGACGGCGGGGTTAACGCCGCTGGTGTCGTAGGCGATGGCGCCGCTGCCGGTTTTAAATTCGTAGCGGGCGATGATGTAGTTATCCGCGCGGCCATTGGCGCTGGCCACGGTACCGTCGCCCAGTTGCAGGGCTTTACTGGTGACTAGGGCTGGGTCGATCTCGGTGACGGGCACTAAGTCGGCAAACGCAGCAATGGCATCGGCCATGGCGCTGGCATCGCTGGCGCAAGAGTTGCTCCAGCAGTTGTGGGACTCGGCCGCAAGTCGCTCGACCAGCCGCGAGCGGGCTGGGTCGTCCAACCGCATACGGCTGCGGGCGGCCTCGTACGACACTTGCACATCGGCGCTGCCAATATAGGGTTGCTGCATTAAGGGCGCGCCCTCAGCGTGGCAGCCGCTGCAAAACTGGCTAACTAGCGGGTACACGGTGCTGGCGTAATCGCCGCTATCGGCGGGGAAGTTTTTGCTGCCGCCGACTTCTTTAATCTCGGGCGCGGTGAGCACAACCTCGTTGCTGATGCTACCGGCGGCCGAGGCCCACTCGGTAATATAGCCGGTAATAATATCGGCGCAGGCGGTGTCGCTATCGAGCCAGCAATTGTGGCCGCCGGCGACTTTGCTCACCATGGTTGATAGCTGCGGCGTGTGTAAATCCACCAGCGGCACGGCGGCTTGGTAGGCTTGGTTGATGTCGTCGGTGCGCACAAACATGGGGCTGTTGCCGCCCACTACATGACAAGAGCCGCAGCGCTCTGCAAAGGCTAAGTTATCCCACAGGTACAGCTTAAAGTTTTGCACGTCTTCGGTCAGTGGTGCCGGGCCATCGTAGGCGACGCCCGGGCGGTCGACTTCGTCGCCATTGTCGGGCTTAACGTTGCTGGTGGTTGCCTCGCCGCTGCCCGAGCCGCAGCCGGCCAATAACGCTAGACTTAACAGCCCCGCTAACCACAGGGGTGATTTGCCAATGCAGTTGCTTATCGTGCCCGCCATGTTATTCACCTTTGCAGTAGTCGGCGGTGTCGATAAACACCTGTTTTAAGTTGTAGCCACTGGCGGCAAAGGCCGAGGTGGCATTGCTTAGCAGTGCGCGATCGGCGGCGTTGCCGGGCTTGCGCAGGCAGACTTGGGTAAACACCTTCTCGACCTGGCAGCTGGCAAAGGCGCCGGAGTTGGCCAGCTCGCGGCCCAAGCTTTTGGCGCCGCTGCCGCTGCCCGCGAGCGTTGGGTCCCACGCAAGAATGGCGTTGGGGCCTTCGCGCCAGTAATTTAGCCAGTTGTCGTTGGGGGTAATGTAGCCCGGTGCAAAGGTGCTGGCGTTAATATGGTATTTAGCCTCGGTGCGGTCGCCGCTGGCGGGGTCGGTTTCGCCCTCTGCGTTATAGTGGATTGCGCCGCGCTCGGCGTCTGGGTCGGATTCTGCGTTGTACTCGTAATCGTAGTAGGCAAACGCTTGCGCCAGTGGGTCCATCCCGGCGTGGCAGCCGACGCAGTTATTTAAAAATACCCGGCTATCGCCGCCGGGGCTGCGGCTTACGTCCTGGCGGATGCGGTCGGGCGTGCGGGTGACATCGTGCACTTGCTCTAAATCGCGGCATAAATGGTTGAGCAAGGTAAAGCGCAGCATCGCCCGGTTAGTACCGGCGACAAAAAACGCCTTGGCGGCGGCGCGGCTGGTCATCACCCCGGCGGTGGCCTCGGCGGGCACTCCGGTTAATTGCGATTGGGTGCGTCGCACCAGCGAGCTGCCCAGTTCGGCATCGCTGTCTTGCAGCGCTTGGTAGTGGGTGTTGTCGTTGCTGCTGTATGTGGGCAGGCCTAAATCGTCGGCGCCGGTGTACAGCACATCGGCGGTTAACAGCTCGCGAAAGTCCGCTTCATCGCGCACCAGCCCCATCACGGTGGCGGTGTAATCGTTAAGCGGGGCAAAGGCGGTCATGTCGCGGTTGGTCCAGGGGGTTACCCAGGTTTTTAAGGTGGCGCGGTAAAAGCCATCGTTATCCATGGCAATGCGCACGGCTTGGGCGGTATCACCGCTGCTAATAAGCTCGCTCATTTGCGTAAGCACGGCGGTGCTGGGCGGCACCCCGGCGATGCGCGAGTGAATGGTCAACGCCTGTTCGCGTGGGCCAGCGGCCGCCGTAGCGGCAAGTAAACTTAAACCCAGTGCGATAACACTAAGGCGTAAGTTGGAGGGCGAACAGAGCGACATGCAGGGCTCCAAATGATCTGATGCTGTGGCGGTTGCCGGGTTTGTGTTTTAATCTAGGCCTTACAGGCTTGGGCTTATTATAGGCGGATTAGCGGCTGGGCCTGTGCTATTGCGTGGTGCGCAGGTGTCTACCCAATCACAGATTGGCAAGATCATAACAAAAGTTTGTTTCAATAGGGACGCCCAGCGCCCGTGCCGGCACACAGCGTGACTGGCGACAAAGATTTATTGTCGCGGTTGTCGGACAATTAATCTTTGTACACAGCTAGGATCGTTAATGACAACACACGCTGTAATGCCGCAGCCTATTTTGCCTTCGGATACTGGGTGGCGGGTTTTTGCTCGTCGCTTATTGTCGGGCGCCCTATTCGCATCCGTTTTGGTCGGCTGTGGTGGAGGCGGTGGCGGCGGTATCAGTGGCTCCGGTCAGCCTCCCGATCCGGTGGTTAAAGACATCCCCATTGCTTACATCGAGCGCCCGTTGCCACGGGATGACGACGGCGAGCTATTGCCGTTAACGCCAGCGGGGCGCGATGACTTTAATCCGGGGGCGCGTTTGTTTATTAAAGCTCGCGCCACCGACGATGCCCTGGCGATTAACGTCACCGACCAAGCCTTTGCCGAGGGCGCCGACTATGACGTTAAAGATCTAACCTCGCACCCCGATGGCAGCCGCTTACTGTTTGCCATGCGCGCCCCCGAGATTGAAGACGCCCCGGACGAAGATCAGCCCACCTGGAATATCTGGGAATACGATTTATCCAATCGTCAGCTGCATCGGGTCATTAGCTCGGACATTGTCGCCGAGGTGGCCGATGATATCTCACCGCGCTACATACCCGGTGGCCGCATTGTGTTTGCATCCAGCCGCCAAGTGCGCAGCCGCGCCCTGTTGCTCGACGCTAACAAACCCCAGTATGCCGCCCAGAGCGAGTCGGGCGATGGCCCGGCATTTGTGTTGCACTCGATGACCGTCGCCGGCGACGATATTCGCCAGCTATCATTTAATCAGGGGCACGACTGGGCCCCATTGCTGCGCAACGATGGCCGGCTGCTGTACACCCGCGCCGATAGCTACCGCAATAACCGCGTGAGCTATTACACCAGCAACCCCAACGGCACCGATGTGCGGCCTCACTACGGCTACCATACTCGCCTGGCCGAAGACACGCCCTGGCTGTTTAACCCAGAGCTAATGCCCGATGGCCGGTTGGTGGGTATTTACAAACCGCGCGATGAACTGCCGGGCGGTGATATGGTGGCTATTGATACCAGCGAGTACGTCGAGGATGACCAAACCGTGCTGGGCACCGAGGGCGACGCGCTGGATAAACTAACCGTGCTGCCGGTGACGCTTGATGGCAGTATCTCGCGTCACGGTTATTTCTCGGCGCTGGCGCCGCTGTTTGACGACACCAACCGCCTGCTGGTGAGCTGGAGCCAATGCCGCCTAGAGGCGCTAAACCAAGACACCGGCGACTCGCGCTACGTGCCCTGCACCGAGGCCAATTTAGCCGCCGAGTACGAGGCGGCGCCACCAGTGTACGGCTTGTTTCTTTACAACGTAGATGACAATTCGCAACAGCCTGTGGTTGTGCCCGCTGAAGATGTTATTTACACCGACTTAGTGGTGATGGGCCCACGCCCGGCCGCCGCCCCGGTCGACGGCGCCATCAATGAGTCGCTGGCGAGCGAGGGGCTGGGCATTCTGGATATTCGCAGTGTCTACGATTTAGATGGCGTAGACACCAGCGGCGCGGGCATCGAGACGCTGCGCGACCCGGCGCAAACCATCGCGGCTGAGCGCCCGGCGCGTTTTTTACGTTTGCTGGGCGCCGTTTCGCAACCGCCGCGTGATATTAAGCAAGTGCCCGGCAGCGCCTTTGGGGTTAGCCGGGCTCAGGGTATGAAAGAGATTATCGGCTATGTGCCAGTCGCGCCCGACGGCTCGGTGCGCGCCGCTGTGCCCGCCGACACCGCTTTTACGATTGCAGTACTCGATGCCAACGGCATGCGCATTAGCCCGCGTCATCAAAATTGGCTGCAAGTGCGCCCCGGCGAAACCTTTCAGTGCAATGGCTGCCACCAGCGCGACTCGCAAGTGCCCCACGGCCGGCTCGACGCTGGCCCAATGGCGCTTAATACGGGTGCAGAGACCAGCGGCTTGCCCTTTGCCAATACCGAGCCGCGCTATGTGGCCGAGATGGGCGAAACCATGGCCGAGGTTTACGCCCGCATTGCCGGCGCGCCCCGGCCGCAGGTAGATTTAGTCTATAACGATGTTTGGACGGACCCCAGCGTGCGCGCCAAAGACCCAAGCTTTGACTTCCTTTATAGTGAGTTAGCCGAAGGCCCCGATCCGGCGCGGGTGCCTACCAGCGCCGCCTGCCAGCAACAGTGGAGCGCGGCCTGCCGCGTGACTATTAACTACCCCGCGCACATTCAGCCTTTGTGGCAGCTGCCCCGGGTTGAGCGCGATGCCGATAATAATGTGATTGCCGATAACACCTGTACGAGTTGTCACAGCCCGGCCGATGCCGATGGCCTTGTGCAAATTCCCGCCGGCCAGTTAGACTTAAGCGCGACCGAGACCGACGCGGATCAGATGTTGTCTTACCAGCAACTATTGCGCACGCGCTTTGAGTTAGAGTTGGTAGACGGTGTATTGCAAGAGCGTTTAATCGCCACCGGTGAATTTGAGGCCGACGAAGATGGCGAGCTGATTCTGGATGCCGAGGGCAACCCGATTCCCATTTTTGAGCGTGTGCCCATTGGTCGAATTATGTCGCCCGGTGGCGCGTTTGCCAGCGGCCGTTTTTTTAGCCGATTTACCGAGTTTGACCCCATGGAAGACACCTTTGATCATCGCGGCCTGATGAACGATGCCGAGCGCAAGCTGTTGGCCGAGTGGCTGGATATCGGCGCGCAATATTATAACAATCCATTTGATGTGCCCGAGTAATGCGTAAACGCGTAACCCTATTGCCCCGCGTGGCACTGACAGCAACCCTATTGTGGGCGCTGACCGCGGTTTGCTCGGCGCCGGCGGCGGCCGGTTGGTTTGACGACGAGCCACCACTGGTGGTGACGGTGAACGATGCCTACATCGATGTCTACTCTGGCCCCGGTCGCGGTTACCCGATTTTTCACGCGCTGGAGTACGGCGAACCCATTACCCTTATAAAAAGCCGTGCCGGTTGGATCAAAATCGCCACCGAGCGCGGCCTGGAGGGTTGGGTGGATCGCAGCGCCATGCAATATACCTTGGGCCCCGACGGCCAAGTGCCAGACTTTACCGACGAGTACCGCTCCGACGCGGTGGTGGGCCACTTTGAGTTGGGCGCCGCGCTGGGTGACTTTGGCGGCGCCGACTCGGTCGCTTTAAGCGTGGGCTACCGCTTTACCCGCAACCTGACCCTAGAGGCCAGTTATTCACAAAATTCTGGGCAATTCTCCGACAGCGAGCTGATCAGCGCCGGGTTATTGCACCAGCCGTTTCCCGAGTGGCGGGTATCACCGTTTTTGCGCCTGGGCGCCGGGGTGATTAAAGTTAACCCCAGTGCGACCTTGGTGGATACCCAAGACCGAGAGGACTCTGTACTGCAGGCGAGCCTCGGCGCTTATGTGTATTTGTCGCGCCGCTTTTTTTTGCGGGCCGAATACGTCAACCACCATCTGCTCACCACCCGCAGTACAAATGAAGAGGTTTCCGAATGGCGAGTTGGCTTCAACGCGTTTTTTTAACGGCGTCGGTTTTGACCGTACTGGTATGGCCGTCGGCCGCGGCGCTGGCGCAAGAGGATGATCCGCTTGAGCCTATCGTCGGTGCCGATATCGAGCGCCGTCATATAAAAGAGGATATGCTCGATAGCGAAAACTTTGAAGTTGGCGCCTACGCCGGGGTGTTAGGTATTGAAGATTTTGGCAGCAATGCGGTGTTGGGCGTAAGCCTCGCCTACCACATTAACGAAGACTTTTTTGTCGAGGCGATTTACGGCAGTAGCGAGGCGCAAAAAACCAGCTATGAGCTGTTAAGTGGCGCGGTAGAGTTGTTAACCGACGACGAGCGCGAATTTACCTACTACAGCTTAGCCGTGGGTTATAAAGTGTTTCCGGGGCAGGTGTATATGAGTCGCGACCTCGCGTTTAACACCCACTTTTATTTAACCGCCGGCGCGGGCAACACCGAGTTTGCCGCCAACCGCTACGCCACTTACTCACTGGGGGCGGGCTACAAAATTTATCTGACCGATATGTTTGCGGTGGATATTGGCATGCGCGATCACCTGTTTAGTCACGAGCTGTTTGGCGAGAGCCGGCAAACCAATAATTTTGAAGGCCGCATTGGCCTCTCGGTATTTTTTTAGGAGCATTGCATGATAGCGGCGGTAAAAACCTTTGTTAAATCTTTGAGTATTGGCCTGATGTTGTTGCTGCCGTTGTCTTTGTCGGCGCAGGCCGCCAACAGCGAAGCGGTAGGTACTAAGGCGCCAGACTTTACCTTAAAAAGTAATCAGGGCGATAACGTGCGCTTAGCCGAGCAGCGCGGCCAAGTGGTCATGTTAAATTTTTGGGCCAGCTGGTGTGCGCCTTGCCGTAAAGAAATGCCACTGCTGGACGAGCTACATCAGCGCTACGAGAGCGCGGGTTTTGTCTTGTACGGCGTTAATGTTGAATCCGACCCGAGCGCGGGCGATAAACTGATTAAAGATCTGGGGGTGAGCTTCCCGATTTTATACGACACCGACAGCATCGCCAGTCAAGCGTATAGCGTCGACGCCATGCCCACCACCGTAGTGATTGACCGCGACGGTGTGATTCGCTACGTCAACCGTGGTTATCGCGGCGGCGATGAAGAAAAATATCGCACGCAAGTGAAAGAGTTAATTCGCGAATGAATACCGCCCCACTCGCTCGCGTGGGCTTAGCCCTGTTGGCACTGAGTGTTTGTGCCTGTACCCCGTGGGTAAAACCCTACGAGCGCGAGCACTTGGCCGACCAGGTAATGAGCTTTGATCGCGACCCTATCGCCACCGGTTATTTAAATCATGTGTACGAGGCGCGCGAGGCATCGCGCGGCGCAGAGGGTGGCAGTGGAGGCGGTTGTGGTTGTAATTAATAACACGCTGGCACGAGGCATTGTCGCCTTATGCTTGCTGCTACCACTGGCGGCTGCGGCCGAAGTATTGCAGCCCGATCGCTTGGATGTGATGTACCACAGTTATGACGGCGGCGGGGCAACCATTGATGGGCCCTCGGTATTGGTGCGCAAAAACGTCGCCGATACTGTTTCCGTGTCGGGGGGATATTACGTCGATATGGTGTCCAGCGCCTCCATTGACGTATTGGCGACCGCCAGTGAATACTCTGAAAAACGTACCGAGTACTCCGTGGGGTTGGATTATCTGCACGACAAAACCTTGATGAGCCTTGGCTACACCGAGAGCACCGAGAGTGACTACGAGGCCGAGACGATTAGCGCCGGTATTAGCCAGACATTTTTTGGCGATTTAACCACCCTGAGTATGGGCCTGAGTTTTGGTGATAACGCTGTGGGGGTTAACGGCAACGATGACTTTGCGGCCAGTGCTAAAAATTACCGCTACAAGTTAAGTTTATCGCAGGTGTTAAGCAAATCGTTAATCGCCGTGTTCAGTGCCGAGTCGATTGTCGACGAGGGCTTTTTAAATAACCCCTACCGCCAGGTGCGCTATAAAGATACCAGCGTACCACGGGGTTATAGTTACCAAAGTGAAGTGTACCCATTAACCCGCAACTCAGATGCCTTTAGTGTGCGCGGTATTTACTACCTACCGTGGCGCGCCTCAGTACGGGCCGATGCCCGCTACCACGACGACAGCTGGGGCATCTCGGCCAGCAACATAGAGCTGCGCTATTTACACACCATAGGCGAAGAGTGGTTGCTTGAAGCCAAATACCGCGCTTATACCCAGAGCGAAGCCGATTTTTATTCTGACTTGTTCCCCTACCGCGATGCACAAAACTTTTTAGCCCGAGATAAAGAGCTAAGTGAATTCAGCTCAGATAGCTTTGGCTTGGGCGCCACTTACACCCTACCTGAGCGCTGGTTATCGGTGTTTGAAAAAGGCACCGTCAATTTGTACTGGGATCACTTTCAGTTTGATTACGACAACTTTCGCAACGTACTGGATACCGAAGCGCCAGTGGGGGAAGAAGAGTTGTATGCGTTTGATGCCAATGTGATTCGGCTGTATTTTTCGTTTTGGTACTAAAGGACACTGCCGTGTCCTTTAAACTCGTTCCCGCTTCGGCGGGAATCGGATGACGCCTTTTAGGCTGCCACACAGATGACAATAGCGCAGTCTTCTGTTTGCGTGCGCTATAGCCTCGATAACGTCCGACCGTGAATATTAATCAGTTGTTTCTTAATAAACGTTCAGTGAGTGTTACGGTTACTTTTACTGGTTTTTAGTTTTGCGGTTAAGTATCGGCGTATTGGGAGGTCTAAAAACTTAGCGACTAAGTAAGCTAAGCATACGAGTAAAATTACAGAGATAGGAATAACCCAGCTCAGCTCCGTCATACTTGGTTGCTCTGCTACCACATAATTGGCAAATACAAATAGAAATGGGTAGTGAGTCATATAAAGCGGGTAAGAGATATCCCCGGAAAGCTTATTGATTTTATGGTGATTGCTGGACAAGCTTGCGCCAGCGCCGAGTGCCACCAATAAAGGAAAGTAGAATACGACCAACAGCGGTTCAATTAGCCAGTTCCACTGATCGTTGTAAGGTGTTAAAAATGCCAGCATCAATAACACACTCATGCCGAGCAAGCCCAATTTATTCTTGATGATCCAGTTTGAGCGATAAATAAACATCCCCATTAAAAATGAGAAAGAAATACGAGCCAGGCCATCTAAGAAAGTACCACCACTCCAGCCGCCGAGTATGTTTCCCGAGCTCCAGCCCACATAAAAAAGCCCCGCTGCCGCCAGCACGAGCAGAGGCGCTAGTAGCGTTCTCGTTACTTTAAATAAAACCGTCGCATATACAAAGTTGGCGACATACTCCCAAAATAACGACCAGCTGGGGGCGTTCAAACTAAACAGATTAAAATAACGCTCTGGCATTACCGGGTAAGGTATTAACAAAACCGAGGTAATAAAGAGTATGGCTGTCTCTTTAAAGCCGTAAGTGGAATACAAGTTAGTGAAAGGGTCAAACAAAAAGGTCAGCAAACCTAAAATAGAGCCTATCACCACAAGCGGCTGTAAGCGTATCAGGCGTACCTTAATAAAGCCCAGCAAGCCCATCCCGGCTATACGGGTATCGTAGGCATAGGCGATAACAAAGCCCGATAGACAAAAGAAAAAATCGACGGCTAAAAAGCCATGGGCCACCCAAATACGGCTAAAGTCGGGAACAATAATTTCCATAAAATGGAAGATCACCACCACGAGTGCGGCTAAACCCCGTAAGCCATCCAGTATCTCAAAGTGCGGCTTATTGTTTAGCGTCATCGAACCTGCAGAACTGTTGGTCATTTGTATTATCTTTTGTTATTTGTGTTTAAAAATAGCGATAAGCCGTATCCCCAAACCTCGGCTAATCGTTACTTACCCCAAGAGTCTTATAGACTGGATAAATACCGTGAGCATACCCAAAAGCGCAAGAGCGCGACAACACTGAGAATATTAGGGAGTGTTAGGGTTTGTTAGTGGGGCGCTAGGCTCAATAGCACGACATCGATATCAAATGTCACTAGGCTTATTGCCTAGAGCCGCCAACTATTCACCCCAATCTCCTCCGCCCCACTACTCAAACCCCGACAACTTAGGGTATTATTGACTATAAGCGCGCGACAACTGGCTCAAACCAGCGTTTTAGGCTCTTGGCCGCTTGTGGCGTGAATCTATAGTGTTTATGATCGGTGCGTGTTTGCCGGAGTATTCGGCCCGAGCCACAGATAGCGCGATGCCCATATGGCGCTAACAACATAATTAATAATTTAGGTATCTTCCATGAATAATTCAGTCAGCTCTGATCAGGGCAGTACAGGATTTATTATCTTTATCAGTGTGATCGCCACGATTGGCGGTTTCCTGTTTGGTTACGACAGCGGTGTTATTAACGGCACGGTTAAGGGCTTACAGATTGCCTTTGATTCCGAGTCGGCCGGTACCGGCTTTAGCGTGTCGTCGATGTTGCTCGGTTGTGCGGCGGGCGCCCTGTTTGCGGGCCGTTTGGCCGATCGCTATGGCCGTAAAGCGCTGCTGATTGTGTCGTCAATACTGTTTATTATCTCGGCCTGGGGCTCGGGTGTGGCCGGCTCTACCGGGGAGTTTGTGGTGTATCGCATTCTCGGTGGCTTGGCGGTTGGCGCGGCCTCGGTGATGGCGCCGGCTTATATCAGTGAGGTGGCTTTGGCGCGTTATCGCGGGATGCTGACCTCGGTGCAGCAAATTGCGATTATCTCGGGTCTTACCGCGTCTTTCTTTAGTAACTACTTTTTGGCCGATTCCGCTGGCGGCTCGACCGCTGAGTTTTGGCTGGGCTACGAGACTTGGCGCTGGATGTTCTGGGTCGAGCTGATTCCGGCCGGTATCTTCTTTATTGCGTTGTTGGCGATCCCAGAGAGCCCCCGCTTTTTGGTGGCCTCGGGCAAAACCGAAAAAGCCCGCGCGGTGTTGGTACGTTTGTATGGTTCGGTCGATGGTACTGCCAAACTGACCGAGATTAGCGATTCGATGGCCGCCGATCATCACCGTCCGCGTTTCTCGGACTTGATCGACAAAGCCGCCGGTAAAGTGCGCCCCGTGGTATGGATTGGCCTTGGTTTGGCGATTTTGCAGCAATTTGTGGGCATTAACGTGGTGTTTTACTACGGTGCGGTACTGTGGGAGGCCGCCGGCTTTACCGAAAGCCAAGCGCTGTTGGTGAACGTATTGTCCGGTAGTATCAGTATTGCCGCCTGCTTTATTACCTTCTTTTTGGTGGACAAAATTGGTCGCAAGCCGCTGTTGTGGTTTGGCTCGGCGGGTATGGCCATTAGCTTAGGTGTGGTGGCTTACGCGTTTGCGGGGGCGCCCGTAGATGCCGCGGGCAACCTGGAGTTGTCGGACGATTCTGGCCTGCTGGCACTGTTTGGTGCCAACATTTATGTGTTTTTGTTTAATCTGTCGTGGGGCCCTGTGGTGTGGATTATGCTGGGTGAGATGTTCCCCAATCAGATTCGCGGTTCGGGCCTGGCTGTGGCCGGTTTGGCGCAGTGGTTGGCTAACTTCCTGATTACCTGGAGCTTCCCGATCCTGTTGGCCGGTATTGGCCTGTCGGCGGCCTACGGTATTTATACCTTCTTTGCCGCGCTGTCGGTGTTCTTCGTGATCTTTATGGTTCGCGAGACCAAAGGCAAAGAGCTGGAAGAAATGGAATAACCGCTTCCAAGCGATCAAAAAAGCCACCTTCGGGTGGCTTTTTTGTGTCTGCCCAGCAACCTTGCATCTGTTTTGCCCCCGCCCGCGTCTATCCTGTAATTGAGTGATAGACCGAGGAGTCCACCGTGAACGACATCAGTATTCTGGTTCCTATTGTTGCCATCATTATGGTGTTTTCGACCCCAGTATTGTGCTTGGGAATCTTGATGTTTAGCTTGCATAAGCGCAAGCAGCTGCAGCTAGAGATTATTAATCGCCTGATTGAAAGCGGCCAGCCGGTGCCCGAATCACTGTTTACCGGCGCGGCTAAAAACACCGGGGGCGACCCTTTGTATCGGCGTAGCTTGTACCTGTTATGGGTTGGTGGCGCGGCCTTTGTCGCGCTGTTTTTTGCCGCTGGGTTAGATGTGGCGGCGCTGGCGCTGATACCCATTGCGATGGGGGCGGTAAACTATAAGTTATGGCAGGATTCCCGCGCCGACCAAGCTCGCGACGGCGATTAATTACACGATGGAGCTCGGTGACGAGGTCTTAATCGAGCGCGCCGTTAAAGGGCGCGATCGGCACGCCTATAGCCAGCTGGTGCTGCGCTATCAGTCGCGCCTGCGCCAAGCGCTGCGCCAGCAGTGTGGCGGCGATCACGCATTGGCCGACGATATTGCGCAGGATGCGTTTATTAAGGCGTACCACGCGCTGGCCGGTTTTAAGCGCCAGTCGGCGTTTTTTACCTGGCTGTACCAAATAGCGCGCAATAGCTTAATGAGCCATTACCGGCGCAATATTCCTACGCCCGACAGCGAGTTGGTCGAGCACTCACAAGCACAGCTGGTCAGCGAGGGCCCGGCCCTTAATGGCCGCGACTTAGACCGTGCGATGGTACAGCTGAGCGCCCCCCAGCGCGAAGCGCTGCACTTAACTTATCGTCTGGGCTACAGCAACGAAGAGGCGGCGCAGCTGATGCAGCTACCTTTAGGTACGATTAAATCTCACGTGCTGCGTGGTAAGACTAAACTCAAGACGATACTGCACGATTGGCAGCAGGAGGTGTGCAATGAGCGCGGATAAACTGGACGCGTGGCTGGAGCAAACGCTGGCCGCGCAAGAGCCGTACCTGGACGACGACGGTTTTACCGCTGGGGTGATGGCCAGCTTGCCTGCACCGGTCAGCCGGCGCCAGTTGTGGCTGGCTAATCTGTCGGTGGGTTTGGTGGTCGCGTTGTTGGTGGCGTTAGTGTTCCCCTGGGGCAACCTCATTTCTGTTTTAACGGGCCTGGGTGATAGGGCCTGGCTAACGCTGGCGGCTGCGGTCAGTGGCGTGTTCACCACGGCCGTGTTGGCCGGCGGCTATTGGAGTTACCAGCGCTGGAGTTAGCCGCCGTTAGCCCCGGCCGAGCCGATCCTAGCCGGTGTTCACGCGCTGCCTGCGTGCCTAGTTCACGTTTCGGCATCAATCCTGCAATATCACCTGTTCTGCGGTTTCTTTTGCTGTTTTTGGCTTAAATCGCATGGTTTACGTGTGTTATTTGCAATGTGCGTGTAAAGATTTCTGTCTGTCGGGGGAATGGCGTGACCTGTTTAAAGATTCTAACGGTCAATACCCACAAGGGTTTTACCACTTTTAATCGCAAGTTTATGCTGCATGAGCTGCGCGATGCGGTGCGTTTGGTATCGGCTGATTTGGTATTTTTGCAAGAGGTTCAGGGCGAGCATCAAAGCTGGTCTGAGCGCCATGCCGAGCTTTGGCCCGAGCAACCACAGTATGAATTTTTGGCCGATGAAATTTGGCAAGATTTTGCCTACGGCCGCAACGCGGTCTATCAAGAGGGGCATCATGGTAACGCGCTGCTCAGTAAATACCCGATTAAAAGTTGGGACAACTGGGATATCTCACTAAATGGCATCGAAAAGCGCGGGTTACTGCACTGTAAAATCGATACCCAATCTGGCCACCCGTTGCACGCAATTTGTGTGCACTTAAGTTTGCGCGAGCCCCATCGGCAAATCCAGCTGCAGCAGCTGTGTGAGCATGTCAACGCGATCCCCGCTAACGAAGCCGTTGTGGTGGCAGGCGACTTTAACGACTGGATGCAAAAGTCTCAGGCGATCTTAAAAGAGAAGGCGGGGATGCAAGAGGTGTTTACCGAAGCTTACGGTAAGCCGCCACGCACCTTTCCCGCGCTGTTCCCCATGCTGCGGCTCGATCGCATCTACGTGCGTGGCGCCGAGACGCATATGCCTATTGTATTGTCTAGCAAACCTTGGTCGCGTTTATCGGATCACGCACCGCTATTGGCCGAAGTCGAATTTTAACAGGAGTGAAGTATGTTTGGGTTTCGAGAGTTTAAAGGTCACTTCTGTCAAAACAACCGCTTGCAGCTGTTGGTCAATGGCGAAGAGTTTTTCCCCCAATTGTTGCGACGCATTAAACACGCCAAGCGAGAGATTTTGCTAGAGACGTTTATTCTGGAGGATGACCGCATTGGCGGCGCGTTAAAAACAGCGCTTATCGGTGCGGCAAAACGCGGTGTTTGGGTGAGTGTTACGGCCGATAGCTGGGGCAGTCATTTTTTAAACCCCGAGTATATCGAAGAGCTGGCTGATGCTGGCATTATCTTTCAGATCTACGACCCGCAGCCTGAGTGGTATAACGGGCGGCCTAAACTGTTTCGTCGTTTGCATCGCAAGCTGGCGGTTATTGATGCGACTTATGGTTTTATTGGCGGCATCAATATGTGTAACGACCATATGATCAGCAGCGGCCCCGAAGGCAAGCAAGACTACTCGGTTGAGCTAGAAGGTCCGATTGTGAATGAGTTGCGCGACCTGTGTAAAAGTTATGTGCGCGATGCCAAAGACGAGCATTTGCACGAGTTTGTCGAGAAGCTTAAATCGCCCGATAAGCCTGGCACCACACCGATGGCGTTTGTCTCGCGAGACAACCGCCGCAACCGCAGTGACATCGAGAAAGCTTACTTAGCGGGTATTCACGAGGCAAAAGAGCGGGTATGGATAGCCAATGCATACTTCTTTCCCGGCTACCGGTTTATGCGTGCGCTGCGCAAAGCGGCTAAGCGCGGCGTCGATGTGCGCTTGGTGTTACAGGGCGACCCGGATATTCCGTTTGCGTTGCCTATGGCGCGGGCGTTGTACGATGTTCTGCTGCGCAACGGAGTAAAGATATACGAGTATCGCGACCGGCCGCTGCACGCCAAGATTGCGGTGATCGACGATGAGTGGTCGACCATTGGCTCGAGTAACCTCGACCCTCTAAGTCTCGCGTTTAATTTAGAGGCTAATATTATTGTGCGCGATCGAACTTTTAATGGCCAATTAGCCGATCAAATTGAGGCGCTGGAACAAAACAGTACTAAAATTGAAAACGATTGGGTTAAGCGTCGTCGCTGGTACTATCTGGTTAAAGATTTTTTTATGTACCATTCGCTGCGTCACTTTCCGACCTTTGCCGGCTTGTTTCCGGCGCACACACCAAAAATCCGTGAGCTAAAACGAGCCTTTGAAACGGGTGAAGGGCGCACCCGCGATGCCGACTTGCGCCGCCAGTATCCCGAGTCAAAACACGCGCGCCGGGTTACTCGCAAGCAAGATTACGACACAAACACCGAAATTGAAGCCAAAGAAGCTGAGGTTTAATGATGCCAAGTACCGAGAGTCACCGCAGTGCATTTGGCGAGAAGCTCCATAGCCTACGCCATTGGATTAACTGGAGCTGGGTAAAAAATGGTTTGACCGTCGTATTCTTTTGTTTGGTGGCCTATTTGCTTTATCAGCAGGCTATTACCATTGAGTGGGGCAAGGTGTTTGAAACCCTGAAAAATACCTCGATGGTTACCTTGGCAACCGGTTTTGGCTTGGGAGTGTTGTGTTATTTTGTGTACGCGGGCTACGATTTGTTTGGGCGCTACCTTTTAGGGTTAAGAGTAAGCGTTGCTAAAACGTGGTTTGTCGCTTGGCTAAGCTATGCCTTTAATTTAAATTTAAGTTCATTGGTGGGGGGTATTGCGTTCCGCTACCGGTTGTACTCTCGTCTGGGCGTAAAAGCGGGCGATGTCACCCGAATTTTAGGTATTAGCATTGCCACGAATTGGCTTGGTTATATTTTGCTGGCGGGAGGCTTGTTTGTATCGGGGCAAGTTAACCCGCCCGAGAGTTGGGCGGTTAACGCCACCCACTTGCAGTTTATTGGTGCGGCGTTTATCGCTGTGGTTTTAGCCTACCTTGGAATGTGCGCGTTTTCTAAACGGCGTGAATTTCAGGTGCGCGATACCACGCTTACCCTACCCTCGGTGAGTATCGCTGTGCTGCAACTTGTGGTGGCTTGCGCCCACTGGACGTTAATGGCTAGCGTGATATACCAGTTCTTGGCCGACGATGTAAACTTTCCCACCGTTTTTGCGGTGCTATTAGTGAGTAGTTTGGCGGGCGTTATTACCCATATCCCCGGTGGGCTGGGTGTCCTAGAGGCGGTGTTTCTTGCGTTGTTGGCAGGTCAAGTTGAAAAAAGTACCATACTGGGCAGCTTGTTTGCTTATCGCTGTGTGTTCTATTTAATTCCGCTGGCTATCGCGACACCCACGTACTTGGTGTTTGAAGCCTTCACCAGGCCGCCCCAAGGTGATAGCGAAACACCTAACAATGAGCGCAACAAAACCACGGCGGCTCTGTCAGAGGCGGAATCGGCATGAGTGATTGGGTCACAGATATTATCCGCTCGACCGGGTACGCTGGGATTATTTTTTTAATGCTTATCGAGAATGTGTTTCCGCCTATTCCGTCGGAAATTATTATGCCTTTGGCGGGTTACTTGGTCAGCCAAGAGCAGCTGCAATTTGCCTTGGTGGTGTTAGCGGGCATGGTGGGGTCAGTGCTAGGTGCACTACCTTTGTATTACTTGGGCCATAAGCTCGGTGCCGAGCGCTTAAAACACTGGTGTGATCGATACGGCCGTTGGTTCGTTATTACCCGCAAAGATATCGATAAAACCCAGCGCTGGTTTGATCGTTACGGAATCTGGACGGTATTGCTGTTGCGCTTAGTGCCGGGGGTGCGATCTTTGATTTCGATCCCAGCCGGTATTAGTAAAATGTCGCTGTGGCCGTTTTTACTGTTTACCGCCATTGGCACGGCGATTTGGTCGGCTTTTTTGGCGTATTTAGGCTTGGTTCTGGAGCAAAATTTTTCCGCTGCCAGCGATTATATTGGCCCTATTAGCACGGCTGTTATTGTCGCTATGACGCTTTGGTACGTGTGGCGCGTTTGGCGCGGACCAGAAAAATCGGGCAAAACCGGTTGAGCTCGGGTACCATTAAAAAAAACAAAAAAAGCCTGATAGATGATCCTTTGCGATTCACTTAATAAACAAAGGCTCATGGTATGACATTGCAGTTATTAATTAACACACAGGGTAAATTACTGACCTTGCTTTTTGCGCTTAGCGCAAGCTGCTTGCAAGCGGCAGATCTAACCGGCACCTGGAAACTGGCCGGCGGTGAGTTTAAAAACGCCGAAGGCGCGATGCTGGACTATAACCAAGAAAAGTTTGTTGGTATTAAAGTGATCAATGCCGATCATTTTTCGTTTATCTCTAAACGCGATGGCGAGTTTTGGGCGGCCGCCAGCGGCCCTTACATCGCAACTGATTCACACTACACTGAGACGCCCAGCATCGCCTCGTTTGGCGAGGTGGGCAAAGACTCGTACGAGTTTCGTTATCGCTTGGAGGGTGACAACTGGTATACCGAGCGCTTTGAAAACGATGAGCGTGTTGAGTATGAACACTGGCGCCGCGTCACCCGGTAATCCGATGTTACCGAGCTTGCTTTAGGGCAAGCTCGGTGTCGAGCTGTTCGGCTAATGCGGTATGGTTTGCCCGCCGCAATAACGCCGCGACACATTCACTGGTACACAAACCGTATTCTTGCTGGTTGCGCCGCAAGCGATATTGCGATGGTACATCGGGCTTTAGCTCAATGTGCCCCAGCGCGTGCAAGTAGGGGCTGTGGTTGTACATCTTGCGCGCTTGTTGCCAGGTCGCATCCAACAAAATGATATGCTCGGGCAGTGGTGTATGGCGGGGCTCTTGTAGCAGGATGGGTGCTTGCCCATTGGGTGCTGGGTACAGCAATGCGCTGGGCATAGCGTTAATGCGCAGGAGTAATTCGGCATCGGGTTGTTTACGCTGCCAAATAATACGCTGGCAATTGGCAGCCCGTTGCTGAGCAAAAGCGGACAACACTAACTGCCCGGTATTACTGGTTTTATCAAGCTCCGTAGCGTGGGTTAGTAGAGTAATAAACATGCAGCCAGCGGCGACTAACACTCGCCCCATTGGCGCAACAAATTGTGGTACACACCCGTCAGAGAAACCAGCCGTGGGTCGTCTGGGTAATCGGTGGTGATGCCCTGAATGGATTGGTCTAGATCAAATAAAATGCGACGCTGCTCGTCGCTGCGTATCATGCTTTGCAGCCAAAAGAATGATGAAATGCGTTGGCCGCGGGTAATGGCTTCGACCCGGTGTAAGCTCGTCGAGGGGTACAGGACTAAATCGCCGGCGCCGAGCTTGACGCTCTGGTTGCCGTAGGTGTCTTCCATAATGAGCTCGCCACCGTCGTACTCGTCTGGCTCCGACAAAAACAAAGTCATGGACAAGTCGGTGCGAATTTTTACCGCTGTGCCGCGCACGGGGCGAATGGCGTTATCCACGTGGTTGCCAAAACTGTGGCCTTCGCGATAACAATTAAACAGCGGTGGAAATATTTTATTGGGCAGCGCCGCCGACATAAAGTGCGGGTTGGCGCCCAGCGCCGATAAAATCATATCGCCCAGCTCGCGGGCAACGGGTGAATTCTCGGGCAGTTGAATATTGTGTTTGGCTTGCGCCGATTGAAACCCAGCGGTTACCCGGCCATCGATCCAGTCACTCTCGGCCAAACGCTCGCGGGCGTGTTGTACCTGCGCTTTGGTCAGTACGGATGCGATGCGATGCAGCATAGGATTTCCTCAAAGTCTAAAAACAAAAACAGCCCCGGCAAACGCGAGGGCTGTTTGGTAGCCCACCTAAAAACCGGCGGGCCGTTTTTTAGCATTTACATTAAAAGCTAAAGTTTGCACCTAAGGTGACTGAGCGGCCGTCGCCCACGTAGGCGTGACCGCCGGGACGTGACGATGAAATGTAACGCTCGTCGGCCAAGTTGTCACCGTTTAGCTGGAACGAAATAGCGTCGTTTAGCTGGTAAGAGACCATCAATTGTAGCACTTGATAGCTGGGTACCGTAACGCCGTCGCGCACGGAATATTCACCCATGTGCTGTACTCCACCACCGATTTTTAGGCTGTCGGTTACGGTGTAGTTGGCCCAGATGCTTAAGGTGTTGTCGGGGGTTAAGACCAGCTCGTTGCCCTGTTCTTCGGGGTCGTTTGACTCGGTCACCTCAGAATCCATAATCGCCGCCGACGCTTGAATTTGCAGTGCGTCGGTGATGTTACCCGTCAAGCCAAACTCAATGCCGTCCACTTGCTGCTCGCCGTCCAGAACAATGCCCTCGCCATCGGCGTCGGTGGTTTGCGCGTTGGTGCGCACGGTGCGGAACACAGCGGCCGATGCTAACAAGTTGCCACCAAACAGATCCCACTTGGTGCCCAGCTCGTAGCTTAGGGCTTCTTCCGGGTCGAGATCGGCGGTGTCAGCGCTTAGGGTTAAGCCATTGCCCGCTGGGGTAAACGCAGAACCGACACCAAAGTAAATCGAGCCATTTTCGGCGGGTTTATAAACGGTCGAGGCGTTCCAGCTTAGCATGGTGTCGCTGCTATCTAGTGAGAATGGCGGAGTTTCGCCACTGCGGCCACTGCTGGTGTAGTTTTGGCTGTAGGTTAAGTCGAACTGCTCTAAACGCACCCCACCGGTTAATTCCCAGTGTTGGTTTAAAGTCAGAGTATCAAACGCGTAGATTGCGTAGGTTTCACTCTCAGAGGCGCGAATTTGGCTTTTGTCCTCGCTGATGCTACCAACCCAGGTGTCGTTGGGGTTGGGGCTGTACAAAGGCGTATCGACCGGGTAATCACCGCTTTCAACGTTAACCACGTACTGGTCTAGGTTTTCCTGAGTTAGCTCTACGCCGACGTTAAAATCGTGCTGAACGGAGCCGGTGTTAAATTGCGTGGTGATGTCGGTCAGGCTGGTGACGATATCGCGCGACTGTGATTTGCTTTTAATGTCGTCCCGACGAGCAAAGTTGTCTGGGTCGGTACGGCTAAAGCGCGGCGAGGTACGCACGTAAAACAAATCGTTTTCGGTGTACTTCAGCAAGCTGGTTAAGCGCGTGTTGTCACTAAAGTCGTGGCTGATTTTACCCGAGAAGGTCATTACGTCGACTTCTTCGGTATCGCGGCCTTCGGCAAAACCGTAAAAATTATCGGCGGTGCCATCGGGGATATACACTTCGCCGTTGTCGCGGGTAAACATCGGGATACCGAAGTCAGGGATATTGTCCTGATCTAAGTATTCACCGTACAAGTCTAAGCGGGTCGCCTCGCCCAGCTGCATTGCCAGCGATGGTGCGATACCTACAGAGGTATTTTCGACCACATCGCGACCGGGAGTGCCGCTGTCTTCCACCAATAGGTTTAATCGCCCTGCGACGGTGTCGCTGAGTTGCTGATTCAAGTCGATAGTAGCGCGCAGCTGATCATCGTTACCGGCTTTAACGGTACCGCGATAAGCCGTATCAAATTTTGCGGTTTTGGTGATTAAGTTAACCGAGCCACCCGTTGAGCCGCGGCCGTTGTAGGTAGATGAGGGGCCGAGGGTGACTTCTAGTTGCTCTAGGTTATACACATCGCGTTCGTACACGGCGGTATCGCGCACGCCGTCGGCGTAGATGTTTTCACTGCTGTCAAAGCCGCGAATGCTCAGGTTGTCGCCTGGGTTGGTACCACCCTCGCCGGCGGCAATGGTAATGCCCGGCACGTTGCGCAGCGCTTGCTGCAGCGAATCAACGCCTTGGTCGCCCATCACTTGTTCAGTCAACACATACTGGGTCGCGGCGGTATCCAGGATCGGTTGGGTGCGCTTGGGTGAGCTCATCGAATCGACTTTATAAGAGCGCTCATCGGTGCTCTCGATACGGGTTTTCTCCAATACGGCACCTTCCCCAGAGGTTTGTGCAAAGGCGGTACTGCTCATGGCAAAGCCTACGGCGCTGGCAAGTGCGCAGCGTTGGACGGCGCCGATGGTGATGGGGAGGTGACGGTAGTTCATGAAGCTGATTCCTTTAAAAAGAGCATTAAACGGTTTTTGGGTGAGGTATTAATTTAATACGACTCATTCTCATTAGAATACCGCAAAACCGATGTAAATAAAAACAATTTGCGTTATTATTAGTGAAATACTATGGAACTATTTGTTATCTAGCTAATTCGGATGTACCTGTACCCATGAATCTCCCTTTTTTACTGCGCCGCTCTTTGCTGTGTTCAAGCCTGCTCGTGATGTCTGGGCTCATTCAGGCCGAGCCGGCTACGACGGCTGCTGAACAATTAGTATCCCAGTGGGTTGGCCTGGAGCAGCAGCGCAATCAGATGCAAACCGATTGGGCGCTCACAGAGGCGGCGTTGCGCCAGCAAGTGTCATTATTAGAGGCCGAGCAAAAAGAGCTAAAGCAGGCGCTAGCGGCCAATAAAGGTGAGCGCAGCGAGGTCGACGAGGCCCGCGCACAATTGCTGCTTGAGCAAGAGCAGATGGAGACCGATCAGCAGGCGCTTGAGGGTCAGTTAGAGCGCGCCTATCAACAGGTACAAAGAGTGGCGCCGCAATTGCCGCCGCCGCTGGCCGCTAAGTGGCGCGAGTCATTAGCCAAGCTTGGCGCCGAGGCGCTCGATAGCAGCGAGCGCTTGCAGGCGCTGTTGGCACTGGTGGCCGATTTTGACCGATTTAATGCCCGGGTTGCCTTAAATACCACCGCGATGACGCTAACCGACGGCCGCGAAATCTTAGCCGATCAAGTCTATTTAGGTGTTGCACAAGGCTGGTACATCAGCGCCGATGATCAGTACTTTGGCCGCGGCACGGCCACCGCCAGCGGTTGGCAGTGGCAAGAACAGGCGGATATCGACCCGGCCGATGTGCGCGCGATTGTCGCCATGCTGAAAGGCGAGCGAGAGCCCGCGATGGTGCCCGCACCACTGGCGAGCGCTGTGGGAGGTGACCAATGAAGCTGGTGACTAAAACCCTGCGCGTGCTACTGCCGTTATTGTTGTGCTCGGCGGTCGTGTCCGCCGATGGCTTGCCGAGTAAAGTCGAGGCCTCACTGGTGGCCGATATTAAAAGTGCGCAACAAAACCTGGCGAGCACGCAAAAACAACTCACCGCCGAGCGCACCGCGCTGGGTAAAAAGCTGCATAACTTGAGTGACGACGTACGCCAACTGCGCCAAGAGACGGCCGTCGCCCGCCGCTTAGCCGATGAGCAAACCTTAAGTTTGGATCAGCTGCGCGAGCGCTTGGCCGAGTGGCGCAACCAGGGCCGTTATCAGCACAACTTGTTGGCTGGGCAACACCAGCAACTCGCCCGTGGCACCGAACGCGATTTACCGGTAAGGCAAAACTTTAGCGCCGGGCTCGACTGGTTGCAGCTGCGCTTGCAGGATATGGAGCAACAGTTGTACCCCGAGTGGCACACCGCATCGCTCGTGAGCCCCAGCGGCGAAGTCGTGAGCGCGGCGCAAATTAAAGTCGGCCCGGTGGAGTGGTATTTACAGGCCGATGCCGAACGCGGCGGTTTGCTGCAACGCAATGAGGATCAACCATTGCCCGTGGCGGCGCTGGAATTAAGCGGTGGTGCGCTAGAGCAGTTACAACAACTGCAAAGCACTGGCCGTGGCAATGTGAGCTTTGACCCCACCTTAAACCGCGCGCTGGCGTTGTCGCAAAACCAAGAGTCCGTATTGGCCCACTTAACCAAGGGCGGCGTGTGGGTACTGCCCATCCTAGGCTTTGCGTTGTTTGCCTTGGTAATTGGTTTGGGCAAAGCGCTGCAACTGTGGCGCGAGCCAAAACTCCTGCCGGCACTGGCCGAGCGCTGCGAGAAGCTGGTGCAAAGTGGCGAGGGCGATTCCGCGCTTAACAAGCTGGCGCAGCAAGCCCAGGGCGCACAGCGCGAGATGATCGAAATTACCCGCGCCAGCGGCACCTCCCAGCAGCGCGACGATCGCTTGTTTGCCTGCTTGCTTGAGCACAAACACCGCTTGGAGTATTGGTTGGGCGCCATTGCCATTACCGCCGCTGTCTCGCCCTTATTGGGGCTGCTGGGTACCGTATCGGGCATGATCAAAACCTTCAAAATGATGACGCTGTTTGGCGCCGGCGATCCGTCCGTGGTGAGCGGCGGTATCTCCGAGGCGCTGATCACCACCGAGTTAGGCCTGGTGGTGGCCATCCCCGCGTTGTTACTGCACGCCGTACTGCAGCGCTGGGTTAAGTCTTACTACAGCCAGCTGGAGACGGATGCCATCAAATTTAGCCAAATCGAGACCGAGCCAAAAGCTCAAGGAGCACAATCGTGAACCTACATTGGGATAACCTGATTATCTGGCTGATCATCGCGCTGGCGGTGGTGGTGTACGGCCTGATTTTGGATTTACTGTTACAGCCACAAAGCAGCGATTGGCACAAACAAGTGCAGCATTGGCTCGGGGCCATTAATCCCATGCTAGCCGCCTTGCCGTTGCTGGGTTTGCTGGGCACCATCGCCGGTTTATTGGTGACCTTTAAAGGCATGGCCAGTGGCCAGCTTGATCAGCAAGAGTTGCTGACCACCGGCATCGCCGATGCGCTTATGACCACCCAACTGGGCCTGCTGATGGTGGTGCCGGGTTGGATGCTGCTGGGTTGGTTGCGCCGCCGCGCCACTAGCTGGAGCCGTTTACAGGTAGCCCAAGCGTGAAGCCGAGTTTGCACCAACGCTTAGAAGAAACCCACCAAAGCGGTATCGATTTATCGCCGCTGTTGGATGTGGTGTTTATCCTGCTGATCTTCTTTATTGTCACCACCGTGTTCGTGCGCGAAACCGGCGTCGAGGTCGATAAGCCCCAGGCGGTATCGAGCGAGCAGTTGCAAAAGCAGGTCATGCTGATTGCCATTACCAGCGCTGGTGAAGTTATGTACGACGGCACCAATATTGGGGTGTCCGGTGTGCGCGCGGCACTCGCCCAGCAAAGCCGCAGCGAGCCGCCACCGGTGGTGGTGCAGGCCGATAAACAAGTGCCTACCGAGCTGTTGGTCGAGGTGATCGACGAGGCCAAACTCGGCGGTGCTACCAGCGTTAATATCGCGACCCAGAGCCGGTAATGAAAAGCACTCACCGACGGGCCATTGCCCTGAGCTTAGGCGTGTTGCTGGTGGCGATTTTGATCGGTGCCGAGCAGTGGCTGCAAAACCAACCGCTGTTGCAGCCCGATCAGGTCGAGGTGCGCAGTATCGAGTTGTCGGCCCCGCCGCCACCGCCGCCACCCCCGAAGCCGCAGACTCAGCAACAGAGCACGGCCACGGCGGTGGAGCTAAATATCGCCAGCGGCGGTGCCAGCGTCGAGCTGGGCGTGCCAGAGCTGGATGCGCAACTGGAGTTGGCCGAGCCCGAGGTGCCGCAACTGGCCAGTACCCCCGAATGGAGCACCCAGCTAACAGTTAATTGGGAGGCGTTTGGCTTGGCCGAGCTGGATCAGTTGCCGCAGGTGGTTAACAGCCCGCGCACAGTGTTCCCTAATAGCTTGGTGCGCCGGGGTATTACTCAGGCGACGGTGGAGCTGGATGTGATGATCGACGAGAACGGCCACGTTAGCTTGCGCGGAGTGCGCTCTAACCCCTACCCCGAATTGCAGCCGCTGATTGATAAAGTGGTGCAAAAAACCCGTTTTACCAGCCCGACCAAAAAAGGTCAGCCGGTTCGCGCCGTGTTTACCTGGCCCGTGGAGTTTGCCAAATGATGAAGTCTCGCCTCGCTTGTGTTGTAGCGTTTACCAGTGTGTTAGCGGTTGCCTTTGGCGCGCAGTCAGCCACCGGCAAAAACGCCGGGGTCGACCCGCGCATTGCCATCGAGATCACCGCGCCGCAATGGCAGCTGCCGGCGGGCACGGCCATTTTGGGCGAGCGCGAGGCTAGTTTAGCCGCTGCTGAACAACCGCTCGCGCAGCAACTGCGCCCGCTGTTGCAGGCCGAGCAGTACACGGAGGCGTTAGCACTGCTAACAGCGCAGCAAAGCGATGAGCCAAGCGCTGCGCTCTGGTTATTGCGCGGCCAAATAGAGCAACAACTGAAGGACAACCAAGCCGCTGCGCAGAGTTATCGCGCCGCGTTAACATTATTGCCCGACTTTGCCCGCGCCCACCGAGCGTTAGCACTGGCCGCCATTGCCGATGAGCAATACCGCGAGGCGCGCACCTCGCTGGCCCGCGCGGTCAGTTTGGGGATTACCGACTCCACCACATACGGCTATTTGGGCTACATCAATTTAAAAGCCGGCCAAAGCTTTGCCGCCGCCGAGGCGTACCAGCAAGCGTTGGTGCTCGATCCGGACAATCGCGATTGGCAGTCGGGTTTGCTTTACGCGCTGACTCAATCGGGTCAGTACGACAGCGCCGAGGCGTTGCTGGGCGATTTAATTAACCAGCGCAGCGATGACGCCGAGCTGTGGGTGCAGCGCGCCCAAGTGCAGTTGCGCCAGCATCATTCCGATCAGGCCTTAAGCAGCTTGGAGGTGGCCATTCGTTTGGGCGGTGTGAGCAGCGCCAACCGCCAAGCCGCGGCGCAGCTGCATATGCAAGCGGGCAACTTTCCCCGCGCGCTCGCACTGCTGGATAAAAACCTCGCCGCCGGCGACATCAATATGGGCTACTTAAGTCGCCTCGCCAGTTGGATGATGAGCGAAGAGCAATGGCGCGCCGCCGGCCAATTGTTGCAAAGCATCGACGCGCACAAAAGCAAACTCAGCAGTACCGATAACGCCCGCCGCTTGCATCTGCAGGCGCGCTTGGCGGAGCATCGCGGCGAGCAAACAAACGCCATGGCTGCCATGCAAAACGCCATCGAGCTCGACCCCAGCTTTGCCGATGCCATCGTCGATCTAGCGCGGTTAAAAACCAACGCTCAGGCCTACGCCGAGGCCGAGATGCTCTACTCCCGAGCGGCCGCGCTACCCGGTTATCGGCAGCAGGCGCTAATGGGCAAAGCCCAGGCGTTGATCAACCAAGAGCGCTACCGCGAGTCTTTGACGTTGCTGCGCGATTTATATCGCGAGCAACCCAGCGGTGAAATACAGCGCAATATCAACACCCTCGAGCGCATTGTTAATCAGCGCGGCGGCCGGGGCTAGCTCGCGTGTAACAGCTGGGATGGAAGGTGCATCTGATCACCATGAGGTTATACTCGTGGCTTGGATGACAAGGAGGCATGATGCCAGACACCTCAAAGGTCACTCGCACATCACCAGCGCCGCCCCGCTCACATGAAAGCTGGCGCGACTTTTACGCTCGCACCGAGGGGTTTCCCCATCGCGATCTTACCGAGCAAGCGGTTGCGTTAGCCGCCGGTCAGCTTGCCAAAGTCGCTGTGGATGCGGGTTGTGGCTCGGGCTTGGATATTCCCTATTTACGCTCGCAAGGCTATACCGTATAAAGCTATGACGCCGAGGCGGCAGCCATCGAATACTGCCGAGAGCGCTATGGCGATGACCCCGGTGTACATTTGCAGTGTGCGAGTTTTGTCGATTATCGCTATCCGCGGGCGAGCCTGGTGTTGGCCCATCGCAGCTTATTCTTTTGTCCGCCGTCACAGTTTGCCGCTGCCTGGGAGGCTATCACCGAGTGTTTACCCGCAGGTGGCGTGCTGAGTGTTGATATACTCGGTGTGAACGACTCCTGGGCGCGCGAGCCGGCATTGAACGTCAGCGCTTTTACCCAGCGTGAGGTTGAGCAACTGCTGGTGCCGTTTGACATTCAATCGTGGCAGACAACCGATGAACCGGGCACCACCTTACAGGGCCTCGCTAAGCACTGGCACTTTTTTACGGCGGTGGCCTGCAAGCGCTAAACGCCGATGCGAGGCTCGAATTATGCTCTGGCTAAGCGGCACTGGCAGAAGGCTTTTGTTGTTGTGCTGAGCAAGGCTTATAGCGAGCGCGGCTAGCCTTTGTTATAGTCGGTGAGACTATTATAAGTATCAAGAGTACACCCAATGAGTATAGTGAGTAACGCCCGTATCCTGCTAATCGCGCCATTCGCGGTGGCCCTTTCTATAACGTCCTTTAGCGCGGCCGCCGATGTGCAGCTGCCACGGATTTTGTCCGATGGTGCTATCTTACAGCGCGATCAACCCGTGGTGTTTTGGGGCACGGCAGACCCAGGCGAGGCTGTGGCCTTGAGTGTGGATGGCAAGCAAGTGGCCAGCGGCCAGGCGGACGCTGACGGCCAGTGGCGTATCAGCTCCAGCAATACCTTCGGTGCTGGTGGGCCCCATACCGTGACACTAGCGGGTGATAATCGTATTGAACTAGCAGACGTTTACTTTGGCGATGTTTGGCTGGCTTCCGGGCAATCCAACATGGAGCTGCCCATGGCGCGGGTGGCCGAGAAGTACGCCGATGAGATAGCTAAGTCGGCCAATACCCGTATCCGCCAGTTTAAGGTGCCTAAAGTGGTCGATTACCAAGCCCCGCAAACTGACGTGCCCGAGGGTAGTTGGGTGGCTGCCGCGCCCGATACCCTGCCGGATTTTTCGGCAGTGGGTTACTTTTTTGCCAAGGCCATCGAGCAAGCCGAAGACGTGCCGGTGGGTATTGTCACCGCCGCTTATGGCGGCTCTACGGCGCAGTCGTGGATGAGCCCCGAGGCGTTAAAAGCGTTTCCGCATTACTTAGCGCAGGCCGAGCAAAATGCAAAACCCGGCTATGTGGACGCGCAAAAAGCCGCCGACCGCAAAGCGAGCGATCAGTGGTACAGCTACATTAATAAACACGACCAAGGCTTAGCGGATAATTGGCGTATGGCCGATGTCGACAGCCAGTGGCAAGCGATTAAATTGCCGGGCTTTTGGTCCGAGCGCGGTTTGGGTGAGATCAACGGTGTGGTCTGGTTGAAAAAAACCGTGATGGTGCCCGAGTCTGCCGCCGGCCAAGCGGCCACGTTGCGCCTGGGACGAATCGTCGATGCCGATACCGCCTATGTGAATGGTCAGCAAGTGGGCAATATCACCTATCAGTATCCGCCGCGTATTTATCCGGTGCCCACAGGGGTGTTAAAGGCCGGCGCTAACGAGATTACCGTGCGCTTGATTACCAATAATAACGACGGTGGTTTTGTGCCTGATAAACCCTACGCGTTAGAGCTGGCGAGTAAGTCTATCGACTTAGCCGGCGAATGGCGGTATCGGGTTGGCGTTAACCACACGCCCACACCGCCCACCACTTTTTGGGATTTTTTACAGCCGGTGGGCATGTACAACGCGATGCTGTCGCCCTTGTTTAATGTGCCTTTTAAAGGTGTGATTTGGTATCAGGGTGAGTCTAACGTCGGCGCGGCGGCCGAGTACGCCCAGTTGCTGCCGGCTTTAGTGCGCGATTGGCGCGCGCACTTTAAGCAGCCACGGCTGCCGTTTATTGTGGCGCAGTTACCGGGCTTTGGTGCGCTTACCGACGATGCCAATCAGCCCAGCGATTGGGCGGTCATGCGTGATTCGCAAGCTCATGTACTCAGCGAGCCCAATACCGCGTTGACTGTAAACCTGGGGCTCGGTGAGTGGAACGACATTCACCCGCTTAACAAAAAAGGCGTTGCCAATCGTTTGGCTCTGGCCGCGCGCAAGCTTGTTTACGCTGAAGCGAAACTCGCCGCTGATAGCCCCGCCGCTTATCGCATGAGTATTGAGGAGGATAAAATTCTGATCAGCGTTGCCCACGCCAGCCGTGGCTTGGTCAGTAAAGGCAAGCCCAGCGGTTTTGCCATTGCCGGCGGCGATGGGGAGTTTGTTTGGGCCAAAGCGGAATTACAGGGTGATCACATTTTGGTCTGGAGCGATAAAGTAAAAGCCCCGACGCGAGTGCGTTACGGCTGGGCCGACTTTCCGGATAAAGCCAATGTAAAAAATCGCAGCGGCTTGCCGCTGATGCCGTTTTCGCTGAGTTTACCGGTGGAAGAAAAAGCCGCCGATTAACAGCCCGACGTTTGCACATCGACCACCGGTGCCAGCTTGGGGCCGGTGGGTTGGCGGTAGCGTAAATAGCATTGCGCGTCACCGGCATCCTCTTGAATCACACCGTGCCAATACACCCAGGCCCCACTGTATATGCTGGGGCGTTTTTGCCAGCCACTGGCGTTCATCATTTTATCAATACCCGCTGCTGTGCCCGAGGGGTAACCGTACACAGTGGCAACACTGGTGCCGTCAATATCCACACTGCTGCTGGCAAGATCGGCCACACCCTCTACTTCGGATTTTGCATAAATCATGGTTGCCGCGCTTTTCATTGCGCCGGTCATAGACTCCATGGTCGCCTGTAGCGAGGCCTTTTTTAAATCGATAAACCGCGGCACGGCAACAGCCGCGAGAACGCCCAATAAAAGGATGACGGCGATTAACTCAATAAGGGTAAAGCCTTTAGGGTGGTGCATTGTCATGGCTAGGTTGATTTTTAGGTGGACGCCGATGGCGCATTTATTAGCTGATCATAGCAAGTTTGTTGAGACGCTGCCTAGCGCAGGAGGTGCGTGCTGAGTGCAAAATTAGCTGCTATTAAGCGATGAGACGTCGAGGCTATGCCAGCCTCAGGCGTTGCGCCCGAGGCTGGTGTATGGTTTTACAGCTGGGTCAGGCTGAACCAGTTAATGTTCCAACCGCCGACCGGAGCGTAGATACCAAAACTAAAAGGCCCGGCGGGCAGTGGTACATCTAAGCTGACGGTTTGCCAGTTCTGCCAGCCACCGGTTGCGGGTATATCCACTAATCCTAGCTGGGTCTGACCGCCGTTTAAATCCAGCGACAGTTGTGCGCCGCTGGGGCTAGCCACCCGCAACTCGACACGGTAGTTGCCGGCAACCGGTACGCTCATCGCCGAGTAGGCCATCCAGTCGCCGCTATCAATCCAGCCAACATTCTGGCCGCCACCGGTGTCACTGGTGGCTTCAAGTTGTACGCCATTCATGTTGGTGAACCCCTCCGCCTCAACTTTTTGGCTAAAGCCCGTGGGGTTTTCTCCGCCACAAGCGGCGGCGGTGGTTGGATTCCAAAAGTAGGTGCTGACTGTGGGGATGTAGCCCGGATTGGCGTACTCGGCGACGTAATAGCCACCCTGATACAACACCACGTCGCCGACGTCATAGGGGGTACCTTCAACCCAGGCCGGGCAGTCGCCGGTGTTGCCCGGGCCGCCGCCCGCGTCCATCTTGTTGTTAATGGCACTGAGTAAGCTGTTGCTGCCGCTGGCATCTTGCGACAGCTCCCAAATCATCACACCCGAGCCCTCTTGCAGAGCCAGCTGGGTTTTGGCGCGAATAGTGGGCAGGCCATTGTAGGTAATGTAGCTGCAACCACTGCATAAGTTGCCAATCACGTCTTGTTGCGCGGCGCCGGCGCCAAACTGCGCCACTATGTCTGATATTGAATAGCTGGGGGCATAACCGCCAAAGCCATAACCGTAAAAAGGTACGCCGAGTACTAATTTGTCTTTACTTAACCCGCGCGCCTTCCAAGTGGCAATGTCCGATTGCGCTTGGGCGTAACTTGAGTGCTCGTTACCCGACACTCCCCAGCTGGGGCCTACCGCATCGTAGGACATGATGTTGACGAAATCGAAGTAAGGCAGTGACGAGGTGGGCACCATACCGCCGTTGTAAGAGGCGGTGGCTGAGGTAAGCAACTTACCGCTGGGCAAACCGTTGCGCAGCGCCTGGATAAACGGCGTGTAGTTGCCAGCGTTGTCGATGGCGGTTAACACCACGCCTTCGATATCCACATCCAAGCCGTCTAAATTGTAACTGCTGACAAAGTTGAGCAGGTTATTCACGGTATTGGCGCGGTTAGCCGGACTCAGCAGAGTTTGCCAATCGCCGGAGCAGCTGGGAATCACGCCGCCGGCCACCGATACCAGTACTTTAACACCGGCTTGGTGAGCTTTATTGATGACATAACTTAGCTCGGAGCCGGTGACATTGGCGCCAAAGGTACCTGGCATACACACCGGGTCGCCGCCAGCGGTAACCACGCCGTTGGCATTGGGGTTTAAAAACGACAGGTTAATGTGGGTTAGTTGGCTGAGATCCACCGAATCCACCACCGCCGTCATATTTTTGTATGACGGAATATAGCCGACAACTTTATCGGCCGCCTGAGCGTTGAGCCCTATTAGCGCCGCAGACAGCGCTGTCATTTTTGCGAGTAATTTTACGTTACTAAGTGCATTCATGAGCAATCATCCTGTTTGATTGAGGGGCATTATTGTTGTGTTGCGAGGCAACGTTGTCGCCGCTGGCTAATGGTTTAGCTCTTTAATGGCGTGCTGACCGCTTACCTGTAAATCACCTAATCGCTCGCCGTGTACTGTAGCGTTTTTGGGCGTTAACTAATGCAACTTAGTCGGCGTTCTGTCGATTGCCATGGTGGCCAATAAGCACTTTAGAAAATGTTGATAGATGCGCTATGCCTAGCACAAATGAGGTGAGGTATTGCCGAGTGGGTTTATCCACTTAACGCTGGGCTGCCCGCTTGCGCTTTAAATATAAAATACAAGCAGAGGGCACGTGGGTAACGCAGAACGCTGTAATACACACGATGAACTGGAGTGCGCCGCTAGGTTGATAGGTGCTATTGCTCACCCAGGCAAACCCAATACCAATAGCGATTAGGCTAGTACGTACCACCCAACGTTGAGCGCTATTGCTGATATGTTTTGCGAGTTGCGCCTGGGTGTAAACGGCGGCGGCGATGGTGAGTAGCATCACCACACTGGCGAGATAAAGTTCCATGGGCACCTCTTAGCGCGATTAGTATGGCGCTTGTGTGCGAAGAGTGTAGCGGTTTTTTTAATGCCACCCAGTTTTTCAACGTGAATTATTTCACGCTTTACACGATAACCCCCAATGTTTTTAGGTTTGCGCTAAAGCGGCTGTATCCATCGCGTTTACTGGCCGGTGCGATAGTCGGCGCCGGTGAGAGTAGCGGTGTGTTTCTCTGTTTTAGGGCTAGGTGTAAGTGCACTCTAGCCCGTTGTAAAGGCAATCTAACCTGGGCGCTTAAACCACAAAATGTGTTATTTGCCCCGATAGTTTTTGCGCCGTGGTATCCAGCTCGTTGGCCGTCTGGGTCGAATGCTGCGCCGCTTGATGGGCTTGCTGTACCAGCTCGACCACCTTAACCACATTTTGATTGATCTCTTCTGCGGCGTAGCTTTGTTCTTCGGCAGCGGTGGCAATTTGAGTGTTCATCCCGACAATGGCGTTAATCGCATCTGAGATGTCGCGAATGGCTCGTCCGGTCTCGTCCACCAGTGATACGGTACGCTCAGTTTGCTGTTGCCCGGTCTCCATCGCGTGACTCGCTCGGCTGGCGCCGGCTTGCACGGCTTCGATAATGTTTTGGATCTCGGCGGTAGATTGCTGAGTGCGCTGCGCCAGTGCCCGGACCTCATCGGCGACCACGGCAAAGCCTCGGCCTTGATCTCCCGCTCGCGCCGCTTCAATGGCCGCGTTAAGGGCAAGCAAGTTCGTTTGCTCCGCAATGTCTTTGATAACGCCAAGAACACGGCCGATACTGTCTGTCTCGGTCTCCAGTTGTGCCATTGCCTGGCCCACTTCCCCCACTTGAGTTGAGAGCTGGCTAATGGCCAATACGGTTTGCTCCATGACGCCCTGCCCTGTGCGAGCGCTTTTATCGGCGGCGCCAGCCGCTTCAGCCGCACCGGAGGCGTTATTGGCCACTTCTTGTACGGTCGACGACATTTCGTTAACGGCCGCCGCCACCTGATCGGTCGAGCTTTCGGTTGCGCCAATATGGCGGGCAATATCGGAGGCGGTTTGATTGATATTGGCCGAGGCATCGCCGAGCTGCACGGCGGTGGCTTTTACCGAGCCTACCACCGAGCGCATCTCTTGCTGCATATTGCGCAGGTTGTCTCCCAACTGGCCCAGCTCGTCTTGGCGTTGCAAATGAAACGGCTGTGAGAAGTCGCCACTCGCCATATGTTTAATGTGGCCCATAATCGACTGCAGAGGGCGAATAAGTGACGAGCGCAGCAGTAGCCACAACACGCCAAGCGCAATCAAGGCGACCGCAAAGGTAACCACCTGCGCCCAAAAAGATACTTGCTGACTGGTGTGCCGCACTGCGGCGGCGGCCACTTTAACGTCTTTGGCGATAAGGTCGGCGGCCTCTTGCAGCAAACGGCTCGGCTCACGATCGATGCCGGCCACAGCTTGGTCGCCTACCGCCGGGTTGTAACCGCTAGTGGCAAAGCGCTCAAAGCCTTGTTGATAATTATTGAATGCCTTGGCATGGACCAAAAGAAACTGGTTTAACAGCTCGCGCGAATTGGCATCTGGCAGTTCTTGGGTTAGAGCTTTGCCAGTATTTTGAATATCGCTTTGGGCGTCAACAAAGCGGCTCCAGTATTTGTCGCGTTGGACGGGATCGGTGCCGCGCAATAGCACATTTTTCCACTCCTGAACCTGCACCTTAAAGGCGAAATTCATCGTGGAGATACTGCGCTCATAGGCAATATTGCGCTCAATTAACTGATTGTAGTTTGTGAGCTGGGTGTTGAGCATCGCAATCGCCACTTCGGCAGCCAGCAACAGTCCGGCAATGCCCAACGCAACCACAGCAACGAGGCGGGTTTGCATACTGCGGGTTAACCATTTCATAAAGTGTCTCACTTGATTGAGTTGTCCGGTCGTTTGGTAGGCCGTTAACGTTTTTCGTACCAACAGAAATGTCAGCTAAGCTCGCCATTTGGCGCAAAATACGCAGACGATTTTAGGTTATCGGCCTTGGCCTTAAATTCTGTAATGCATCTTAGTTGATAGGCTTGGGGTTAGAGTGTCGGTTAGCTGCTAAACTCAGCAAAAGCATTGCTTCACTGAGGTGGGTTATGGCACGGATGAAATGGATAGCGAGTGTTGTGGGCGTATGGCTTGTCTTGTTGGCGAGCGCTGCTAACGCCATTGAGTGGCCGCAGCAGATAACGGCCGATGAGGGGTTGATTGTCGTTTATCAACCGCAACCCGAAAAAATAACCGGTAATCAGTTGCGCGGACGGGCCGCTATGTCGCTTGAATTAAAGGGGCAAAAAGACCCGGTGTTTGGCGCTTTTTGGTTTGATGCCAGAATTGATACCAACCGCGATTCGGGCAAGGTATTGGTGCGCGATATTACCGTGACCCGCGTCGGCTGGCCCGACTCGGAGGCCGCCGATGAGGCGCGCTTTACCCAAGTGGTGGAGGCGGCCATCCCCACGGTGGGCTTTACCATTAGCCTAGAGAGTTTATCCGCCAGTTTAGAAAACGCCGAGCTAGAACAGCAGAGTTTAGCCGAGTTGAAAAACGAAGCGCCCGAGATTAGGTTTGCCGATGAGCTGGCGGTACTGCTGTTGTATGACGGCAAACCGAATTTTTCGGCGGTAGAGGACAGCCCCTACGAGCGCGCGTTAAACACCCCGTTTTTGGTGGTTCACAACAAGTCGCAAAATCGCTTTTATCTCAGCAGTGGTAACTTTTGGTACAGCGCGAAATCGGCGCTTGGTCCTTGGCAAACCACGAACAGTCCACCGCCTGATTTAGTGGCCATGTTACCCGAGCCCGAAACTGACACCCCCGCCGATGCCAATCCCCCCGCAGTGGTGGTCGCCACTGAACCGACCGAGCTGATTGCCACCCAGGGCAAGCCTAACTGGAAGAGTCTGGCTGGGGGAAAATTATTGTACGTCGAAAATACCGAAACCCCTTGGTTGCGCGATATCGAAGGCGGCCAAATGTATCTGTTGTTGTCTGGTCGCTGGTATCGCGCCAAAGATCAAGACGGCCCCTGGCAGTTTGTTCGCGCCGACCGGTTGCCGAGCAGCTTTAGTGATATTCCGCCGGCCTCGGATATTGGTGGCTTACGGGTCTCGGTAGCCGGTACAGAAGAAGCTGACGATGCTTTACTGGATGCGCAAATACCGCAGACGACCGCGGTAAAGCGCAGCGAGGCCACGCTTGAGGTAAGCTATGACGGAACGCCCACCTTTGAAGATATTAAAGGAACTGAGGTCGCCTACGCTGTTAATACAGGTGCCCAAGTGTTGAAGATCGATAACAAATACTACGCGGTCGATAATGCTGTGTGGTTTGTGGCGGCAAAGCCTACCGGCCCCTGGCAAGTTGCCGATACGATTCCCGAAGACGAGATCAATAAAATTCCCCCCAGCTCGCCGGTGTATAACACCACCTATGTCGAGGTGTACGAGTCGACCCCCGAGGTCGTCTACGTCGGTTATCGTCCGGGTTATATGTGGTCGTTTCCTTACTATGGTGTACCCGTGTATGGCACCGGCTGGTATTACCCGCCTTACTGGGGCAGCTATTATTATCCACGCCCGCCCACGTGGGGTTTGCATGTGGGCTATAACCCTTGGACGGGATGGAATGTGGGTGTGAGCTGGAGCAATGGCTTTTTTAGTTTTGGCGCCAGTTGGGGTGGCGGTTGGCATGGCCCGTACCGGCCTTGGGGTTGTTGCGGCGGATGGTACGGTGGGGGCTACCATCGTCCACCGGTGGTGATTAATACCGGTAATATTAATATTGGTAACAACGTTAATATTGGCAATCGTGCTCACATTAAAAACAACTTAAACAAAAATAATATTGCCGCCGGCAACGTAAACCGCAATTTATATAAGCGGTCCGAGAACCGTGCGCGCAATGCCAGCGCCGAAACCGTTAAGCGCAATTTAAAAACGGCGCAAATGACTAAAGGGCGCGACAATAATGTATTTGCCGATAGAAATGGCAATGTCGCCCGCAAGATGGGTGACCAGTGGCAAGTGCGGGATAAAGGCGATTGGCAAACGGATCGGAATACTAACGAGATTCGTGAATCACTGCCGAAAAAACGACCCGAAACTTTGCCTAATCGCGACACTATACAGCGGCCGGAGTCGATCAATCGTCCACAGGCGGGCAATTACAATCGCCCCAGCACCAGGCCGACGATTGATCGCAGCAACTTAAATCGTGATTTTCAAGCGCGCCAGCGCGGTATGAATCGCGCCGCCAGTCGTCCGATGCCAGCGCGCGGCGGGTTTCGGCGCTAACCGTTAAAGCAGGCAATAAAAAACGGCGCTGACGGCGCCGTTTTTTATTGGAGTGAGAGGCTTTGCTAGTCTTCTAACTCCTCGAGCTCGGCTTGTGCCTCTAGCCACTGCTCTTCGCAATCATCGACTTGCCGCTGCATGTCGATTTGCTTTTGTAACAGTTTTTGTAACCGGTCTTTATGTTCGTCTTCGTATAGCGTGGTGTCGGCCAGCTCGGCTTCCAGCGCCGTGTTTTTCGTTTGCAGCTTTTCCAATTCGGACTCAAGTTTCTTAATGCGGTTTGCCAGCGGTTTGCGCGCCTCGCGTTTGGCGGCGGCCTCTTGGCGTTGTGCTTTTTTATCGGCGGCAGGTTTTGCCGCGAAGTTTGCGCTCGGCGCGCTGTCGGTTTTGTTGCTGCGGGTTTTACGCTCCAGCAGCCAGCGGTAGTAATCATCAAGCTCGCCGTCAAACTCTTCGACAGTGCCGTCGGCAATTAATAGCCACTCGTCTACGGTGTTGCGCAGCAGGTGGCGATCGTGCGATACCACAATCACGGCGCCGGCAAAATCTTGCAGCGCCATGGTCAGCGCTTGGCGCATCTCTAAATCCAAATGGTTAGTCGGCTCATCCAGCAATAAAACGTTGGGTTTTTGCCAGGCAATAAGCGCTAACGCTAAGCGGGCTTTTTCGCCCCCCGAGAAATGATTGATCGGCTCGAAGGCGCGATCGCCAATAAAATCAAAGCTACCCAAAAAGTTACGAATTTCTTGCTCGCGGGCTTTAGGGCTAATACGCTGAATATGCAGCGCCGGTGAGGCGTTCATATCCAGCGCCTCAAGCTGGTGCTGGGCAAAATAACCTAACTTAAAATGCTCGCCAGTGACGCGCTCGCCGGTTAACGGCTCGAGTGTGCCAGCTAGGGTTTTAATCAGGCTCGACTTACCCGCGCCGTTGGGGCCGAGCAAACCGATGCGCGTGGCGGGCGCGATGTTAATATCTACGCCGCCTAAAATTTGTCGCTCGGGATAACCAATGGTCATCTCGCGCAACACGATTAACGGATCGGAGACTTTCTCGGAGGCGGTAAAGGTAAAGCTAAAAGGCGAATCCACATGGGCCGGGGCGATGGTTTCCATGCGCTCTAACTGCTTAATACGGCTTTGCGCTTGTTTGGCTTTGGTGGCTTTGGCGCGAAAGCGGCGAATATAGTCTTCGATGTGGGCGATGCGCTCTTGCTGTTTGGTGAACTCTGCCTGTTGCTGGGACAAACGCTCGGCGCGCTGACGCTCGTAGGCCGAGTAGTTGCCGCTATAGCCCACCAGTTTGCTCGATTCGATACTGACGATGCGCTCGACCACGTTGTCTAAAAAGTCGCGGTCGTGGGAGATAATCAACAAGGTGCCAGCGTAGCGCTGCAACCACTGCTCAAGCCACAAAGTCGCGTCCAAATCCAAGTGGTTGGTGGGCTCATCCAGCAACAGCAAATCGGATGGGCACATCAGGGCGCGGGCCAAGTTTAAGCGAATTCGCCAACCGCCCGAGAAAGCACTGACCGGGCGCTCCAACTCATTGCCGGTAAACCCCAAGCCGCTTAGCAGCTGCGCGGCCCGTGCCGGTGCCGTGTAGGCGTCGATTTGCTCCATTGCGCCAAACAGGTGTGCCAGCTTTTCGCCGTCATCGCCGGCATGCTCGATCTCGACTTCTAGCTCGCGCAGTGCCTCGTCGCCGTCAAGCACATACTCCAGCGCGGTGCGTTCGGTATCGGAGACCTCTTGCGCCATATGGGCCAGGCGCCAGTCGCTGGGCAGTGATACGCTGCCGGTGTCGGCGCTCAGCTGCCCTAAGAGCAATTTAAACAGCGACGACTTGCCGCAGCCATTGGCGCCAATAAGGCCAATTTTTTGTCCCGGAAAGATCGCCAGGTCGGTTTCCGTGAGCAGAAACTTAGGGCCGCGTTGTAAACTGATTTGCTGTAGTGTGATCATGCCGCGCATTCTATCTAAGCTCGGTGTGAAAGCCTATCACCACAGGAAGAAAGACGTTAATGACTGAGATATTACCCGGCCCTTTATGGGATTTTGCCCTAGAGCTCTATCAACAGCCCGATATTGAGGTGCAGTGCTTACAGTTGCAGGATGAGTACGGTGTGCGCATCCCGATTTTGTTGTTCCTCTGTTGGCTGGATATCAGCGGCAAAAGGGTCGAGCCCAGTACCTTGGCTAATGTGCTTAAAGAAACTGCCGAGTGGTATGAGCAAGTGGTGGTACCACTGCGGGGAGCGCGCCGCTGGATAAAATCACAAGCGCCGCTGGATGAATCGCAAAGTCAGTGTCGCGGGCAGATTAAAGCGGCCGAGTTGGCGGCCGAGCGCTGGGAGATTCAACAGTTGGCTGAGCTGAGTAAAGGCTGGCCCGTCGAGCGGGCCGCGCCGCTGCTGCCTCGGGTGCAGAATTATCTGGCGGTGTGCGAGGTGCCGCCCTCGGTATTGCAGCGCACCCTTGTGTTGCTACAGGGTGCGCTCGCCCCCGCTTAGTGGTCGTCTTCGTCGAATAAACGGCCAGAGCTAGGCGCCGCCGGAGCATCCGGCACTGGGGTAGGTTTTAGTTTGTCGTCATCGTGAGGCTCGATCATCCCGGTGCCGATGTGGCTCGGTAATGGTTTTGGGCTAACCCCAAGCTCGGACGGTTGTGGCTTGGCAACCGGCTCTGGGATAACGTCAAAGGCTTGTTGTTGTACGGGCTCAGCCACGGGCAAAGCCTCGGTACTTTTCTCCGGCGCCGCTGGCGATGGTGCCTCTTGTTTTGCGGGGCTGACCGGTTTGGCTGGCGCCGATTTTTTTACTTTCGTTGCCGGCTTGGCAGCCTTGGGCGCTTTTTTGGCGACGGCGGCTTTTGCTTTGGCAGGCTTGCTAGTGGCGGCTTGTTTGCTCGCCGCCTTTTTGCCGCTCGCTTTAGCGGGCGAGGTTTTTTTTGCCGGTGCTTTGTTTGCGCTAGTTTTGGCTTTAGGCGCTGCCTTGGTAGCGCTTTTAGCGGCTGGTGTTTTGGCCGCGGCTTTTTTGCTTTTAGGCTTAGCCTTTGTCTTTGCGGTCGCTTTTAACGCTTTAGCGCGAGCGCGCTCGAAGGCTTTTGCCAGCGTCAGCTCCTGCTTCGCCGCTGTTTGCTCGGCTTTTGCGGAACTCACCTGCGCGTCGGCAGTCTCTACCACTTTCGCCTGTGCCGTGAGCGCGGCCTTGGCTTTTGCTAAGCGCGTTTTAGCCGCTGCAGTGGCCTTTGCTTTGGTCGCGGCCGCTTTGCGGGTGCGCAGCGTGGCGAGCTTTTTGCGAGCCGCAGCCAGTTGTTTTTGTGCGCTCGACAAAGCTTTGTCGGCGTTGGTCAATTGTTTGCTGCGCGCGGTGGCGAGCTTGGCGTTAACCGCCGCGATGTCTTTTTCGAGTTGCGCGACAGACACTGCAGTTTTTTTCTTGGCAGCCATAGTGAAACCCTACGTGTGATCAGAGAATGTTCAAAGAGTGTTACAGAAAGGGGTCATTCCAAGAAGATATTGTAGACCCTAGCGTATAAATTGTGTACGTCGCGAGCACAAAATTAAGCATTAACTATTGATTTTTTGCGCTAACTCCCCATGAATAGAGCTACAGGCGCGTTCGAATTCGCATTTATCAACCTAAACGCCCACAGTGTGGCGCAGTTGGTATAACATGGATGGGCTTTTTTTCTGAGTGCCGGATGGGCCGGCGAGCTGTGGCGTGCAGGATCCGTTGCAGCCGATACAACAAACACACTCCAATAAATAGGTATTGTATGTTTAACAAGCGTTTACTGATGGCCGGCGTTATCTGCTCGGCAACTGTGCTAGCAGGCTGTAACGAAGGCGGCTCTGAGGCAACTGATAAAGCGGCCGCGACCGATGCTAAAGCGACATTGACGACGTTGGAGCAAAAGGTTAACTACGCCATCGCTCTGAATATGGCGACTAACTTTAAACAGCGCGAGGTGCCAATCGAAGTAGACGCGTTTACTCAAGCGCTTACCGATGTGCGTGACGACAAAGAGCCCGCTTTGAGCCAGGAAGAGATGCAAACTGTAATGCAGACCTTCCAGGAGCAACAAATGGAGCTGCAACAGCAAAAGCAAAAAGAGTTAGCCGAAACGCAAAAAGCCGAAGGCGAAGCTTATTTGGCTGAAAACGCCGGCAAAGAAGGCGTGATGATTACCGAAAGCGGCTTGCAGTATAAAGTATTGGAAGAAGGCGATGGCGTAAGCCCTAAAGCAGAAGACACCGTGACCGTACACTATCGCGGCACTTTGCTAGACGGCACCGAGTTTGATAGCTCTTACGCCCGCGAGCAGCCGGCGACTTTTGCCTTAAACCAAGTCATCGCGGGCTGGACCGAAGGTTTGCAGTTGATGAAAACCGGCGCTAAATACGAGCTGACGATTCCATCAGACTTGGCCTATGGCCCCGGCGGCAACCAAGGCATTCCACCGAACTCGACGCTGATTTTTGAGGTTGAGCTGTTGGAAGTTGAGCCTGCCGAAGCACCAGAAGAAGCGGAAGCCGCTGAGTAAGTTTTAGCGTTAGCAGCAAAAAAACCGGGTTTTTAGCCCGGTTTTTTTATGCCTGCCTTTTATGGTTAGTAGCTAAGAGTATAGATATAACCGTTACCACTGACGGCGCGATAGAGCTTGGTATTGTCGGTAAAGCTCACGTCTAGCACGGAGGTGGGGCTGGCCTGCCAGGCGCTGAGCTTGGGCATTTGCCAGTGGTAAAGCTCTTGCTGCGCGTCGATATCCCACAGCTGGACGCGGCCATCGGGGCGGCCGGTTAACAGGTAGGCGCCGTCATCGCTAAAGCGTGCCGCACTTAAGCTGATGCCGCGAATAATTCGCTCGTGGCCCAGCGGTAATTGCCAGTTGAGTTTGCCCGTGGCGGTGTCGAACAGCTCAACGCGGTCGTAGCGCGCGCCCACCAAAGCGCGCTTGCCGTCGGGGCTAAGCGCCACTTGCTGGATCGGATCGTCAAAGTTGCGCTGCTGCAGCGGCTTGCCGGATTGGGTGTCCCACAGCTGGGCGGCGTTATCATCGCTGCCGGTTAGCGCTAGGCTTAAGTCGTCGCTTAAGGCGACGGCGTTAACGGGGGTGTTGTGGGTAAAGGTGCCAAAGGTGCCGCCGCGGCGCACGTCGTACAGTACCGCACGGCCGTCGTCTAACCCCAGTAACGCGACATTGCCAAAACGCCCCAATGCCATGGCGCGAATCTCTGAGCTGATACGCCAGTAGGCGACGGACTCACCTGTTGCGGTATTCCACAGCACCAGGGTTTGATGATCGGCGGTAATGGCCCAGCCGCCATCGCTGGAGATCGCGCTGTGCAGCAGTAGCCGGGTGGTATCACTGCTGTGGTTCCAGTCGTAGAGGCGTTCGGCGGGGGTAATTTGCCAGTAGCTACCACCTTGGTAGGTGGAGCCGATAACAGCGTGACTGCCGTCGCGAGCGAGGCTGGCCGATTGCACGCTGCGGTTGGCGACTTTTAGTTCGGCTTCGGGCGCCGGGCTACAGGCGCTTAAAAAAGGCAGTAGTGCGGCTGTCAACAGCAGCGGTTTCATCATGGGACGGGCCAAGATCAACGTGGCGCCGCGCGTGCGTGAGCCGCTGGCGCCAACGATGTATTAACTGGCCTGGACGACGTCTTTATTGGCATCGTGTAGCACGGCGATCATGCGGTCTTCGCCGCTAAAGCGTGCCTCAAGGGTCTCGCCCAGCTCAGACAGATCGGCATCAAGCGCGGTTAAGTCGTCCGTCTCTTGATACTTGTCGTTAAAGTCGAGCAATTTTTCGGTGGTGGCATCGACTTCTTTAAAGCGCTCACCGGCCTCTTTTAGGGCTTGCTCATCGCCAAATTCGCGGCCCTCGCGAACCAGCTGATCGTAAATTTCGAAGTGCCCGGCCGAGATGTAGTCGACCATGATTTCGCACATGCGTCGCAGCTTAACGCCGCGCTCATCGTCTCCTTGGCCTTTGGTGTCTGACAGAGCGCAGTATTGCACCAGCATTTGTTGACGCTCGTGCAGCCAGCGGTCAATGATTTGGCTGACACCGCCCCAGCGCTCTTTAGCGTCTTCGCAATTTTCTAACATGATGTTTTCCCAGCTAGCGATATTGATGCTATATCTATTGATCCAGTGTGGGTCAATCTTAGCACGATCAAACGCCCGCCCCCAGCTCTGCATACGCCGTTTTCAAATCTATGGCTCCGTTTGAAAAGCGTAGTCTAACCGTCGTACGCGGGAATCCTTATGCAGCCCGATTTTAATACTGAAGCTGCGCTCTGGCTATCATGCTCTCAGGCGTCGCGATCTTGTGGGATATAGTCTACAGCGCACGGATTGAACGCTGGATTCGGCGTGAAAGAGCCAGTGGTCAGCCTAAGCTGGGCTTCTGCACGGCCTGGATTTTGAGGGGATTTTTGAGGGGATTGTGCGGCTTTGTCTTTATTTTGCGCTACACGAAAAGCAGCCCGCTTTGTTGCAGGCCGCTTTTACTCTTTTACACTGGCGTGCTTTTAAATCGGTGTTTTATTCTGGGGCTGCGTAAGAGCCATCTTCTTGGTGAACTTCATTGCCGGTAATAGGCGGCGTAAAGACGCACGCTACGGTCATACCTTGCTCTTTGCCGCGCAGCAAATGCTCATCATGTTGATCTAGCATGTATATATCGCCGGCTTTGATTGGCCAAATTTTGCCGTCGGCCAGTGTTTCTACTTCGCCTTCACCTTCATAGCAAAACACAGCTTCGTAGTGGTTTTTGTAATGAATGTGCGTCTCCGTGCCAGGAAAAATGCGGGTAATATGGAAAGAGAAACCAGCATTATCATTGGCTAGCACCAAGCGAGTGCTGTCCCAATTGCCGTTTTCGGCGGTGACGAGACGGTCTGTTTTGCGTGCTTCTTCAAGATTACGAACGATCATAAAAATACTCCGTTGCCAAGTGGCTGACGATGACCAACCACTATCTACTCAATCAAAAAATGTTTAGCGTAACCACTAACTAGCAACCTCGTTGATACCCATATTCGAGAATATTCAGGCTCTGCCGCAGACCTGCATAGATAATGGTTAGCGGGCAAAAGCGGTGCACTATTTTGTTTGCCGCTCTGACCGCTGACTGCATTGTTAGACCATGTTCAAGCGCCTTAATGATGATCTTGTCGGATCCGCGCATCGGCCAGAATCGTGCTCAGTGGTGTACCAGCTTTTGGAAACGCTCTGCTATGATACGCCTTTTACGCTGAACATCACGTTCAAAGGCGTTATTACTCCAGTATTTTCAACATAATCCAAGGTGTCAGTGCGATCATCTCTGTAACCTCGGCGGCCTGTCGCCTGTTGTGCGACAGAGGGTACGGTCCTGTGGCTAAAGCATCTACGGTGACGCCGTAGGTCTTTAAAGGAATGTGCTGTTTGGCCGATAGCATTAGCGCGGATCGCATAAGTTGTATGCACGGGCTTCGATCGCGTTACACTCGTTGCCTAAATTGCCCGTATTGTTAATGGCTAGCTTGTTAATGGTTAGGAGCCCCAATGAATCATCCCGTTACGATCGTTCGGTCACTGGTGCTGATGGTTTTGCTGCTGTTGGTGTCGATGTCGATGGTGCAGGCGCAAAGTGGGCCTGAGGATAAAGAGGTCGAAGGCTCTATTTATATTCCGATGCAGCCGGCGTTTGTGGTTAATTACGGCGGTGAGGGGCGGTTAAAGTATTTAAAAACCGAGCTGTCGGTGCGGGTCAACGATGTCCACACGGCGGCGGCGGTGCGCCACCATATGCCGCTGCTGCGCAACGCGATGGTGATGCTATTTAGCCGCCAAACGGAAGATGGCATTACCACCCAGCAGGGCGTAACCCAGCTGCGCGAGACGGCCAAGGCCGAGATGATCGCGCTGCTGGAGTCCGAGCAAGCTGAGGGAACGGATGTACTGGAAGTCTACTTTAACAACCTGATTGTGCAGAAGTAACGACAGGCGCCCCACCGCAGCCGTTGTATTGGGCGTAGTAAATGGCAAGATACTCATCAAAGCTCTCGCGATCGGCTGCCTCTACCTCTAACTGATGTTGCTTTGACTGCTCGGCTAAGCGAGCAAAATGCGCCTGTTGCTGGTCGTCTAGCGGCCGCGCGGCAAAGTAATCCCGGTGTTGCTCGGCCAGTTGCAGGGTGTGGGCGTAATAGGTTTGGTTGCGCTCGGCCAGCTCGCTTAGCACTTGCGCCGCCGGGGTGGCTCGCTCGCCCGTGAGTTTTTGCCGCTGCTCGGCACAGGCGCTTTGGTACGCGGTACCCTTGTTGGCCTGATCAAGCAGCGCCGCGCAGCGCTCTACCTCTTGTTGGATCTCTCCGGCCCACTCGCGCATGTTTACCTCACCGCCGTTGCGTCGCAGCATAAGCTCGGGGTCGCGGCCGCGGTAGACGATACGCGCTTGGTTATCCTGCAGGCCTTGATACTCTTGATCGGTTGCTTCTGGGCTGTCTTGCAGTAGGCAAAACAGCAAAAATGCATCCAGATAATGCAGCTGCGATTCACTTACGCCCAGCGGCTCGAATGGGTTTAAATCGACGCAGCGCACCTCTACATACTCTACCCCACCCAGTTGCAACGCTTGCAGTGCCGTTTGCCCAGATTTGGCGGTGCGCTTGGGGCGAATGGTACTGTAAAACTCGTTTTCAATTTGCAGCAGGCTGGTATTGAGCTGCTTATACTGACCGGCGTCGTCTTTAAGACCAATATTTTGGTACTCGGTGTGCGACTGGGTGATGGCGCCACACAGAGTTTGCAGGTAGTTATCGAGGTTGTTGTAGCACACCACCAGCGATTGCTGAGCATCGCTTTGATAGCCCAAATCGCCCATGCGCAAAGAGGTGGCGTTGGGGGTGTGCAGGGTATGTTGGTCATCGCCGAAAGGTTCAAGGGCGTGCTCGCGGCCGCGCACAAAGCTGCGGCACACCGCTGGGGCGGCGCCAAACAAATACACCAACAGCCAAAAATAGCGTCTAAAGTTACGGATCAGGGCAAAGTAGCGATCGGTTTTAAAATCTTGCAGGCTCTGCTTGTTGTCCATATCGCGGGCCAGCTCGCGCCAAAAGTCGTCGGGCAGCGAGAAATTGTAGTGCACTCCGGCAATGGTTTGCATGGCGCGTCCATAACGGTGCCCCAGCCCCAATCGGTACACGGTTTTCATGGTGCCGCTATGGGAGCTGCCGTAGCGCGCCACCGGAATATCGCTGTCGGCCCCCAACGCACAGGGCATGCTTGCAGGCCATAAGTACTCGCCGCCTAGCTGGCCGTAGGTGTAACGGTGGACGTCATCGAGTTGGCCAAGCAGCGCGCCGATAGAGGCTTTAGGCTCGGTAATAAACTCCAGCAGCGCCTCTGAGTAGTCAGTGGTGATATGCGGGTGGGTGAGCGCCGAGCCGAGCCCCGTCGGGTGGCTGGTTTGCGCTAAGTGGCCATTGGCGCTAACCCGCAAGCTCTCTTTCTCGATCCCACGCAAGATTCCGCGTAGTGTTTGGCGGGCTTTGACACCGGACAACGCCTGTAACTGCGTATCAAATTGAGACAAAACGTTTTCCTCTGCAGTCCTTAGCGGATGCGGTCGTGGCGCTAAGCGCTAGCGGTAAAAAATAGCCGTAAAGTGTCGAGTGTAGCCAGTTACCCAAGTTAGAGCTACCGCGATAGCGGGGCCCAGTGGTAAAAAACCGTAAGTCTGATACAGGGTTAACTTTGTGACTGGCCGAACGGTTCGGCGCTAGCGCTATTGTCGATAGCGTCAGTCACCGTCGCCTCAGCCTCGCGGGCTTCACCGGCAACGGTGTCGGCCTCGTTTACAGTCGCTGGTGCTTCGACGGCGGTTAACTCCAGCTCCAACGAATCTTCACCACGCTTTTTGGGCTGCGGCGGCGGTAAAATATCCGGGTCGATCACTGGGTTGCGGCGCTCATTAAGCGGGCAGGCCACCAGAGAGACACGCTGGCGATAATCCTTGGAGCTGGCTTCAAACATCTCGTTTACCGCCTCGTCCTTATTGGGGCTGCGGTACAGGCTGGCCGGGTCGCGGCCATCGAGCCAGGTGCGCTGCTTGCTTAGAAACAGTTTGTCCTGATTTTGCAGAATGTATACGTCAGTCATAACTCACTAACTGTCACTGTTGGTGGTAGGAACGGCCTGGCGACAGGCACTAAGTGCGTTTATGGGGGCGACGGGGCCAGAATCAAGCGCCACTATTTATCCTGTGTGTCTAACCTTGGGATATCCATTAAAAAATCGGTTACGCCGATGTCCAGCCCGCGCTGGTTGAGTAGCGTGCTTGCCTGACCGCGATGGTGTGTCTGGTGGTTAAAAAGGTGCATCACCAGCTCGCCAAAGTCTCGCTCGGCGCCCTCGCCTTTGCTGTTGTGATAGGCCAGCGGGCGCTGTAGGTCATCGCTTTGCAGCTCGTCGGCGCTCCACTCAATAATGGCGCTGTCGATCAATCCGCGCGCGGCGCCCAAGGCGGCAAACGCCGGGTAAAGTTGTTGATCGAGCCGCTCTGGGGTGGGCAGCTCGCTCAGCGCCTGCAGGCTTTTGTAGCGAGCGGAATGTTGGGCAAAGCGCGCCAGCCACAATAAGTCGGTTACCACCATATGGTTGAGGGTGCCCAAAATCGAGCCAAAAAAGGCCCCGGCATCGGCGGTTAACGTATCGTGTTCGAGGTTGGCGGCGGCCGTAAACACTTGGCGGTTTAAGCGCTGGTTGTACCCGGCCATCAGGCGAATATGATGGTGAAGATCCACGTGGTTACTGCTCCTGTTGTACGTTATATAGGCGGTCGCGTTACCGACACTGTGTAAATTTACAGTAAAATGTTATGCTGTCGCTTCCGTCAGGGCAAGCGCCCTACCATACACCAAGATGCCAGAACTCACCCATGGATGCTCCTCACCTCGTCGCAAATTTAAACGATGCCCAGCGCCAAGCCGTTACCGCCGAGGCCGGCAATCAGCTGATTCTTGCCGGTGCCGGCAGTGGTAAAACCCGCGTGCTGGTGCACCGCATCGCCTGGCTGGTGCAAACCCAAGGCGTATCGCCCTACAGTATTTTGGCGGTGACCTTTACCAATAAGGCGGCCCGCGAAATGCGCGCGCGGCTGGACGAGAGCTTTCGCGACAGTGGTACACCCATTAATACCCGCAGTATGTGGGTGGGCACGTTTCACGGGCTGGCACACCGGCTGTTAAAAGCCCACTGGAAAGACGCCAACCTGCCGCAGAATTTTCAGATCCTTGATAGCGACGACCAGCTGCGACTGATTAAACGGGTGTACCAAAACCTTGGGTTAGATGCCGAGCAGTGGCCACCGCGCCAAGCCCAGTGGTTTATTAATGGGCAAAAAGACGAAGGTGTGCGAGCCAAGCATATGCAGGCCAGTTCCGACCCGTTTATTCGCACTATGGCTGCGGTGTATGCCGCCTACGAGGCCGATTGCGAGCGCGGCGGCTTGGTCGACTTTGCCGAGCTGCTACTGCGTGCCCACGAGCTATGGCTTAACAAGCCGGCTATTTTGGCGCACTACCAGGGCCGCTTTCCGTTTATCTTGGTGGATGAGTTTCAGGATACTAACTCGGTGCAATACGCCTGGTTGCGGGTTCTGGCTGGCGAGAGCTGCTTTGTTACCGCCGTGGGCGACGACGACCAGTCCATTTACGGTTGGCGCGGCGCTAAAGTCGAAAACATTCGCCGCTTTAGCGAGGACTACCCCGGCACTACCACTGTTAGGCTCGAACAAAATTACCGCTCCACCGCCAATATTCTTAACGCCGCCAATGCTGTTATCGCCAATAACGCGGGTCGCATGGGCAAACAATTGTGGACCGATGGTGAAGATGGCGAGCCGATCTCACTCTACGCCGCGTTTAACGAGCAGGACGAAGCGCGCTTTATTGTCGAACGTATTAACGACTGGGCATTAAAGGGCAATCGCAAAGACAGCTGCGCCATTTTGTATCGCTCCAACGCCCAATCGCGGGTGTTGGAGGAAGCGCTACTGCGCGAGGCGGTACCCTACCGTATTTACGGCGGTCAGCGCTTTTACGATCGTTTAGAAATTAAAAATGCCTTGTCGTATATGCGTCTAGCCAGCCGCCGCGACGACGACCCGGCATTTGAGCGGGTGATTAATACCCCGACCCGCGGCATTGGTGGAAAAACCGTCGATGAGATTCGCGCCTTTGCCCGTGAGCACGGTTGCTCGTTGTGGCAGGCCTCCGAACAAATGCTCGCCAACCGGGTGTTAACGGCCCGCGCCGGCAACGCGCTGGCCAGCTTTATTAAATTGATCGATACCCTGGGTGAAAAAAGCAGCGAACTTAAACTCGATCAATTGGCCGAGTCGGTGCTAGAGAGTACGGGCTTGCTTGAGTTTCATAAAAAAGAAAAAGGCGAAAAAGGCCAGGCCCGCGCCGAAAACCTCGAAGAGCTGATTACCGCGTGCCGGGTATTTGAAGCTCCAGAAGACGAAGAGCCGGTGCTGCAACAGTTTTTAGATACCGCCTCGCTGGACGCGGGTGAAGCGCAAGCCGACGAGTTTGAAGACGCGGTGCAATTAATGACCTTACACTCGGCCAAAGGCTTAGAGTTTCCGCTGGTCTTTATGGCCGGGGTTGAAGAGAATCTGTTTCCCCATAAAATGTCGGTAGAAGATCCCGACCGTTTGGAAGAAGAGCGTCGTCTGGCCTATGTGGGCATTACCCGCGCGATGGAGAAGCTCTATATCTGTTACGCCGAGACGCGCCGTCTGCACGGCGGCGAAACCTTTAATGCCCTGTCGCGCTTTGTCAAAGAGATTCCCAACGAATACCTCGATGAGGTGCGCATTAAAAGCACCGTCACTCGCCCAGCGCGCTTGCAAGGTAAGGCGCCGGCCAAACCCAAAGGGTTGCGTATTAGTGACTCGGGCTCCGATACCGGGTTTCGTTTGGGCCAGCGCGTTGCCCACAAAAAATTTGGCGAGGGCGTGATCGTCCACTTCGAGGGCTCCGGCTCTAGCACGCGGGTGCAAATTAATTTTAATGACGCCGGAGTTAAATGGTTGGTAGTGCAGTACGCTAAACTGGATCCAATTTAATGATGGGAACGGGGAACGGGGAACGGGGAACGAGGAACGAGGAACGGGGTTATGAGCTATTATTTGTAACCCGTAACCCGTAACCCGTAAGTTATCTTTATTTAATCTAAACAATAAATATTATGAGCAAAACACGCCGCTATCAAATTACCCCCCTCATTATGCTCGCGCTTATTGCCCTGTGCGTGATGCTGTTTGCCGCGCTGGTTATGAGTAAAACCGATCAGGGTAAAACTCATGTGGCGGGTGAGGCGGTAACGGCTGAGCAGTTTAAATGGCGTATGGTTACCACGTGGCCAAAAAACTTTCCGGGCCTGGGCACCACCGCCGAAAAATTCGCCAGTATGGTTGGCGATATGAGCGGTGGTCGGCTGACCATTCATGTGCATGGTGCGGGCGAAATCGTACCGGCCATGGGGGTGTTTGACGCAGTCTCATCCGGCAGTGTCGAGATGGGCCACGGCGGCGCTTATTACTGGCGCGGTAAAGCGCCCGCTAGTCAGTTTTTTACCACTGTGCCGTTTGGCATGAACGCCCAAGAGATGAACGGCTGGCTGTCGCACGGTGGCGGTATCGAGCTGGGGCGCGAAGTCTATGAGCCATTCAATGTTATTCCGTTTCCCTCGGGCAATACCGGCATTCAAATGGCTGGCTGGTTTAATAAAGAGATTAATACTTTAGCCGATTTGCGCGGATTAAAAATGCGCATTCCAGGATTGGCAGGCGAAGTGTTTAACCGCGCTGGTGGCACCTCGGTTAATATCCCTGGCGGCGAGCTCTACACCGCTATGCAAACCGGCGTTATTGATGCCGCCGAGTGGGTTGGCCCCGCCAACGATTTAGCCTTTGGCTTTCACCAAGTGGCTAAATATTACTACTACCCAGGCTGGCACGAGCCGGGCTCCACCATGGAGCTGATTGTGAACAAAAGCGCGTTTGAGGCATTGCCTAACGATTTGCAAGCCATCGTTACCTACGCCGCACGCGCCGCTAATCAGGATATGCTCGATCAGTACACCGCTACCAACAACGCCGCACTGGAAACCTTGGTAAATGACCACGGTGTCGAGCTGCGCCGCTTACCCGATGAGGTACTCCAAGAGTTACGCCGCATCACCGAGCAAGTGTTTATCGAGCAAGCCGAGCAAGACACCATGTTCGCCAAAGTGTGGCAATCCTACAAAACCTTTCAGGCCAAAGCCGCGGCTTGGCATAAAGTGTCTGAGCAGACGTATTATAAGGTGAGAGAAGAGACGGCAGAATAAGGGTGCGATGTTAAGAGTTAAAGTTTATGAGAAACCTGCAAGGAGCACGTTATGAAAAATGAACTAATTCACTCTCTGACCGAAAGCTTTGAAGATCACGCTCAGAAGACGGAAAACGGTGTGGAGTATTGGCTAGCGCGCGATATCCAGCATTTATTGGGCTACGCAAAGTGGGACAACTTCATCAACGTTCTTTCTAAAGCGAAGACTGCTTGTGAGGTCTCAGGACATGATATTTACGACCATTTTGCTGACGTCGGGAAAATGGTCGAGCTAGGATCCGGTAGTCAGCGGTATCATGCTGACTTGGTTAGCCTGCTATCTCATCGCCCAAAATGGCAACCCCGCTAAGCAAGAGGTCGCTTTTGCCCAAACCTACTTTGCTATGCAGACCCGCAAGGCAGAGCTAATCGAGCATCTCTTGCTAGAAGCAGAGCGAGTATCGGCTCGCAAAAAGCTGACGCAGACGGAAAAGGAGTTATCCGATGTCATTTTTGAGCAAACCGGTGGCAATCAGAATTTTGCGCTTATTCGCAGCGAGGGCGACACCGCGTTGTACGGTAAAAACACCAAGTCTATGAAGGCCCAGCGGCAGGTGCCAGATAGTCGCCCGCTGTCGGATTTTGCTCCCACCATCATTCTAAAAGCCAAAGATTTCGCTACTGAAATCACGATCCACAACGCCCGTGAGCAAGCCATGAGTCGCGAGCCGCAAATATCTCAAGAACATGTGACCAACAATCAGGCTGTGTACGCAATTTTGTTAAGTTGAGGTGTCCGCCCCGAAAGCCTGCCACCCGCTGAAGATGTAAAAAAGGTCGAGTGTCGTTTGGCGTCAGCGGATAAAAAGGCACTTAAAAATCCAGATGGGTTGAAAGAGTGATAAAGCTGGGTGGTCAGCAATAAGTGTTGGTTTGATTTTTAAGCTCAAACTTTGTAGTTGATAAGCGGTTAGGACGATGCGATGCACAGCTAGAGTTTCCCGCCGCGTGTGTCACATTATTAGCAGTAATAAACTTCATCAGGGACTGATTATGACGCATGTAAGAAAATCTATAATCGCACTTGTCACAAGTATGTTGTGCATTCCTTTGATGGTAAGTGCAGGTGCGCCACCAATATTTGACTCTGTCGACAAGCCTGCTTGGTGGGGTGAGTCTGGAGAAGAGTTAACTCCATTTGAGTCTCGGGATGATGTTAAAAACCAATATAGTCAAGAAGGTGGCGTTGATCGCGTGTACGTAAAGCGAGCGTTGTTGACAGCAAATTTAACGCCGGAGAACGAGTATTTAGTTAGCTTTGCTTTATTTTATGCGCCGTTTAACGAATCGCTGGCTAACGATATTTCAATTCAGATTTCTGAGTACTTTGTGCGGTATTATTTTTACCGTGATGAGGAAGGTTATTGTTTTCGTTGCTCAGGGAAAGCTAGTATGGTTGCAAGCGTTGTAGAGCGTCTTGTGCGTGGGTACTGTCGAGCCGGAAGGCTTGATAGCGCTGTGGATTTAACTAAGAGGTTTATTGCAGAGCGTCAATCAGAGCTCGATGTATCGTCTCAGTCTGGAATATATGCAACATTAACCCACTGCAGAGGTAGAAGTTTAGAGTTAAACGATAAAGTATATAGTGTGTTGGAAAAGGCTTATGAAGAGCTCTGGCCGTTAGCAAATTCAAGCAATTCTTATAATGACGTATATAGGCTCGGGCGATCTGTGGTGCAAGCGAAGACTGCCCGAGGTATAGAAGATCATTGTGCGCTAAAAAGATTAGAGGCCGCTCATTATAAAAGAGCAGAAAATATAGCGTATTCTAGAAGCTGGATGTTAAAGATGCTTGATTCTGGTGACTGGGCTGCGCACCTGTTCGGATTCAAAAATCTAGTGCTATTTGAAAGCGAAGATACATTAAAGTTGGCTAAAGAGATATTCCTAAACGATTTTTATGGTGATAAATTTCCGAACTGGAAAAGTAACTACGCTTATAATGAAGCCATATTTGGTATGGCGTGTCTTAATAATCGCGATTACGAATCCATTATCGTTTCACATTTTTACAATAATGAGCTTTTGTTCAAGAGCGAGCAGATAAAGTTAGTGCTTGAAACTATTTATCCTGCCGTGAATGGGTACGAGCGACGTGTCGACATAAAGGATATCGGCGCCGAAGTTGAGGTGAGTATTGGTCACTACCGCGGGCTTTTGGATGCTCACGGTCAAACCTTTATTTTTAAAAAAATAAAAATTAAGGGTAAGGTTTACTGGGTTCCTGTTAACAGCACGGGGCGTTGGATCGCATGATTTATACCTTGCCGATGAAGTTATATAACAAGCCATACTTGTGGCGAAGCAAGGAAGCTATATCCAGTATTTATCCGATGGCAAGTGATTTCACTTAACCTTTAAGGATGGGGAGGTTTCTTTAATTTGGATGGAGCAAGCTTTCAACCGCATTTTGTATAAGGTCCAATAAGTTCAGCGACTTATTAAATTAACCCTAGAGCTAAAGCAGGCATGATAAATTGAACACCCAATCAAATAGCTGGACGGTTTGCCCTGAATGCCAAGGGCGCGGTCAAAAAGTCCGTCGGCTTCGTAAAAAAGTGCGGCTGCGCTACCAGCGGGAGTTGGATGAATTTGTCCGGCTTAACCGCGAGGGGTTGGCGCCTGTTCGCCCTAAGGGACATCTGGATGACTGCGTCCATTGTGGCGGCTCGGGTTTGGTGTATTCGACGAGCCGCCCGGTGGCGGATGCCGAACATTACCCGCACGTGGCGATCATTGGTGGTGGTATTGGCGGCGTTGCTTTGGCGCTTGCCTGTTTGCACCGCCGAATCCCGTTTATGCTTTACGAGCGAGATAGCGGGTTTAATACTCGTTCGCAGGGTTACGGCCTGACATTACAGCAAGCGAGTAAGGCGATTGCGGGGTTGGGACTTTTTACTTTAGACGATGGGGTAGTTTCTACGCGACATCTGGTTCACACGACTGAGGGAAAAGTGCTGGGCGAATGGGGCGTAAGAAAGTGGAAGGCCGGGAATGCGAGTGCCGCAACGAAACGAACCAACGTGCATATTGCCCGGCAGTCATTGCGTTTAGCGCTGCTGGATGAGCTAGGTGACGGTGATGACGTGCGTTGGGGGCACCGGCTTATTGGTGTTAGAGAAGCTGACAGTGGCGGTGTCGATTTAAGTTTTCAGGTGGGCAGTGTGGTCGAGCATACCACGGCCGACTTGGTAGTCGGGGCCGATGGTATTCGCAGTGCGGTGCGTCAGCTATTGATCGGCGAAAGTGTGACCCCTTTACGCTATTTAGGTTGTATTGTGATTTTGGGTATTTGTCCGCTGGCGGATTTGGGCGGCCTTGCTCATGACTTGCTAGACTCTGCCACGGTATTTCAAACGGCCAATGGTAATGAGCGAATTTATGTAATGCCCTATACCGCCGACTCTGTAATGTGGCAGCTTAGTTTTCCTATGCCAGAGAGCGAGGCCATAGCGCTGAGCAACCAAGGCGCTCAAGCCCTAAAAGATGAAGCTTGCCGTAGAACACCGTGGCACGACCCTATCCCGCAAATTTTAGCGGCGACTAAAACAGCGCTGGTTTCGGGTTACCCTGTTTACGACCGCGCATTACTTGAGCCCGAACTGTTGCAGACATCAGCGCAGATAACATTGATTGGCGATGCGGCTCACCCTATGAGCCCGTTTAAAGGCCAGGGCGCAAATCAGGCGCTTCTTGATGCGTTGGCACTGGCTCGGGCGATAGCAATAGGTTGCAGGCCTTTATCTAATTGGCGTGAGGCGGGCTTGCGACAAAGTGTACTAACGCAGTTTGAAGCTGAGATGTTGGCGCGCAGCGCTATTAAGGTGCAAGACTCAGCCGCCGCGGCCCAGTTTTTACACTCCGATACCGTGCTTTATGAAGGTGATGAGCCGAGAGGCCGTTGTTTAACAAAAAAGAGCATAGACAAGTAAAATGTCAGTAACGGCAGAATAATTTTGATGCTTTCTCGCCGTACGGTGTTGCGTTACCGTTGATTCTTTTTCGGGGGGGGGTTAAAAGATATATTGAGTGCCTTCAGAAGAGGCGCTCTGTTAAGGTTGGTTGGTTGGATGACTTTGTTTTAGACTCTCGTTGCTTTATGTAAATGGGGCACTACGCTCTAGAATGCATGCAACTGTTTTCGTCAGTTGTTTGATTGTGGATAAATTTAAATAATGGATAGAGGTTTTACTTTTTAGATACCTCATCATAAGGATGTAACAACCATGAATAAATTGCTCATATCTTTTCTCTGTACCTTTGGCTTATTAAGTGCGGCACACGCCTATGAGCTTATTGAGCCTGTTGCGACAGAGGATAACATGCCTTGCTGGAGCAATTCTTTTCCCGAATACACTGAAATAATTGGCTATTCAAGTCTTGGTCATGTGTTTATGCGCTCTGCGGAACAAAACGACTATGTCGTTCTTCATCCCTTTAATGCAGCCGCAAAGTCATATGGTGTTTTTGCCAGTGTCAAAGCATTTGAAGAGAAAATCTTACGCGAAGAATCGTTTGAGCTGTTCGTTTTAAGGTCGGATCATGTCAACGAGGTTGCAGAGAAACTAGGGCCGCTACAGAAAGAAGAAGTTTACATACCCACGCCATATCCATTTTTAGGCGGTGACGAGGCCGTGGATTCCTACAGCAAAGGAAACATCTGGATAATGTTAGATATTGTCGGACAGTTTCACGATGTGTGCACATAGATAGCGCAGCATCATAACTTTGACGGTGCGGCTTTTTAAACCGCTATTTTTTGCCTTCGCAGGCGTTGAGATTTTATCAGGTTTTGCTACCAAGATATGGCAAGGTAGCGCTGCCCACTTGTTAAATCTTTACTCGTTTCTCCAATACTATAGGTTGGGTACACTTGGGTGACCGTTAAGGTTACGCCTTCAGCTTGTAAGGTCTTATATTCAGGAGGGTACGGCCATGTGTATGAGGTATTGCTTAAACCGGGAAAGTTCCATCCGCTCTGATCGTTAATATCCAGTTTATCCCCTACTTTTACACCATGATTGGCACCGGCGAATAAGTATAGGGTGTTGCCTGGTTCAGCAGTATTGAGTTGAGCGGGAACCATAAACGGCTGGCAATTGATTTTTTCTCCCAGATCATTCACAGAATTTTCTATCAGTGAGTTAACCACGTCGCCGTATGCCGTGGTCCAGAATCGAGGCGTGCCGAACCCCGTTATCTCGGTATAGTTGGCGTTCCAGAGCCCGATGTCAGAATAACTTTTATCAAAAATAGGCGCACCAGATAGGCCATCATAGACGACCATTCTAAAGGCAAAGTGTCTGGCTCTGCTGTCTTCTTTTACCTTGTTGGCTTTTGTCGAGGTGAAAAAGTTGGAAATCGCGCGGGTGAATTTTGCCCCGTGAGTCTGGCGATAGTAATCATCGGGATAAAGCATAGACATATCGAGGATCGAACCGGAAACCACGAGCTGTACTTGGTACTTTTTTGCCAGATTTTTTACGGTCTCGGACGTGGGAAAGTTAGAGCTTGCATAGCGGGTACGATTTGTCAGAAAAACGGATGGCTCGTCTTGCACAATAACATTGTAAGCAGGGTACAGTCGCCGAGACAGCTCGGCTGAAAAGTCTGCATCGATATTGTGTAGCTGACCTACCCGAGAAGATTCCGGCCGCTCCCGGGGAAACCCCGTAAATAACACGTCTTTATGATAATGAAGGCTCTGAGACGATCTGCAGTCTTGTATATCAGATACCACAGCCCGTATCGATACAACATAGAGGCCGTTGCCTTGATGTTCATCCAGAACCTCGATATCGCTGATGTTACCCTGTGTTCGTAAGTTGACCCGGTCGCTCACCAATACACCGTTGCTAACACCGGTTTGGCTATTCACTTGGCCACCGGATTTGATGAGTGCATTCCTGATGGCGTCTTCATAGGCGCTCAGCCTGGAGGCGTGAAGATCACTGCTCAGTGGCGCTCGGCCTTCGGCTGTAACTACATCGCCATAGGCATGCTGCCAGCCGCATAGGAGCAGCATCAGCGGAAAAACCCACCCTAGTGAGCGCACTTTTTGCTGCCGATTCATTCAGCCCACGCCCAGCCTTGGCCGCTGCCGATATCGTAATGCGAGTCTGCTGTGGATAAGGTGCTTATGCGGTTTCTTGGAGTGGGGTTATCAGCTGTTTTTGTCGTCGGTGTTTTGGGCACGGGGGCGGCAGAAAAACTCTTAAAGAACTCCTGATCAAGCGTCAACGACAAGGTGGTTTCATAGTAGCCTTGATTGGTTAGCCCTTGCGAGATGATCTTGGAGCTCTGGATATAGCTATCGACTACGGCGCGCAAGTGGTCATAGTTAGTCACAAAGTCAGCCACCTTTGTCGACGCCGAAAGTTGAACCCCCTGAACCCGCTCGGCTAAGGTTCGGTAGGCGTCTACTTCTGAGGCCCTCATCGCCATAAGCATTTGTTGCGGTTTGTTTTGGGTGTGATCGTTGGGTGCCCCATAACCCGTGACGGTAATAATCAGTGATTCCGATCTATTGCTGGTATGGGTAACCTTGGTTGAGCTTTGGGCGTTTGCGCTTTCGCCTGCCTGGGTGCTCCCCTCCCCGCTTGCGCACAGAGTGCACCTCAGTATCCCACAGCCATTTAACGCCACCAGCAGCAGCGACGCGGCCATAAGTGACCCCGCACGAACGACAAGCTTTTCCATATCAATATCCTTTAATGAATCTAAAAAAGCTATCGACCGGAGGTTGCATACCTTTAGCGCAGATATAAAAAATGAACGCTAATAACTGTTTGGCAGTGTTGCGGTGGGAATAGGCAGGTTGTGAACGGCTGCGTTGCGTTTGTGCTCTCGCTAAAAGGTGGAGCAACCGCGTTCTATAACACTAAAGGAGAGCTGTATATGGCATTGTTTCCGGCCATAAAAAAGGCCGCCCTTGTTAAACAAGGGCGGCCTTGCTAGCGTCTGATGTGCGTTTTACTGACGAATACCTTCGATGTGCAAAGTAAGCTCGACCACTTGTGAAGCGGGGCCTAAATCTTTGGTGATGCCAAAGTCTTTCATGCGAATTTCGGCTTCGCCTTCAAAGCCGACGCGGTAACCGCCCCAGGGATCTTTACCCTCGCCGACTTTCTCGACTTCGATGGTGATTTCTTTGGTGACGCCGTGCAGGGTTAAGTCACCGACAATATCAAACTCTTCGCCGCCGTCGTCAATGTCGCTGATGCGCTTGCTGACGAATTTCGCTTCGGGGTATTTCTCCACCTCTAAGAAATCGCTGCCGCGCAAGTGTTTGTCGCGCTCAGCGTGGTTGCTGTCGACACTGGTGGTGTCGATGGTCACGTTGATGCTGCTGGCTTCGACGTTTTTGGGGTCGTAGCTAAAGTCGCCGTTAAAGTTGTTAAAGCGCCCCAGCAACCAGCTATAGCCCAAGTGCTGCACTTGAAAGTTGATCGAGGCGTGCGCCCCTTTGGTGTCGATTACGTAGTCGGCGGCCATGCTTGAGCTAGCGGCGACGGCGCTACTGGCGATGATTACGCCGGCTAATGTTTTCTTCATCCAACCATTTGCTACTAACATTGCGTTCTCCTTAAGTGTAAATAAAAGCGTTACTGTGTCGTCTCAGATTTAACGGGTTTAAGCATGCGCACTAACGTGCGGTCGCGAAATAGAAAATGATGGGCCAGCGCAGCTAGGCCGTGAATACCGGCCAAAATAACGATAAGCCAGGCAAATATCCGATGGATAAAACCGGCAAGGTCGACTTGCGCCGGGTCGATTTGCACAAACACCGGAAAGCTGACCCAATTAAACAGCTGCGGGCCTTTGCCTTCGGCACTGTTAATGAGGTAGCCGGTGATTAACAGTGTCAGCAATAGCGCGTACAGTGCAATTTTCATGGCCTCGGCGGCGAGGTGCTGCCACTTAGTGGTGCCGGCAACGGCTTTTGGTTTGGGGTTAAATAACCGCCAAGCAAGCCGGCACAGCGTGAGCAACAACAACAGTAGGCCAATACTGACGTGCAGGGCCGGACCTTTGTGGTACCAAGGGTCGTAGTAGCTAAGGTCGACCATATAGATGCCGAGGCCAAACATAAAGACAATGGCGATTGCGCTCACCCAGTGAATGGCGATGCTGATGAGTCCAAAGCCACTGCGGTTGTCTTTGAGCATGTTGCCGAATCCTTAGCCCTTGGGTGTGTTAGCTTTTAGTGTTGGTTACGCTATCAAAGCTCGCGGCGTAGTGCGGTTAAGATTTGTTCGTTAAACGCGCTTTTGTCCGAGAAAGCCAACAAAAATTGTCAGTTTTCTGGTCGTTGCGCAGCCTGTTAACAAATCTTCTGCAACCACGGCTAATCGCGCGGTACTGGACGGGTGCGGCCGTTGTCATCGATGGCGACATAGACAAACTCACCCTCGGTCACTTTGGCGACTTCACCAGTGTTGGCGATTTTAATCCATACCTCAATGGTGATGTGAATCGACGAGCGGCCAACATCGGTGGCATCGGCATAGACGCTAACGGTGGCGCCGATGGGTACGGGGCGTAAAAACGCCATATTGCCGACGGCCACGGTCGTAATCCGTCCGCGGGCGATTTGCTGTGCGAGGATCGCCCCGCCTATGTCCATCTGCGACATCAACCAGCCGCCAAAAATATCGCCATAGGGGTTGGTGTCGGCAGGCATAGACAGTGTTTGTAGTGTTAACTCACCGTTAGGGGTTGGATCGTCGTCGAGACCGTGCATGGCCATAGTAGGAGTACCTTGTGTTCCGTGTGCGTAATCGAGGCGTTTGAGCCTGACAGATTGCTAAATATAGCAGAGCCGCCCTGACTATTGTGTGAAGTAAAGGACAGCCGAGCAAGAAATAAGTTTACAGGAGCTGCTTTGGCTGGGTGTGGCGAGCCGGCTATGTGTGCCAGGGCAATATAACTCAGCCCGCCTTGGTGGTGCCGAGGCGGACGGTTGATTAGCGCATCACCGACGGTAACCAGGTCACTAGCTGCGGCCACAGTGCCAATGCTGCCAGCAAACACAATTGCAGGGCAATAAACGGCGCGACCCCGCGATATATATCGGCGGTGGCAACCGAGTCAGGTGCCACGCCCCGCAGGTAAAACAGGGCAAAACCAAACGGCGGGGTTAAAAACGACGTTTGTAGGTTGATGGCAATCATAATGCCCAGCCAGATCGGGTCGATGCCCATGGCCAGCAGCACGGGGCCGACAATCGGCACCACGACAAACGTGATCTCGATAAAATCGAGAATAAAGCCCAGCAGAAAGATTACCAGCATCACCACCAGTAGAGCACCTATGTGCCCGCCGGGTAAATTGTTAAAGAGCTCGTGGATCAGCTCTTCACCGCCAAACCCCCGAAACACCAGTGAGAACAGCGACGCGCCGAGCAAAATGGTAAAGATCATGGCGCTAATACGGGTGGTCGAGCGCATCACGTCTAGCAGTCGCTCGCGGTTTAACTGTCGCTGACCGGCGGCCAGTATCATCGCCCCCATGGCGCCTACGCCGGCGGCCTCAGTGGGTGTGGCAACGCCGGTAAGAATAGAGCCTAACACCAGCGTAATAAGCACCAATACCGGCACCAGCGATAACCACAAGCGCCCACCGGTGGGCGCGCTGGGTAGGTCGGCGTCGCTGTCTAAATCCTGCGGTAAACTGGGCGCTTTTTGCGGAGCCAAGCGGGCCACCGCCAACAGGTAGATGATGTACAGCCCCACCAGCAGCAGTCCGGGAATCACCGCCCCGACAAATAAATCGCCCACCGACACGGTTTGTAAATTAAGTACACCGAGGCGCAATTGCGCCTGTTGGTAGGCGCTGGAGAGTACATCGCCCAACAGCACCAAGGCGATAGACGGTGGAATAATTTGCCCCAAGGTGCCCGTGGCGCAAATGGTGCCGGTGGCCAGCGACGGGTGATAGCCGTGACGCAGCATAGTGGGCAGTGACATTAAGCCCATGGTGACCACGGTGGCGCCGACAATACCGGTGCTGGCCGCAAGCATGGCGCCCACTAAAATAACGGACAACCCCAGCCCGCCGGGTAAACGGCCACAGGCGCGTGCCATATTGCCTAGCAGCGTTTCGGCAAGGCGAGATTTTTCGAGCATCACCCCCATAAACACAAATAAAGGCACCGCTACCAAGGTGTAGTTGCTCATAATGCCGTAAATACGGCTGGGGAAGGTTTGCAACAGGGCCGGGTCGAACACACCGGCAATGATGCCGCCGCCGGCAAATAACAAAGCGACACCCGCCAGCGTAAAGGCCACCGGGTAGCCCAGCATTAACACCAGGCACACTAGCGCAAACATCCACAGTGGCAAAAACTCAATTAACATGATGGGCTCCGCCAGCGCTAGCTTGTGGGCCGGCAATCAGTGTCCAGCTGGCGCGAACTAACTCGGCTAGTGCTGCGAGGGTGAGCGATACAGCAAACACCAGCACCAGCGATTTTAATAGGTAAACATAGGCGAGGCCGCCGGCATCGGTAGAGCGCTCGGCTACCTGCCAGGAGCCGGTCACAAAATTAAGGCTGATCCAACCGACAAATATCGCAAATGGCAGGGTAAACACAATCGCGCCTATGGCATCGATCCACGCTTGCGAGCGGCGCGAAAAGCGCCGGTACAGCACATCGACCCGAACTTGCGCACCGTGCTTAAGGGCGTAGCCCGCCCCCAGCAAAAAAACCGCGGCGTGCATATAGGTGACGGACTCTTGCAAACCGATCGAGCCGATGCCAAACAGCCGGCGCAGCACCACCACGGTCACTGTGGCGATTACCATAATGAGTGTTAGCCAGGCGGTGCTGCGGCCGCTGATTTCGGTAATAGCGTCGAGCACTCGCAACAGGCGCGGTGGCGTGTCGGCCGAGGTGTGAACGGGCGGTGCAGATGTACTCATAGGGTCCGGACGCAGCATTTGCGCCATCGTTATTATTGTTTCAGTCAGGGTTAGCCAGCGGCAGTGCCGCTGGCTAATGGGAGGGCATTATACCGATATCGTGGCTAACCCGTTAACCCTGTGGCTGTTGCAGCTTTTGCAGCTGAGCTTTGGCGGCCTCGGCAATTTCGCCACCGCCCTGGGCCGCTTGCTGAAAGTAAGTCACGGCTTTTTGCGTATCGCCTTTTTGCAGCGCGTATTCACCTAAGTAATAACTGGCAATTTGGGTGGGCAGCAGTTGCATGCTCTTTTCCAGATCGGCCGCCGAGGCATCGGGTTTATCCAGCTGACGATAGGCCAAAGCGCGATACACATAGGGGCGGAAGAACTCAGGGTTGGCCGCAATCGATTTGCCAAAGGCTTGGGCCGCGCCGTCAAAATCTTTCTCGTTAGCCTCAATGCGGCCTTTAAGCTCCCAGAACAAGTTTTCTTTGGGTTGTTTGGCAATGGCGCTGTCTGCCAACTTCTTGGCCCCGGCGACGTCTTCTTCACTAAGCGCTTTCAGCGCCTTTTGATAATCGGCGTAGGCGTCCTGATCTTTTTTAAGCTGGGCGATGGCGCGCTGGTACTCGGCACGGTTGCGCACGCCTCCGGGTTTTTCGGCGGCCATTTTTTTGTTGGCCTCGACCCGCTGCTGCGAGGGCGGGTGACTGGCAAAAAAGCTATCCATCCAGCTGGATTGTTGGCCCTCTGAGAGCTTCACAAAGGTTTTTTGCAGCTCGACGGCGCCCTGTGGGTCATAGCCGGCGCGCACCATATACTCAATGCCGTACTTGTCCGACTGCAGCTCTTGGTCGCGCCCGTAGCGCGCTTGCCACGCTTGCGCGCCTACGCCCAAGGCGCCCACCGCAAGGCCCGCGGCTTCGTGATCTTGGCTTGCCAACGCGACACCGGCAGCCATTAGCCCGACATTAAGCAGGGTGCCTTGGGTTTGTTGCTTGGCGCCGTGTCGCGCTGCGGCGTGGACGATCTCGTGGCCCAGCACCGCCGCCAGCTCCGATTCATCATCCAGCAAAACCAATAAGCCCCGGTTGATGGCGATTTTACCGCCGGGTAGTGCCCATGCGTTGGGGACGTTGTTGTTGAGCACTACAAACTCGTAGGGCAGCTCGCGCCGGTCGCTTACCGCGGCCAGCTTTTGTCCCACTTGGCTGACGTAGACGTTTAAGTCTGGGTCCACCACATAGCGGCCCCCCTGGGACTGTTGGCTGGGCTTGTACTGTTGCGCGCCAATGGCGACCTCTTGCTCGGCTGACATAAATGACAGCTCGTTGTTGCCGGTAACCGGGTTAACGCTGCAGCCGGTGAAAAGTATAGCCAGCGATGCCAGCAGAGCGACTTGTATCCGATGCTTCACAGATGCCTCCATTTATTCGTTGCGCGATTGGGTATTATTCATAGATACCCGAGGTATGACGGTTATAATGTCACAAATTTAACCGAACGAGGTAAACATGCAAACACTTCAGGCGGTCGAGCTGTTTGCCGGCCTGCGCCCCGATGGCCAACCAATGGTCGAGCGTATCCCGGTAAAAGTGCTGGATGATAACTCTGTGCAGCTGGTGCGTTCACCGGCCTTTATCAAGGGCGTCGCCAGCGGCGATGTGATTCGCTGCGAGCCGGACAAGCGCGAATTTGAGATCGTCACCCACAGCGGCAACCTCGCCGTGCAGGTATTTTGCAAAGGCGATATTCAGGCGCTAGCCGACCAACTGAGCGGCCCGGTGGCCAAGCTTGGGGGCGACTTAGACGTCGAGACGCCCCGCATGCTGGTGTACACCCTACACGTAAGCTGTGGCTTTACCGAGATCGAAGCGGTGTTCAACGCGATCAATGGTGATGATAGCGCGTGGCAGTACGGCAATGTTTACGATCCTGCCGACGGCATCACGCCGCTCAATTGGTGGGTGGACATTCTCAAGCCGGAATAGCCGCCCACCCGAACCCCCTAAAACCGAGAGCGAGTTTGTTTTATGTTGATGTTGATCTCTCCGGCCAAGACGCTGGATTTTGAGTCTGCCCCGGTAACCGAAAAACACACCGAGAGTGACTTTTTAGCGGACTCGCGGGCGTTGATTAAAGAGTTAAAAGCTCTGTCGCCGGCCGATATATCCGGCTTGATGCACATCTCTGACAAGCTCGGGGTGCTCAACTTTGACCGCTTTCAGGCCTGGAAGACGCCCTTTACCGCCACTAATGCCAAGCAGGCCGTGCTGGCGTTTCAAGGAGATGTTTATACCGGGCTTGCGGCCGACACCTTTAAGGCGCGCGATTTTGACTTTGCGCAAAAGCACCTGCGCATTCTCTCGGGTTTGTACGGCTTGCTGCGGCCGCTGGATTTAATTCAGCCTTATCGCCTGGAAATGGGCACCAAATTTCATAATAGTCGCGGTGCCAACCTCTACCAATTTTGGGGCGATCAGCTTACAGAGGCCGTCAATCAGCAGCTAACAGCGCTAAAAAGCACGACTTTGGTTAACTTGGCCTCTAACGAATACTTTAAGGCCATTAAGCCTAAAAAATTGGCCGGTGAGGTGATTACCCCGGTGTTTAAAGACTGGAAAAACGGCCAATATAAAATTATTAGCTTTTACGCGAAAAAGGCTCGTGGCTTAATGAGCGCTTACGCCATTAAAAATCGGCTGACATCGGCCGAAGACCTTAAGAGCTTTGACGTCGATGGCTATGGTTTTGATGCCAAGCTGTCGTCGGAGCGCGATTGGGTGTTTACCCGCCGGGTCGATTAGGGGCTCTATGGACTATGGTGTAGTAAGGTAATAATAAAGGGAGTGCCCTATGGCATTACGCATACTGGTGGTCGACGATGCCAGCTTTATCCGCGACATGGTAAAAAAACACCTGCGCGAACGTTTGCCGGGGGTCGAGGTTTTTGAGGCGCCCGATGGCAATCGGGCGCTGGCGCAACTGAAAGCGCAAAAAATGGATTTGATTTTATCCGATTGGGAAATGCCCAATATGAATGGTGAGCAGCTGCTGGCCAGCATCCGCAGCGATGAACGTTACCAAAGCACGCCGTTTGTGATGATCTCCAGCCGGGGCGATCGCACCCACGTCCTTAAAGCGGTGCAGGCGGGTGTGTCTGATTACTTGAGCAAGCCGTTTACCCCGGATGAGCTGCTGGGCAAAGTGACCAAGCAGCTGAAAAAAATTAATAAATTTCCCGCGCGCCCAGGTACCGGTGGCGAGCGCGCGGGAGCGGCGCGAGTCGCCAACGCCTCGGTGGATGTTTTAACCGCAGGGTTCGGCGGCGCCGCCAAAGAGGCGCCGGCCGCCCCCACCAAAGCGCCCAAATCGGCGCGGGATAAACTCAAGGCGCAGATGCGTTTTGATAGCAACAAAGCGCCAGTGGGCTGTGTTGTCCGCGAAATATCGCTGCAAGCGTTTAGCGCCTTAGTGGCGCGCGATGGATATTTACCGGCGTTGTTTGATCAAGTGGTGCTGGATGTGGGCAACGAGACGGAGCAAGTTCAGCTCAATGCCTATGTTCACTCGCTGCAGGCGGCCGAGTCGCGCCCCGATAGTCGCGCCGTAAAAGTGGTACTGCGCTTTGTCGATACCGAGGCAGACAAATTTGAATTGCTATCGCGGCTTATCGGATAGCGAGCTAAGGCGTTGTGTATGAAGAATGATCAGCCTGCCCCAGAGAGCCGCGTGTTATTAGAGCGCTGTATTGCTCTTGCCAGTGAGTCCGCCAGTAGCGGAGGCGGGCCCTTCTCGGCGATTGTGGTGAAAAATGGTGAGGTTATCGCCGAGGCCTGCAACAGCGTCACTCGCGATCGCGACCCCACGGCGCACGCCGAAGTGGCGGCGATTCGCAAAGCTTGCCAGGTTTTGGACGATCATCAGCTGACTGGTTGCACCATTTACGCCAGCTGCGAACCCTGCCCTATGTGTTTGGGTGCGATTTATTGGGCCCGCGCCGATAAGGTGGTGTTTGCCGCTAGCCGCGAGCAGGCCTCCGAGGCTGGGTTTGACGACTCGCTGGTGTATCGCGAGGTGCAAATTCCCGGTCCCGAGCGACAGGTTCCTTTTTATCACTTAGCGATTTCCGACGCTGATGCGCCCTTTCAGCAGTGGTTGGCATTCAGCGCGCGGCACTCGTACTAATAAAAGTGGCTGCTAGTAGAAACTCGCCTGTAAAGCCGCTCTACATCGGCAATTTTGCCGCTATCGTCTAAAAATCGTGTCCTTTCTTTGCGCCAGTGCGCTTAAGTTTTCGTGTCACAACGGTGATACTGAAAGCTTGCCCCGGAAGCAATTCGATGCTTTTACCCAGTGCCTTAGCCCATCGCATAGTGGGGTTGTGTCGGTCTGCGGTAGCCATAGCGGTTACTTACTATCGAAATAATGGCCAGTTCTGATATTTAGTATCGTTATTTATCTGTTTTAATGTTATCCGGTACCATTGCTGACCGCTATCACGCGAAAACAAAATAATACAACGAGAGCCGTTTGCGATTTACCAGCCTGGCAGAGCTGGGCCCGCAATCTGTGATGATCCACTTCCAACACAGAAGGTTTGCACCATGAAATCACAACAATTCCTGACCCGTTCCATCAAGGCTGGCCTACTGGGGGCCGGTGCACTGCTCGCTATCGGTGCGCAGCAAAGCTTTGCCCATGGTTATTCCGATTTTCCCAAGGCGCGCCAAGCTTATTGTGAAGAAGACGGCGGCTACTGGTCTCCATCCGATGGCTCGGGAATTCCCAATGCCGCCTGTCGGGCCGCCTTTTTAGAAGCAGGCACTTATCAGTTTGTGCAGGCGATTGAGTTTTCCAAAAACGTTGCCAACTACAACAGCCAGGCGGCGGTTGAGGCCGGCGTGCCAGATGGCAGCCTTTGCGCCGCAGGCGATTCGAGTAAATCGGGTATCGATGTGCCGCACCCCGATTGGCCCGCGCAAAACATCACCCTAAACAGCGCGGGCGAGTTTGAATATCGTTTTTACGCCTCAACCCCACACAACCCCAGTTTTTGGAAGTTTTACCTAAGTAAACCCGGCTTTGATCCGGCCACCGACACCCTCACTTGGGCCGATTTGGAATTGGTGGATGAAAAGTCCAACGTTAATGTGCAGACGATTAACGGCACGCGCTACTATGTGATGGATGTTAGTTTGCCGACTAATCGCTCGGGCAACGCCATTTTTTACACCCGCTGGCAGCGTGAGGATGTTGCCGGTGAAGGCTTCTACAACTGTAGCGATGTGGTCTTGGGCGATGTCGAACCACCAACTTGGAGCAGCGCCGGTAATTATGTGACTCAGGGCATTAACCCCAGCGCAGGCGATCAGATCTGGTTTCGGGTATTTGACAGTAACGGCAGTGAAGTGGTGTTTAATCAGTTTGCTATTTCCGCCAGCAACCAAGCGTTAAATACTTGGACCGCCGAGCTAGCCGCCGAGATTAACAACAGTGAAACGGCGGTACAGGTGGGGGTGCTTAATAATGGCACGGTCAGTTACAACAGCAACGACCTGTACGCCAACCGCGTGTATGTGCTGAACAGCAACTACACCTACCAAATGGATTTGGAAACCGCTAGCTCGTCCAGCTCGTCAACCAGCTCTAGCAGCTCATCGTCGGTTAGCTCGTCCAGTTCATCCAGTGCTGGGTTGTGTTCATCTACCCAAGTATGGGATGCCGCCAGTGTTTATAACAATGGCGATCTGGTGCAATACAGCGGCGGTTTGTACGAGGCGCAATGGTGGACACAAAACCAAAGTCCCGCCGATAACTCCGGACAGTGGCAAGTGTGGAGCCAAGTCGGCGACTGTTAAATCGTTATGCAGTAATATAGCCCCACCTTTGGTGGGGCTTTTTAACCGCGTCTTAGCACCGCTACCTTCTTGCCTATCTCGCGCCCTGTCGGCGCAACGTAAACTATTGTATAAAGTGCCCGCCTCGGTATACGTATGAGTACAATACGCACTCATCGAATATTTTGTGTACTTAAATAGTAGTGCCCCCCGATATGAAAACTCAGCTCGCTTGGATTCGACAGCGCGTGACGTGGCTGTCTATTGTGATTTTTATTGTGTTACTTGCGGCAATTGCCTATGGCGGGCAGCGGTATTTTAAGCCGAGTGCGCAGCCCGAATATATTTTGCACGACGTTAAAATAGGCACCATCGAAAATGTTGTCGCAGCCAGTGGTACCCTTGAGCCAAAAGAGTATGTCGAGGTGGGGGCACAAGTCTCAGGGCAGTTAAAAATGCTCGCGGTAGATGTGGGGGATTTGGTTGCGCGCGGTGATTTACTCGCTGAGATTGACGCGACTGTGTTTGAAACTAAAGTCATGGGCGCCACCGCCAGCTTAGAAAACAAACGCGCACAGCTGGAAAAGCTCCACGCCGAAATTTATCTCGCTCAAGAGCGCGAGACGCGCAATATCGACTTGTTTAAACAAAACGCTATTAGTCGCGATACCCTGACCAGTAGCCAAACCGATGTGAAAACTATCAAAGCCAGCATCCGCGCCATGGAGGCGCAAATACGGGCCGATGAGGCTTCGTTGGAGGGCGACCGGGCAACCTTAAATTACGCGAAAATTTACGCACCTATGACCGGCACGGTGGTATCGATTGCGGTGCGCGAGGGTCAAACACTTAACGCCAATCAAAATGCTCCGCTGATAATGAAAATCGCCAACCTCGATGTGCTAACCCTGCGCGCCGAAGTATCTGAGGCCGATGTGACCCGGATATACCCGGGAATGGATGTGTATTTTGCGACCCTGGGTAACCCCGATGAGCGCTGGCATTCAACCGTGCGACAAGTATTACCTACCCCCGAGGTGGTTAACGACGTCGTGCTCTATCAAGTGCTGATTGATATTAAAAATCGCAAGTCGCGCTTGATGGACTCGATGACGGCGCAAACGTTTTTTGTCGAGAGCCGCGCTGAAGATGTGGTGACCATTCCGGTGGGCGCAATTCGCGGTGGTAGGCGTGAGAGTAAAGTACTGAAACAAGTGGCACCGGGTAAGTTTGTGCCGACACCGGTCGAGATAGGTGTGCGCACCCGCACTCAGGCTGAAGTGATCAGTGGGCTACAGGCCGGGGATGTAATTGTAGCGGGCAATCGCGATGCCAGTAAGGTCAACCCCCGTGGCGCAGGTGGGCCGGACATCCGAGGTGGACGTCGTGGCGGCTTCTGATCCATTAATACAGCTCGATCATATTAGTCGCTCATACAGCTTGGGCGAAATTACCGTCAATGCATTACGTGATGTGTCTTTGACGATTCAGCAAGGCGAGTTTGTTGCGATCATGGGGCAGTCCGGCTCGGGCAAGTCGACGCTCATGAATATTCTCGGTTGTCTCGATAAACCCAGTAGCGGTTGTTATCAAGTCGGCGGTGTAGACGTTGCCACACTGAGCAACGATGAGTTGTCGGCGCTAAGGCTGAGCACTTTTGGCTTTGTGTTTCAACGTTACCAGTTGTTGGCCAACTACAACGCCTGGCAAAATGTTGCGATGCCGGGTATTTACCGTCAATTACCGCGCAGTGAACGGCAACCCCATGCCATGCGGTTACTGGAGCAGCTCGGCATGGCCGAGCGAGCCGAGCACAAGCCCAGCGAGCTATCGGGTGGTCAGCAACAGCGTGTCTCTATTGCGCGCGCTTTGGTCAATGGCGCTGAGGTTATTCTTGCCGATGAGCCCACCGGTGCGCTCGATAGCAATAGCGGTGCACAAGTGCTTGAGTTGTTGCGCGAGCTTAACCAGCAAGGCGTAACGGTTATTCTAATTACCCACGATAAAGACATCGCGCAGCAAGCTAATCGGGTTATCTCATTAAAAGACGGTCAGGTTATAGACGACCATATCAGTGTGCCAAGCGCAGCGCCGCTTAAAAAGGACGGTGTTGAGGCACGCCAGCGTGTCAAGGTCTTTCCCAATATTAGTGTGCTCGAATCGATCCGGATTGCGGCGGCATCGCTGCGCGTTAATTTGTTTCGTACCCTGTTGACCCTGCTAGGTATTATTATTGGTGTGGCATCGGTGGTGTTGATGATCGCCATTGGTGAGGGTGGTAAAGCCGATGTCTTGGGCCGCATTGAATCTATCGGTACCAATTTATTATCGGTGCGCCCCGGCGGGCCAAACCTGCGCCGAGGCAGTGGCGATATTGCCACTTTGACACTGGCCGATGCGCAGGCGATTGCCTTAATACCCGGAGTCGAGGCGGTAGCGCCCGAGCGCAATACCCGTGCGACTTTACGCTTTGGCAATAACGACTACTCCGGGCGTATTAAAGGCGCGACCCCTGCGTACTTTACCGTGCGTGACTGGGAGCTGTCGCAGGGTATATTTTTTACTGAAAAAGATGTGGAGCAGTTTGCCTCGGTCATGGTGATTGGCGCCACCATCAGAGATAACTTATTCACCGACAATGAAGACCCTATCGGCCGCTATGTTTTAGTGAATAGTACGCCCTATCAAGTGATCGGTATTTTGCAAGCCAAGGGCGCCGATCCGATGGGGGGGGATATGGACGACGAAGTTCTGATTCCCATTACCACGGCACGACTTAAATTTTTTGGCCGGGACTACCTAAGCAGTATCACCCTAAAGGCGTCATCGACAGACGAGGTGACGCGGCTTGAACAAGAGGTTCTAGATCTGTTGTTAGCGCGGCATAATAAAAATGATGTGATGGTTCGCTCGACTGAGTCGTTGGTCGAAGCCGTTACTGAGGCGCAAAATACTCTGACGCTGTTGTTGGGCTCAATTGCCGCTATCTCATTATTTGTGGGCGGTATTGGGGTAATGAACATTATGTTGGTGAATGTTTCGGAGCGTCGCCGCGAAATTGGCTTGCGCATTGCCACCGGCGCTAAGCCCGGTGATATCTTGCGGCAATTTAATATCGAGGCATTGGTGGTGTGTATTTGCGGTGGCACCTTGGGGGTTTTAGTCGGTTTTGGCGCGGCGCTTATTGTGCAGTACTTCTCGGTTAGTGTGGCATTTACTGCGATGCCCGCTCTGCTGGCATTTGCAACATCCATTATGGTCGGGCTTATTTTTGGTTATATTCCGGCCCGTAAGGCCGCATCCCTTAGCCCTATTACCGCGTTGGCGGAGGAGTAGCCCGATGCAAAAAACCTTACTGGCTTTAAGCTTCACGATTGCTGGCTGTGCCTATAATCCCAGCGTCGAGTTGCCAGAAACTCACACCTCTGAGGTGTATGGCCAAGCGCTATCACGGCAAAATATTAACGCCGATGACGCTCAAACATTAGGCCGTTGGGTACAGGTTTTTCCCGAAGAATTAGTAGATTTGCTACGCCGTCTGCGGGAGAACAACCTCGATCTTGATATGGCCCGTTTGCGTATCGAGCGGGCGCAGCAGTTACAGCGCGCTACCGCGGCCGATCAATGGCCGGGCTTAAATGCCTCGTTAAATAATCGCGATAACTACGATGAGTACGGAAAAACATCAGACAGTAATGGCTTAAATTTTAGCGCCAGTTACAGCGTCGATTTATGGGGCGAGCGCGCGGCCCGTATTGATCAGCGTGAGATACAGGTGCAGGCGCAACGCTGGCAAGAGCGCAGTTTGATGATATCCCTGCAGGCGCAGTTTATCCGCACCTATATTCAAACGTTAGCGCTAAATGAATTGCGCAACGTGGCCGAGCAAAACTTTGAAGCCAGCGTAAAGCTTCTAGAGCTTTTTGAACTGACCTTTGAAGCGGGCTCAGCGTCGGGTATTGAACTGCGTCAGCAAAAAAATGTGGTGTTCAATGCGCGCGGTAAGTTGGTTGATTTAGCGCAGAGCGTGGCGGTTAACGAACGCGCGCTGGCATTATTGCTCGGCGATACCGATTTAACGGTAACCGATTTAAAAACCCCTTTTGCCGATTTGCAAGCTCCCGCGATCGCCGCGCTGCAGCCGGCCGAACTGTTAGAGCAACGACCGGATATTCAACTTGCACAGTTAGCCTTGCGCGAAGATCAAAGTTTGTTGCATCAGGCTCAAGTAGCACGCTGGCCAGATTTATCGCTAAGCGCTAGTTGGGGGCTGAGTGGGGTGCTGTCGGGCGGATCGGATTGGGCTGGCAGTTTAGGTGAGACGGTCTCGGTCTTATTGTTTGATGGCGGACAAACTAAAGCGCAAGTGCGCATCGCCGAGTTAGACGCCGATATCAATCGGGCGAATTACTTGTACACCGTAGCCGATGCTTACCGCGATGTACTCGATCAACTGCAAGCGTATCAAGCTCGAGTACAGCAGCTGGATATCAGCGAGCAGCGATTTGACAACAGTCAGGCGCTGTACGATTTGTCTAAAGTCCGCTACGAATCTGGCGACACCGACTTTATTAATTTGTTACTGGCGCAACAAACTTGGTTTAGTGCCAATGAGTCCATCGTCACGGCTAAGCGCGATTATTTGTTAACACTGATTAATGTCTATGAGTCCATGGGCTCGGCACCGGCCTTAGCGGCCGTCCCCCCTTCTGCTTGATGACAGCGGCTGCTTGAGTTTAGGCCGCTTGTGACGCAGTTCCGTTGTCGGCGCTGGCACTCCCCTTGCAACACTCCAAGTGAATAGGCCATTTAAGCGGTATTTGCCGCTGTTTGGCTTGTGTTGTTACAGAATTTTGTAGCACTTACAAACACACTGGAGAAAAACTATGCGACGGATAAAGACCGGATTACTAACCGTATTGATGACAGTTTTTGCGCTTACTGCATGCGCAAACAATGCCCCTGTACCTAGCACGTTGCTTACCCAAGCTGAGGGCAATGTCGAGCAAGCCCGCAGCTTAAACGCCGAAAAATATGCGCCACTGGCACTGCGTGACGCCAAACAGAACCTTGAGAAAGCACAGGCGGCGATCGCCAAAAAAGAGAACGCCAAAGCGCGCGAATGGTTAGAGAAGTCGGTAGCCGACTCCGAGTTGGCCATTGCTCAGTCGCACGCCAAAAAATCGGAAAAAGCGGCCGATCAGGTTGAGGAAAACTTGCGAGTGTTGGAGCAGGAAGTAAAAAACAACCAGAAGTAATCGACCGCTAACTCAGAGGATAGAATTATGTACGGTATAAAACATCACAAAAAGGCATTGTTAGGCACCACCTTGGCAGCGGTCTTGGCGACTGGCTGTGCTACCACACCGGAAGAGCCGGACGAGCGCTTGGTGCGCTTGCGTGCCGAGCTAGACAATGTATCAACCATTGACGAGGCCAATCGTTACGCACCGGTTAAATTGCGCGAGGCAGAAGAGTCGCTGGATAAACTGGAAATGTTATTGCGCTCGGATGCTAAGCCCGATGTTGTCAGCCATCAGGTCTATCTGGTTGACCGCAAAATTGACATAGCTGCGCAAAACGCCCGTATGCAGGCCTCGGACGAGATCGTTGAGCAAGCCGATGCCAAGCGCAGAAACTTGATTATTGCCGCGCGCACCTCAGAGGCCGAGAGCGCTACACGGCGTGCACAGGAAATGAACCAGCGCGCTAAAGAGGCCGCAGAGCGAGCCAATATGGCCGAGGAGCGCGCCTTGGCGGCGGAAGCTTACGCTCAGCAGATGGCCAGCCGGGCAAACAAGCTGGAGAATGATCTGCAGAATATTAGTACCGAGCAAACCGATCGCGGCTTAGTGCTAACACTGGGTAATATTTTATTTGAAGTGGATAAAGAGACGATTAAAACCGGCTCTGAGCGCACCTTGCAGCGTGTTGCGGACTTCTTGAATGAATACCCAGAGCGCAAAGTGATGATCGAAGGCTTTACCGACAATACCGGTGCCGATAGCTACAACCAAGGGTTATCCGAACGCCGCGCGGCGTCGGTAAAAAGCAACTTGGTGGGTAACGGTGTCGACAGTAGCCGAATTCGAACTCGCGGCTACGGCGAGACGCACCCGGTTGCCAGCAACGACTCGCAGGCGGGTCGACTGCAAAATCGCCGGGTAGAGATCATTATCGCCGATGAAGGCGAAGAAGTGAGTGATCGCGACTCGTAATACCGCTAAGCCTGTAGTAAGTGCGGCGCCGGCTTCGGTCGGCGCCCTGTTCTTGGGCAGATGACCTGCATCGTGCTCGTCTGCAAGGCAACTCCCCCGGTTGACCTATCTAGTGAATTCTTACACCTGAATACTCTTGCTAATTTCATCTTCTCTAGGTGTGCAACTTTTGCTCATGCTGGCTGATATTTGCTCGAAAGCACGGGCTTGGAGCATATAACCTCGCCGTGTAAGCCTAAGCGCTATTTTGTGGCGCAATCCTTGCTCTGTCAGCGATCATCTAAAACAGGCAAGGTGGCTCATGGGCAACGGTGGTGCAAAATTTAAGTTTCTTTCATTCTCCGGTAAGTTTCGGGTACTGCATTTAACTTGGTTAGCGTTTTTTGTCAGCTTTCTGGTGTGGTTTAACCATGCGCCGTTGCTGCTGGTTATTCAAGAGCAATTGGCTCTTAACGATCAGCAAGTTAAAACCCTACTGATTCTTAATGTCGCCCTGACAATTCCCGCTCGTATCTTGGTGGGTATGTTGGTGGACTCCTACGGCCCACGCCTGATTTATTCGATTTTGCTGCTGATCACAGGCGGTTTGTGTTTTTTCTTTTCGCTCGCGACCAGTTTTGAAGCGCTGGCGTTAGCGCGCTTTTTACTGGGTTTTGCCGGTGCCGGTTTTGTCATTGGCATCCGCATGATCAGTGAGTGGTTTCCGGCGCGTCAGTTGGGGCTCGCCGAAGGTATTTATAAAGGTTTGGGTAACATTGGCTCGGCGATGGCGGCCGTTAGTTTGCCGGTGCTGGCGTTGTGGTTTGGTGGTGACGATGGTTGGCGCTACGCTACGGGCATTACTGGCGTCATCGCTATTGTCTATGCCGGTATTTACTACATTGGCGTGCGCGATACGCCGGCGGGCTCTACTTACTTTAAGCCTAATAAATCCGGTGGGCTGGAGGTGACCAGTAAGCTGGATTTTGTTCTGTATCTTTTGATTAACATCCCTATGTATGGCGCATTGGCACTGCTGGCTTGGAAGGTTGAGCAGTTGGAGTTGATCTCATTTAATGTATTGCTGGGGATTTGGGCGGCATTGGTACTGCTGTATTTGTTTCAGTGTCGAAAAATTTACAGTGTTAACACCGATGTGTTTCAAGGCGCCGTTAACCGTTTACAGTGCTACAAATTTAAACAAGTGATGATTTTAAGTCTGGCCTATGCTGCGACTTTTGGCTCAGAGCTGGCGGTGGTGTCGATGTTACCGATGTTCTTTAAAACCACCTTTGCCGTGCCAGTGGCATTAGCGGGCGTGCTCGGCGCCTGTTTTGCCGCTGTCGATATGGCGTCTTGCCCATCGGGCGGTTGGATCAGCGACCGCTTTGGTCGTAAACGTTCGCTGGCAGTGTTGTTAGCTGGCGCGGCGCTGGGTTTTGCGTTGTTATCGACCATTACCTCCGAGTGGCCCATTGCCATTGCCGTGGCGGCGATGATGGGCAGCTCGTTCTTTTTAGGCTCGGCGGCGGGCTGTGTGTTTGCCATGGTACCGCTGATTCGTCGCAGCTTAACGGGGCAGATTGCCGGCATTGTGGGGGCCTACGGCAATATAGGTGCCGTGATGTTTTTAACGGTGTTTTCGTTTGTCGAAACCTCGACCTTTTTTATGGTGATTGGGGCGACGATTGCTGTGGCAGCGGCAGCGGCGATGCTCTTGGATGAACCGGCTGACACTATGATCGAAGTCTTACCCGATGGCACGGTGCAGAGTGTAGCGATGCACTAAACGCTTTTGGCCGGGAGATTCTCTTTGTGAGTTTTACCTGCCTTTGCGTTGTTTACACGCAAGACGGTTGCGAGCGTTTAACCGGCGCACGTGAGTAACGTTGTATGTTCGCTATGGCGCTTAATAATAAGCAATTTCCCCCTTGTTTTGTGATCTGTTCGCGACATTAGTGGACGCAATTTTGTTTTTACCCGATGTGGCATTGGCGTTGCTTTGTTACGAGTATGTGTGCGGTTTAACGTTTGCACAATTTTTAACAGCGTAATGATCCATCGGATCTAGGAGTTTGTTATGTTACGTATACGTCCTTTAGCGATTGCGGCATTTTGTTCGGCGCTTGCAGCTCATGCCAGTGCCGATACGGCGGCTATTACTATGTACAGCGTTGATGCTTCGGGCACGTCTCAAGCGTTGGGCGAGATTCACTTGGAGCAAAACCAATACGGGATTGTATTTAAACCTGATTTAGCGGGTTTAACGCCGGGTGTACACGGTTTTCATTTACATGCTAACGGTAGCTGCGATGCGGGTGAAGACGGTACCCCAGCCGGTGCCGCTGGCGGTCACTACGACCCGCGGGCGATGGACAAACACGAAGGCCCTTGGGGTGATGGCCACTTAGGTGATTTACCGGCACTGTACGTCTCGGCCAGTGGTGAAGTGCATAGCCCGGTGTTGGCGCCGCGCCTGGAGTTAAATGATCTGGACGGAAAAGCGTTAATGATTCACAGCGGCGGGGATAATTATTCTGATACACCAGAGAAGTTAGGCGGTGGTGGTAAGCGGGTCGCCTGTGGCGTTATCGATTAATTTTGTCATGCCCAGCCGTTGCGGTGTGAAAGTACTGAGTAAGTAAAGAAGTACGACAGGAGCAGCAAAAAGAAAGATCCAAAAAAAGCAAAAGCAGTATGGGGCACCGGTTTTACCGGCGCCCCTTTTTTTTACTCTTGGATTTCGGCGTTGTGATAAACCCGCTGTACGTCATCGGCGTCGTTGAGCATATCCAGTAGCTTTTCAAACATCTCTACATCGTCGCCCGAGATTTCGGTGATGGTTTGCGGCACAAATTGAATCTCGTCTACTTCAAAATCGAGTCCTTCGTAGGCCTCGGTGAGGGCGTTGCGCGCTTTGGCGTATTCGGTGTTGGGCGCAAACACGGTAATTTTGCCATCGGCCGATTCAATATCGGTAATGTCCACATCGGCCATCATCAGCACTTCCAGCACGGCTTCCTCGTCTTCGCCGGCAAACACAAAAATGGCGCTGTGATCGAACATATGGCTTACGGTGCCAGAGGTGCCCAGCTTACTTTTGGTTTTGTTAAAGCAGGTACGCACATCGCCGATGGTGCGGTTGGGGTTGTCGGTTAAGCAGTCGACAATGACCATCACATTGCCCGGGCCAAAACCTTCGTAGCGCGCGGGGGAAAAGTCTTCACCGGCGCCGCCTTTGGCTTTATCTAGCGCTTTTTCGATCACGTGACTAGGCACCTGATCTTTTTTGGCGCGGTCGATTAAGCTGCGCAGTGCTAGGTTGCCTGCGGGCTCTACACCACCCTGTTTGGCGCAGACGTATATTTCACGGCCGTATTTGCTGTATACCTTAGCCTTGGCGTCCGAAGTTTTCGCCATGGATTCTTTGCGGTTTTGGAATGCTCTGCCCATTGCCTTATCTCTTGCTTGGCGCCCGCTGACTCGCTGTTTTTGTGGCTAGCGTCGAGCCGGGCGGCGGTGTCGATGATAGTAAAGGCGCAAATTCTACCGCTTATCGGTCGTTCAGGGAATGGCCCTTTCAGGCTTGGCTGCTACAGGCCTGGCCACCATAGCTCGGGTAGTGCGCCTTTACGCAACAGTGCGGCGATATCCATCGACAGCGCGATTGTGACATGCACCACCACCCCGCCCCAGATCGAGCGCGAGCGCAGCGCTAAAATACCTAAAAATAAACCAAATAAAATCGCCCCGGTGGCCTCGAGCCAAAGCTTGGGGAAATGAATCATCAGGTAGGGGACGCACATCACCCAAATGGCATTGGCGCCTAGCGCCGGGCGCAGGGCGTTGAGTAAAAAGCCGCGAAAGAAAAACTCTAAAAAAATAAACTGGCTGATATAAAGGCATTCCCACGTGAGCAAATCCAACCAACTGCGACCGGCCAACTGGTAAAACGGGTAATGATTGACAAACTCCTCGCCCAAGCTCACCAGATAGACGAACACTAAGATGGGTGCCGCCAGCAGCAGGTAGCCCAGCCAGTGCTCACGGGTGTCGCCCAGGCGCCAGCCCATATCCCGCATACGAAGTTTGAGTAGACACCGAATAACCAGCCACGGCAGCAGTACATAGCCCACTAAGTGCACCGCCCCCCACCACGCGTAACTGGCCAGCTCGAGCCAGCCCGAGCGCTGCAGCTGGTGTATCAGCTCGTTGGTCGGCTGGCCCATTAGTTCAGCGGCGCTGTGCAATAGCCAAATAAGGTTGGATGAGTATTTGCCGTAGTGCATTAGCAGTAGGCAGACGCAGGCGGTAGCCAGAGTAATAAAGACCCGCCGCAGCGCTTGGGGGCGGCCCAGCTCGTAAGAGGGTGGTTCGCGATCGATCTGATCCAGTATGTTTAAAAGGTTGGCGCGCGCCAGTAATGGTTGCAAGCGTTAGTCCTTGTGGTCGGTTTTGGTGCCGGCTTTGGTTTGGGCGTAGGGCAAATGCGCCTGGGCATCTTGGTAGTAACCGCGGGTCATGGCGCCCTCCTCCACGACAAAGTCGGCCACCGCAGCGGCAAAGCGCGGGTCGCTTAAGTGATGGTTGGAGTAGGTTAGCACCGGCTCAAAGCCGCGCGCCAGCTTGTGCTCGCCCTGGGCGCCGCCGTCAAATCGGGTCATGCCTTGGGCGATGGCGTAATCGATGCCCTGATAATAACAGGTCTCAAAGTGGAGGTTATCAAACTCGGCTAAGCAGCCCCAATAGCGGCCGTACAGAGTGTGCTGGTCGCGTAAATACAGCGCGGCGGCCACGGTTTGGTGGCCGAGCTGGGCCAGTACCATGACACAGTGCTCGGCAAGATTCGCCCCCAGGGTTTGAAGAAATGCCTCGTTTAAGTAGCCGCCGTGGCCGCTGCGTTTTAGGTAGGTGCGCTGATACAGTTGGTGAAAAAACGACCAGTGCTCGGGCTTGAGCTCGGCGCCGGTTAAGGTGGTAAAACTAAAACCTTGCTCGCCTACCCGGCGGCGCTCTTTTAAGACGTTTTTACGCTTGCGTGAGGCAAAAGTGGCGACAAAATCGTCAAACGAGCGGTAATTTTGGTTAAACCAATGAAACTGACAGCCGAGCCGCTGGACGCTACCCAACTCGGTGAAGCGGTTGCTAATGGCGTGCTCCGGGAACAACAGGTGCCAACTGGATAACGCTTTGCGTTGGCAGTACTCGGTTAGCGCGTGGTGTATTGCCGCGATGGTACTCGCATCGTCTCGCCCCAATAGGCGTGGGCCACGACAGGGCGTAAAGGGTATCGCGCCCAACCATTTGGGGTAATAGCGCTGGCCGTAGCGCTGATAGGCGTCGGCCCAGGCCCAATCGAAGACGTACTCGCCGTAGGAGTGATCTTTAAGGTAGCCGGGCAGCGCCGCTACCAGAGTGTCACCCTCGCGCACGATTAAATGGCGGCTGTGCCAGCCGCTGTCGCCGTCTACCGCTTGGCTATCTTCTAGGGCGGCGAGAAACTCGTGGCGCGCAAAAGGGTAATCGTCGTTAAGTAGCGCGTTCCACTGTGTAGCATCAACAGTGTGTATCGACCGGATAAACTCAATGTGCATTAAGGCTCCAAAACATCAGTACTGCGCTCTGTTATTGTGAGCGCAGTGCTTAAGGGCAGGACTTAGGGGTTGTTGCGTCGAAAGCGGCCAACACCTCAGTAATATTGGTGCCAGCGCGCACATTGTCGATCAAAATCACTTCGCGGGCGTCGATTCGGTGGCGCAGCAGGCCGATCTGGGTAAACATGGCGTCTGTGTCATTGACGCGGGTTGGCAGCTGGGTGCGCCCCATAGATTTGCCATCGAGCCAGACCTCGGCGTAGCCGCGCGCCGGGTCAATCGACCAATGTACCTCCATGGCGACATCGTGCCACACACCGGCGCTGGCAAAACCGGGTTGGCTCCAGTAGGGCTCGGCGGCGTCGGAGCGGGTAAAGCTGAAGGTATCACCGGTTAGGTTAAAGCGCATTTGTTGCTGCCAGCTGTTGTCTGACTCCCAATAGCCGATTTCGTGTTTAACGTTAAGCAGTGGCTTGGGCAAATAAAAGCTCCAGCCCAAATAGGTGGTGTCGCCCTCGCCGGTAGCTTTGGGCTGGTAATTAAACTCGCTGCGATTGAGTGCTTCATTGCCGTGCCAGAGGTATTGCTCGTCCCCAGTAATAGCAATTTGTCCGGCATAGCGGCCTTCATAAACGCATTGTGTGGTGACGCTGGCGCCGCCAGGGATGGTAATATAGGGCCATTGCGATAGGTCGCCCGACTCAAAATCGGCCTGCCAAAGCAGCTCAGCTTGCGCGGTGGAGGCCCCTAAAACAAAAATCGCTAGTGCGGCTAAGGGTTGTAATCTCATGTTGAGTCTTCCTTTATAGGCCTTCTACGCGAAAATAATCGGTTGTGTGGCGTCTAAATGGTAAAAACATGAACGCCGCCGCTTGCTAAATCTAGCGAGTGTTGCAATATAGCAAGCCAGCTCAGCAGCGTCCAAACAGGCTGAGCGGGGCTGCGCGAACGGTGAGTCGGTGGTATCTTGAACCCCGGCCGCAAAAAAACTGTCACAATAGCGGCGTAGCCTAGCCAGCCCGGCGGGCGTGCTGGCAGTGTGGCGTATTCTGCGGCGGGCTCGGGGCAAGCGGTGGACTTCGCTTTTCGCTAGGTGTTGCAGTACAATCGGTCGGCTCCAATGGACGGAGGCCGAATAAAAAGCCTGTATCCCCAGCACAACCGCTGTACCGCTGTATGTAGGTTAAGCCTGCTAATAACACAGTAATGATCTAAACAGGCTCAAATACAACGACTTATTTTATGCAGAATCTTACAACGCAAGACCCCGGCATGGCGGGCGGTGATCGATTTGGCAGCCTTCAGCGCCGAGTCTCCCAAGCGTTTCGTCGTGTTCCCGAGCGTCGCTGGAAACAGCTTGCAGGTCTGTTGATTCTGCTTTGGCTCACCCACTCGCTGGCACAGCTATTTTGGCTGTTGGTGCCAACCCCCGAGATCCCCGCTGCCGAAATTTCAGCCAATGCTCTGGCCAGTACCGAGGCCAATACCAGCGCACGCGACGTCGATATCGATGAGCTGCGCAATTTAACCCTGTTTGGTGCCGGCGCCGGTGATGACGATGCCGAGTTTGCCAATGAGCCGGCGCAGCCCCTAGAGCCGCAAATTGAAGATCAGGCCGTGGATACCAAGTTGTCGCTGGTGCTTAGCGGTATCGTTGGCTCAAGCGTCGATGCCTCGGCCCGCGCGATTATTGCCGACGCCAAAACCCAAGCGATTTATGGCCCGGGTGACGAGATTGAAAACCAGCGCGGTGTAAAAGTGGCCAAGGTATTGAGTCTGCGGGTTATTTTGGACAACAACGGGCAATACGAATCCTTGTGGTTGTATAAAGAAGACCCCAACGCGCCGCGTCGTCAAGTGCGCTACGACCCACCGGCCAACACGAGCCGCAGCTGGGAGGGCGATGAAGAACAATATAATGCCGGCGATGCCGAGCCCGCCGTGCAGGGCCCGCTGGAGGCTGACCAAGTTAACAAAGAGGAGGCCTCCGCCAACTCTAGCTCGGGGGTTGAGCAAATCAGTCAGAACTTATCGGATGTGGTGGCTTTTAATATCCATCGCGAGAACGGCCAGATTAAGGGCTACCGTATTCGTCCGGGACGCAACCCCGAGGCCTTTAATGCCGCCGGCCTTAAAGCCGGTGATATCGTGACCAGTGTTAATGGCAGCGCCTTGGATAACCCGGGCAAGATCATGGAAATTTATCGTAATTTAGGTCAAACCACGTCCGCCAGCCTCGAAATTGAGCGCGATGGTGAAATCGTGACCGTTGATGTAGAGCTGGAATAAGTGAGGTTAGTAGTGAGAGCGAGCGTCAAGCGAATTAAAGTCGCCCTATTGGTGGTCAGCCTAGCGCTGCCGGCGGCGGTCATGAGTGCCGAGCAAACCTGGACGGTAAACTTTAAAGATTCCGATATCCAGGAGGTCATTAAGTTTATCGCCGAGGCCACCGGTAAAACCATCGTTATCGACCCCAAAGTGCGCGGTCAGGTAAAGGTGATTTCCAACGCGCCGGTCAATGGCGACGAGCTGTACGGCCTGTTTTTATCCATCCTTGATGTGCACGGGTTTACCGCCGTTGAAAACGGCGAAGTGGTGCGGATTGTTCCCAACCGCGATGCGCGCTCGCTGGCCATCCCCACCCAAGAGCCCAGCTCTAATGCCAGTGCACAAGACACTTACATGACCCAAGTGGTACAGCTGGATAACATCAGCGCTGCGAAATTACTGCCGGTGCTACGCCCCCTCGTGCCACAGCACGGGCATATCTCGGCGTATGACCCAAGCAACGCGATTATCGTGACGGACACCCGTGCCAATATTCAGCGACTGTTAAAAGTTATCGCTCAGATCGATAAAGCGGCGGTGGTGAGTACCGAGCTGGTCGAGCTGCGTTACGCGCAGGCCGATGCCATTGTTAAAGTGATTCAGCAATTAGAAAAGCCTGACGCTCAGCGCGGCAACGCCAGCGCGCCGGTTACCGTGGTAGCCGATACCCGTATTAACGGTGTATTAATCAATGGCGACGATATGCAGCGCGAGCGCATAAAAATGTTGATTCGCCGCCTAGACCGGCCGCAAATTACCAACTCCAATGTGCGGGTTGAGTACCTTAAGTACGCTAAGGCCGAGCAAGTGGCTACCGTGTTGAACGGCGTGCTGCAAAACATGCAAAAAATGGAGTCAGGGGACGGTAAATCCGCCTCTAGCAGCCAGATTAAAGCCAGTGTTCAGGCCGATGAAGACACCAACGCTATTTTGATTACCGCCGATGGAGACACCCTGCAGTCGTTGATGGTGCTGGTTGAGAGTTTGGATATTCGTCGCGCGCAAGTGTTGGTTGAGGCCATTATTGTCGAGCTTGGCACGAACAACTCTAAAGAACTTGGCATTGAGTGGATGTATAACGGCGGCGACTCCGGTTTTGGTAGTTCTACATTAGGTGATAATTCCACCCTGGGGAATGTCGCCGCTGGTGCCCTGGCCGAAGGCGATGGCGCAACCGCAAGCCTTGCCGGAAGTCTCGCGGGCATTGCCGGCCAAGTATTTGGGGTGGGCCGCATAGGTGGTAACACCGATATGCTGGCAGTGTTGAAAATGCTCAAAGCCAATGGCTCAAGTAACATCCTGTCAACACCAAGCTTGTTGACAACCGATAACCATGAGGCCGAAATCTCTGTTGGTAAAACCGTTCCCTTTGTGACTGGCTCCTACACCGGTACGGGTACCGGTTCCAGCAACCCAACTAACCCCTTTAATACCATTGAACGTGAAGATGTGGGCATTCTGCTGACGGTCACGCCGCACGTTAATGATGGCGATACGGTGGTCATGGATATCGCTCAAGAAATTTCCAGTGTCGATAATTCCGACCCGAGTATCTCGGGCTTGGTTACCAACTCACGTAAGATCAATACTCAGGTTATGGCTGCTTCCGGCGAGATTGTGGTGTTGGGTGGTTTAATTCAGGACGACGTTAGCACCAGTGAAACCAAAGTACCCTTGTTGGGCGATTTACCGATTATCGGTAACTTGTTCAAAAGTCAGAGCAGCTCTAAAACGAAAACTAATCTGATGGTGTTTATACGCGCCAGTGTTATGCCGGACGATGCCATGCTAATGGGCGCCACCGCCGATAAGTATCGTCACATTCGTGATCAGATGATTGAGCGACGCAGCCACACCACGCTGATAACGAATAAAGAAGATTTGCCGATGCTGCCCGAGTGGGAGGAGCAGCTGCGCCGGGTTCAGGCTCAGTACCAGTCTCAGGAAAAAGCCCTCGAGCCCGATAACGCCACCGGCGGCGATGAAGATAAAATACCGCCTGCCGAAGGCCGCGCCAAGGCCAAGGAGTAAGCGGTGAATAGCGAGATTTCTGAGCCGGCGGAAATGCCCGAGGCGTTCGAAGAGAGCGCCATTGTGGAAGACGAAGAAGAGGAGCTGGCCGCCAGCGCCGGCGAGAGCCCGCGCCTGCCGTTTAGCTACGCCTCGGATCACGGCGTGATGATCGACCCCGAGCAGCCGCACATGGTGTTGCACAAGCCGGGCTTAACACTTGATGTGTTAACCGAGCTGGCACGCTACTTTGATGGCGATATGAGCCTTGAAGAGCTGCCCGCCGATGTCTTCCAGCAGCGCTTAACCCGCGAGTATCAAAGCAGCGACGGTGCCGCCCAGCGCGCCGCCGAAGATTTGGGCAACGAGTTTGATTTGTCCTCCATGGCCGATGATCTGGCCGATCGCACCGACCTGTTGGCCGGTGACGACGATGCGCCGATTATCCGCCTTATTAACGCTATTCTTTCGCAAGCGGTGCGCGAAGAAGCTTCGGATATACACTTAGAGTCGTTTGAAGACCGCGTTTCGGTGCGGTTTCGAATCGATGGCGTTTTGAGCGAGGTGCTCTCGCCCAAGGCTGAGCTGGCGCCGGTGTTGGTGTCGCGTTTAAAAGTGATGGCGCGGCTCGATATTGCCGAAAAGCGCTTGCCACAAGATGGCCGTATTACCGTGCGTCTGGCCGGTCACGCAGTGGATATTCGGGTTTCGACTATTCCCTCGGCCCACGGTGAGCGTATTGTGCTGCGCTTGCTCGATCAGGCCGCTGGGCAATTATCGCTAAGCGACCTGCAGATGCCCACTCAAGTGCAAGAGCGTTTTGCCAAAGCGCTGGGCCGTCCCCACGGTATTATTCTGGTGACCGGCCCCACCGGCTCGGGTAAAACCACCACGCTCTACTCGGGTTTGAGTCATATTAACCACCCGAGCCGCAATATCATGACCATTGAAGACCCTATTGAGTATTTGCTGCAGGGTATTGGTCAAACCCAGGTCAACACCAAAGTCGATATGACCTTTGCCCGTGGCCTGCGCGCGATTTTGCGGCAAGACCCGGACGTGGTGATGATCGGTGAGATTCGCGACTCCGAAACCGCTGATATTGCCATTCAGGCCAGTTTAACGGGACACTTGGTGCTTTCCACACTGCACACCAACACCGCTATTGGCGCCATCATGCGTTTAAAAGATATGGGGGTGGAGCCCTTCCTGCTGGCCTCCAGTGTCGAGGTGGTGATGGCCCAGCGACTGGTGCGCAAACTGTGCGCTGTGTGTAAGGAGCCCTATGAACCGGTCGAGGCCGAGCGCGAGATGCTGCAGCTGCCCGCTGGGCAAATGGTGTACCGTCCCGCCGGCTGCAATAAGTGTAATCAGATGGGCTATCGGGGCCGTAAGGGCATCTACGAGCTGATCGAAATTAACGAGCATATGCGTCATCTCATTCACGAAGAGGCCGGCGAGCAAGAGCTGATCGCCGAGGCGCGTAAACATTCAGATTCCATCAGCGCCGATGGCCGCCGCTTGGTGATCGAGGGCATTACCAGCCTGGAAGAGGTGCTGCGGGTTACCACCGCAGGCTAGGCCGGGAATCGCTTATGGGAGCTTACAGTTATCGCGCGTTAAACGAGTCCGGCAAAACCATCAAAGGGATGATGGAGGGGGACTCCGAGCGCCAAGTACGCGCTCAGTTGCGCGCCAAAAAGCTCAAACCGCTTGAGGTTAACGATGCCGGCAACGCCAAAGTGCGCAGCGGCAACGACAAGCCCGGTGGTCGCTTAAGTTTTTTGCCTACCGGTCAGCCCAAACTTAAAAGTCGCGACTTAAGCTTAGTGACTCGTCAGTTAGCCTCTTTGATTAGCTCGGGCCTGCCGTTAGATGAAGCCCTGCACGCCACCGCTAAACAGGCGCAAAAGCCTGCGGTTAAGCAGGTCATGCTGCAAATTCGCACCAAGGTTCTCGAGGGGTTTAGCTTTGCCCAAGCGTTGGCCGAGCATCCGGGCTCATTTGACGATATGTACCGCGCCATGGTGCGCGCCGGTGAAAGCTCGGGCTTTTTGGGGCCGGTGTTAGATCGCCTGGCCGATTACACCCTTAATGCTCAGCAGCTGCAGTCGCGTTTAAAAACCGCCATGATCTACCCCATTGTTTTGCTGATTATCAGCTTGGCGGTGATCGTCGCTTTGATGACCTTTGTCGTGCCCGATTTGGTTAAACTGTTTGCCCACTCCAAGCGCGATTTGCCCTTTTTGACCGAAGCCTTGATTGCTACCAGCGACTTTATTGTCGGTTATGGCATTTGGGTGTTTTTTGCCGGTATTGCTGTGGTGTACGGCATTAAACGGCTGCTTAAAAACGAATCGCGTCAGCGCCGCTGGCACAAAATTCAGCTCAAGCTACCGGTTATTGGTAGTGTGGTGAATCAGTCTAACTCCGCCCGTTTTGCCTCGACCTTAAGTTTGCTAATGTCCAGCGGTGTGCCGCTGCTACAAGCGCTGCGTATTGCCGGCCAGGTAATGACTAATCGCGTGCTGCAAGAGGCCTGCGAGGACATTGCCAATCAAGTGCACGAGGGGGCGGCCCTGAACCGCGCTATGGAAAAAGCCGACTGTTTTCCCCCGCTACTGGTGCAAATGGTTGCCAGCGGTGAAACCAATGGCACGCTGCCGACTCAGTTAGAGCACGCCGCTCGCGATCAGCAGCGCGAGCTGGAAATGGTCTTGGCGGTGTCACTGGGTTTAATGGAGCCCGCCACGATTGTGTTATTGGGTGGCGCGGTATTGGTTATTGTTCTGGCGATTCTGCAGCCCATTTTTGAAATGAATAAAATGGTTTGAAGGCTCGCTGCAGCCGCTCGCGTAAGCGCAGCGCAATAAAGTATTGTGAATTTTTAAAACTAAAACCCGTCCAACTGACTGGCAAGAGTGACGAATTTTTAATAATTTTAGCCGAATCTGCGCCTCGCGCTGCGAGCTACGCAAACTTTAACGGAGTTAAAACAATGGTAAGAGCAAATCGCCAACACGGCTTTAGTTTGATCGAGATTATGGTGGTCGTTGTGATTATTGGTCTATTGGCCAGTATCGTCGCGCCAATGGTATTGGATCGCGCCGACGAGGCGCGAATTAATAAAGTGAAAGCCGATTTTAAAAACATTCAAACGGCCCTTAACCTTTACCGCATCGATAACTACGTCTATCCATCCAGTGAACAAGGTCTTGACGCGCTGGTGACCAAGCCCGCGCTTAGTCCGGTGCCACGCAACTGGCGCTCCAGCGGTTATCTCGATCAGCTGCCCATGGACCCGTGGGGGAGTCACTACTTGTTTATCAGCCCCGGTGAAACGCGCGAATACGATATATACACCCTGGGCGCCGACGGCGTTACCGGCGGCGAAGGCCCGAACACCGATATCAGTGTTTGGGATCAGCCCGAAGAGCAATAAACTTTATGCCGCAATGCTCGCATCAAAAGGGGTTTACCCTGATCGAAATTATGATTGTGGTCATGATTATCGGTTTGAGTGCGGGTATGGCAACGCTGGCGTTTGCCCCGGATGACACCACCGAATTAGAAGAGGCGGTGGATAAGTTTATGCTGCAAGCGGAGTTTGTCAGCGAGCAAACGGTACTGACGGGCGAGGTCATCGGGTTGTTTGTCGAGCCGCGCGCCGCGCGCGATGGCGATACCTGGTGCTATCAGTGGCGCCGCTTTCGCAACAGCTCGTGGCAGCCGGTGAGCGATTTTCTGGGCGATCAGTGTTTGCGCTCGACGGTTGAGCTTGAGCTGATGGTCGAAGGTGAACCCTACGAGTACGATGAGCGCGAGAAGACGCCCAAACCGGTATTAATGTTTTACCCCAGTGGCGAATCCACCCGCCTAGAGATGGCACTATTTACCCGTTTTGACAGCGACGAGATTGAGCGCGTTGAAGTGGATATGATGGGCGGTATTCGCTGGTTAAACCGCGAGCAAGAGCTACAGCAGCGGGAGCGGGAGCTGTGAACAAGTGGCGCGGTTTTACCCTGATTGAAGTAATGGTGGCCTTGGCCATTGTTGCCACTGCCTTGCCGGCGCTGATGATGCTGATTACCAGCCAGCTGCAAGGCGCGGGCTTTACCCGCGAGAAAACCCAAGCGTTTTGGGTAGCCGAAAATCAATTGACGCGGTTGCAAATGCGCCGCGCTTTGGTCGAACAGTTTAACTTACCCGATACCCAAAACGGTGAGGTAGAGCGCGGCGGGCAAACCTGGTACTGGGAGCTGGAAACTCAAGACACAGAGGTAGAAGATTTTAAACGTCTCGATATTCGGGTGGCGCTGGCTAATAACAAAGACGATTTTCTGGCAACCTTAACGGGGTTTATCAGTGAATAGTCGCAGGCAAACGGGTTTTACGTTAATCGAGGTGGTGATTGCGCTGGCCATTACCGCGGTGATTATGACGTTTAGTTTTCAAGCATTTACCACCGCCGAGCGCAGCGCTACGGCCAGTGCCGAGGTGATGGCTCGCGTTAATGAGTTAGACCGTACCTGGCAAATACTGGGGCAGGATTTACGCAATATACTAAGCCCGGTTGATGCCCGTGAAGATACGACTGTCCCCGGTGGACTGCGGCGACCGTTTCGCGGGGCGAGTGTGTACGACAACACCTCGGGTGAGCAATTAGTGTTGCAGTTTACCCGCAATAATTGGCTCAACCCGATGAACCGCCCGCGCAGTGATTTACAACAAGTCATTTATCGCATCAAAGACGGCACCCTGTGGCGCGACTATCGGCCCGAGCGCAATTTGGTGATTGAAGACTGGCTGTTTGCCGAGGACATGATCCAGCAACAAATGCTCACTGGCATCAGTGAGATGGAGCTGAAGTTTTTATCCGGGCAACGTTTGCAGCAACAGGGCCAAGGTGTGCTTGAAGGCGATGATTACGCCCGCGATTGGGACGAGAGCTGGCCGAGCAGCAGTCAGCGTCAGTTTGATACCAGCACGCCCTTGGCGGTATTGGTTAGTATTGAGCTGGAAGACGGCTTAGTGAGTGAGCGCTTGTATGATTTGGCCCACTAATCTGCCCCGCCGTCAGCGCGGCTCGGTGCTGATTCTCGCCATATTAATCGTCGCGATGGTTTCGGCCTTTGCCATTAAAGCTTCGCGGGATTATCAGCTGAGCATGGCCCGCGCCGAGGCCCGCTGGCACGGCGCACAGGCGCGGGCTTATTTATCCGGCGCCGAGAGTTTGGCCATATATTTTTTAGAGCTGGACGAGGAGCCTGAGATTGATAGTTTGCTCGAGCCCTGGGCGCAGGAGCTGCCGCCGTTTCCGGTTGAAGGCGGGGTAATCTTGGCGAAAATTGAAGATGCCACGGCAAAAATAAATTTGAACGATGTCGTCGAGGTAGCCGAGGATTTTAAAAAAACGGATGTCGCACCTAACGATCCTGGGCGTTTTAGTACCGCACAAAAGCATTTTTTGCGTTTGCTGCAAAGCTTTGAAGAGCAGTACCCAGTCACCGAAGAGCAGGCCATTAGCATTCTCGAGGCGATGGTCGATTGGACCGATACCGATAATGATATTAGCGGCTACAACGGTGCCGAGCGGGATTACTATCAGTCCCTCGACCCTATGTACTTGCCGCCCAACGCCGAAACGTTTACCAGCGCCGAAGAGCTGCGCATGGTGAGGTACATGACCGGGGAGCTAATGACGCTGCTGCGGCCTTTTATTACGGTATTGCCGGGCAGCAGTAAGTTAAACGTTAACACAATCAACCCGCATTTGTTGCGTACCTTTAACGCCAGTGAGGTGTTGGCACCGTTAACCCCTGAGCAAGCAGGGCAAGTGATGCAGGATGCCGGTATTGAATATGGCCCGGAAAATAAATTTGAGGATAACCCAGCCTGGAGCTCAGTGGTCAGTGGTGAGGGTGGTGTGGATAACTCGTACGCTGCATACAACAGCGGTTACTTTAGAGTGACCACCCGAGTCCAGCTGGGCGATCAGCGCCGCAGTATGCAAAGTTTACTGCAGCGCCAAGAGGATGAAATTAAGGTCATTGCGCGACGCGATGTGTACGACTATATACTCGACTTAGAACGGGCGGCAACGCCCACGACTATCGGACAGACGACAGACAATGAGTGATCATCTGACAATTTATATCGCCCATTACGGTGGTACGTTTACCTGGCTGCGTCGCCGCGAGGGGCTGCCCGACGAGCTGGGCAATGGCTCAATTTCGGATTTATCCGAGCAGTTTGGTGGCGGTAATATTAATGCCCGGCTGATTGTGGGGGGGCCGCAAGTAGTGGTGCGCCGGCTGCAATACGCCGAGGCCGAAAAACGTCACTTGCGCCGCCTTATGCCGTTTCAGCTTGAAGAGGAAGTGATTGGCGATATTAGTCAGTTTCACTTTGCCCTAGGTGCCGCCAGCGATGGCGAAGTGAGCTTGGCCTATACCGAGAAAGCGCGCCTGAATGATATTTTTATTCAGCTAGCAGAGATCGGTATTGAGGTAAACCAGTGTGTGCCGGCAGCTTTGTTGCCGAGCTTACGGGTGACTGAAACCGCAGAAGAAGAGGCGGCTCAGGATGTGTGGGCGCTGCACTGGCAGGATGGCTTGGTGAGCGTGCGCTACGGTGCAAGCGCTGGTTTTACGGTTAACGGCACAAGTTTAGGCGCCGCCCTCACCATGTTGATTAACGCCGAAAACCGTATCGATAAGCTGCCGCAGTTAAGCTTAAGTGCTCCTGATGAAAATCAATTGTCGCACTTAGAAATGGCGTTACCCGCCTCATTAGAAGCCGCTACAGGCGAAACCCGTATTGCCGGTATTTGGGATTACGAACCCGATAGTCACTGTGTGGATTTATGTCAGGGCGAGTTTTCTCAGCGCTTACCGATTGAGCGCTGGTGGCGCAATTGGCAACTGGTGAGCTACGCCGCCGCTGCCGCACTGGTGGTTTATGTGGCGGTGTTACTGTTGTCACTCAACCAGTTAAAAAATGAAAACCTAGAAGTGCGTCGCGAGATCGAACAGGTGTTTCGCACCGTGGTTCCCAACGGTCCGGCCAATGACCCGGAGCGACGTTTGCGAATCAAGGCCAGTGACTTAGAGCCTAAAGGTCAAAGTGGGCAAACGGTAGCGCTGTTAGCGGCGGTGCTGCCAGAGTTGGATAACCGTGACGAGATTAATTTAAAAGGTGTTTATTTTACCGCCGAAGGCGGGGATTTATCGCTGAACGTTCAAGCCGGCACCTTTAATGCCATTGAGTCGTTGCGCGGCGCACTGGAGGCCGATGGCCTCAGCGCCGAGCTGTTATCGGCGAATGCGCAAGGCGATAATCACTCAGCGCGATTAAAAGTGAAGCGGAATTAATCATGAATAAACTCTTTGAAGCGTTGGCGCGTTACAACCGCCGCGAGCAAACCATTTTGTTAGTCGGTGCGCTGGCTATTGTTCTGTATGTGTTGTGGATGGCCGTTTTGTCGCCACTACAAGAAAAGCGTGAACAACAGCTTGCGAGCAACGCCTCCACCAGTGCGGCGCTGGCACGGGTTAAAGTGTTGGCGGGAAAAATCCAGCAAGGTAAGCGCGATAGCGCCGCGCAAAGCAGTAACAATGCGGGCAACATTAGTCAGCTGATCGACACGACCTTGCAAGCTAACGGATTGCGGATGAGCGGTTTTCAGCCGGGTACCCGTGGTGAGGTGCGAGTGCGCTTAGATGACGTAAGTTACAGTGCGTTTATGCAGTGGCTGTATGACATCGAGTACCAGCACAATGTCAGTATTCAGGACTTATCCATGGCCGCCAGTAGCCAGCCTGGTAAAGTCACCGCCAATGTTCGTTTGCGCAGCGAATAATAGAGGTCGATATGCACACTGTCTTCGCCTTTTTGCAAGCGGGTTTAGGGCGCACTTTAATGGTCGCATTGTTAAGCGTGGCGCCATGGGTGACAGCGGCAGAGTCGGCGGGTGAAAATAAACCTGTTATCACTCTGGCTCCAGAATTATTTGACGATCAGCAGCCGGCTACCTTGGGTTTAAAGCATGCGTTGGGGGCGGAAACTTTTCGTGTCTATCAAGCACTGCCCAACAATAAGCAATACAATCACGGCGCGGTAATCACAAAATTTAAAGGCCTTTTTTTTACGCAGTGGCAAAGTTCTGCGCGGGATGAAGATGCCGCCGACACTGAAGTACGCTATGCCATTAGTGAGCAGGCCGAACACTGGAGCGATGCTAAGACCTTGGCGCCAGCGCGCGATAATGCCGTAATCACCAACGGGGGTTGGTGGGTTAATGGCGATACTCTTGTGGCTTACCTTAATGTTTGGCCGAACGATATAGAGCCACGCGGTGGCTGGGTAGAATACGTCACGACGCGCGACGGTGTTCATTGGAGTAAGCCGCAGCCGGTAACCGACACTAACGGCAAACCGTTGGCCGGTGTGATCGAGCAGGACGTTCGCGCTTTAGCGGATGGTCGCCTATTGACGGCCGTTCACGTACAGCCCGGTTTGGTAGCAAAGCCCTATTACACGGACGACCCCAGTGGTGTGACTGGTTGGCAAGCCGGAGTAATGAAAAACTTAGAGTACAAGCCCGATATCAGTCGCGAGCTAGAGCCCAGCTGGTTTCAGCGTCAAGATGGTACATTGGTGATGACCTTTCGCGATCAGGCCAGTAGTTTTAAAGTATTGGCGTCGGAGAGTAACGATCGCGGTGCACATTGGTCGACACCGGTAATAACCTCTCTGCCCGACTCGCGGGCAAAGCAAAGTGCTGGCAATTTGCCCGATGGCAGCGCCTTTATTGTCAATAATCCGAGCGGTAAAAAAGTTCGCGCGCCGTTAGTGATTACCACCAGTGCCGATGGTGAGCATTTTGATCGTGCTTATGCGTTGCGCTCGGGCGGCAGCGATTTACCGCCACAAAAATATGCCGGACGCTATAAACGCTCGGGCTTTAGTTACCCAAAATCATTTGTAAACGGCGATTATGTTTATGTCAGTTATGCCACGAGCAAAGAAGACATAGAGATCACCAGAATCCCCGTTTCATCATTAGTGTATAAGTGACTGTAATCATGTCGAAGATTTATTGGATTTTACTGGCGGTTATTCTCTGGCTTGCATTTGTGATCGTTCAGGTTCCAGCCAGTTGGGGCGGCTATATGATGACCCGCAATGGCGCGCTCGCGCTTACCGGTATATCCGGCACTGTGTGGCACGGTCGTGCCAGTATGGCATCGGTTAAAATTGATGGCCGCGATTATTCTCTCGGTGAGCTTAGCTGGGATTTGCATCCGCTGAGTTTATTAAGCTTGAGCCCCTGCGCCGATATTCGCACAAACCTTGAGCGTCAGCAGGTATCGGGTACGGCGTGCGCAAACTTGAACAATAAACTAACCCTGCGCGATGCCGACATCAGTGTACCAGCATCACTGGTGAAGGATTTACCCGAGAACGTAGAGATATCTGGCCAACTCTCGGCGCATATTCAACAGCTTGAATTAAAACAACAGCAGTTGCTGGCACTAACCGGTAATGTAAGCTGGAGTGCGGCCCGGCTTAACAATGGTCAGCGCTGGCTTAACTTGGGGGCGTTTGCAGCGGAATTATCGGCCACGGAAGATGGCGCCATTTTGGCCGATGTGTTTTCCCTGGAAGGGCCGATTGACTTAAAGGGCAATGTCACTATGCCGTTAACCGGTGGCGTCAACATTGACATTGACTTTACTATGACGGACTCCTTTAGCCGCGATGTGCAGGCCAGCCAATGGTTGCCAATGGTAGCCACACCGCTAGACAATGGTCGGCAGCAGATTCAAATGCAGCTTTAGGGCACCACAAGATACATCGGGTGGCCACGTGCGATTAAAACGAGTGGCCAAAGCGCAAATATAAACCGTGGTTATCTCCTTCCCCTTTGGCTATATCAAATGAAATCACCATTTTCTCGGCGGGCTTAATAAGATACTGCCCACCGATGCCGGCGCTGGTATAAATGTTTTCACTGTCGTCACAGCTTTTTTTATCCCCGTATAAACAGGTAACACCGGCAAACACGTTAATACCAAAGCGTCCTTTTAGATGCCAGCGGTACTCGCCCTCAAGCAATATTGAGTTGGGCGCTAAGTATTGACCGCGGGTATACCCGCGCAGTCCGATGCTGGAGTAGGCGCTTGCGGGAGCGTCATCGGTCCAGCGCCCTTGAGCGCGATAGGCTAGCAAACCTTTTTTATGGACGCTTAAGTATTGCTGAAAAGTGACTCGGTAGACGTCAAAATCTTCCTCCCCGCCGAGGTTCTCTCGGTAGGCAAAATTATTGGCGTTAAAGGAGATGCCCGAGCTGGGTGAGTTTTGGTTGTCGCGGCTATCAAAGGTGGTGACTAACCCCAGAGCGCCGGAGGTATAACCCGACAGGCCCAACAGCGATAAGATGTCACCGGCCATAACATTGTCAGTATCTATAAAATAGTTGGTGTAAATCGCTTGCGCCCCAAGAAACCAGTGACTGTGAATGTTTTGTAGGTAGCGGGCAAAGGCCAGCTTCATATTGTCAGTCGTGGCTACTTGTTGGCCTGAGCCAAGGTAGTCTTCGTAATCATTGCGAATCTTCCCGTTTGATACCGCGGCAATCACGCGCTTGCGGTCACTGTCCCAGAAGCTTCGCAAAAACAAGTTGGCCGTGACTGAGTCAGTGTCACTGTAGCTGCCGGATGCCCCCACCATAGACGATGTAGATGTCGGGTCGAGCTTAAACAAATAACCCCCAAGAAAACCGACCGAACTGCCAATTTTGGGGTTGCTACTGACTTTGGGTACGAGCAGCCAAGGGGACTCTGTCTTTGGCGAGCGCTCCGGTGCTTCTGGGGTGGTCTGGGCGTGAACCTGAGAATAACCAGACACAATGAGCGCGGCGGCAAATGCCATGCGTCGAAAACACCGTTGATTAAACATAAAAGCGTCCTGTTTTTTAGATCATTCCATCGGGGTGATGTGCGGCGAGCTGCTCGCTTTTGCGTTATCTTCGAGCTTAGTATAGTCACTATCAGCACTTTTTTTGCTGTATTGACCACCGTGATTAGCGCGAAATCGTATTTTTAGGCTTGTTGTTTATGCCTGCTCAGTTCAGGCTAGCATTAACACTCGCCAGCAATATTGGATTTGCCCTATAGTAAGCCTATGCAGAGCCTCTCTTCTCAACATTTATGGCTGCAGATGCAGTGTCAAATTTTGCCTCATGTAGAGTGCGGGGTTTTGTTGCATTTGGTCGACGGTGCCCTGGAACCCTCTGCTTTTTGGCCGGTGCCAAACCAGTTGGATGAGCAAATACAGGCGCTCGCGCATCAGGCGCTGCGTGATCAGCGCATGGCACTGGCTAATCGTGGCGAGCAGCAGCTGTTGCTCGCCTATCCGCTTGCGCAGTCTCAGCGAAACAAGCCCTGCCTGGTGTTGACGTTAAATCAGCGTCATCGTGAAACGGTTAATACCGTACTGCGCCGCCTAAAAGCCGAGGCGCGATGGTTTGCGCTGGCGAGTCAGGGGCCTCAAAGCGAACCCTCGGCGCAATTACTGTCGGTGTTTAATGCCGCTTTGTATGAGCCGAGTGTTACCGAATCTTGTTTGACTTTGGTGAACCAATGGTCCCATTGGTTGGGCTGTGAGCGGGTCGCGCTAGGGTTAATGGGTAACCGCTCGATTGTTTTAAAGGCGGTGTCTAACAGCGCTGAAATCGACCCACGCACTCGCGCCAGCGATACCCTTAAGCGAGCCATGCAAGAGGCCGCGCACGAGCGGGCTGAAGTGTCAGTGGTAGACACCGAAAACCCTAATGCGCCGCCACTGCACGGTGACTTGCAGCGTCAAACCAATGCCGTGATGATCAACTCCCTGCCACTGCTGTGTGGACGTGATGTGATAGGGGTGGTGAGTCTGGAGTGGCATCACACCCCCGCATCACCGCGGCTAGATGAATTGCGTGCGCAGTTGCCCACGTTTGCTTATTTGCTGAATCTAAAGCGTCAGGCAGAACAGCGCTCTTTAGGTACGTCGGTTGGCCGACAATGGCGCGCTAAAACCCGTTTGCAGTGGGGCATCGGTGCTGCGGTATTCATTGCGTTACTGCTTGTTGCGCTGGTGCCTGCCGATTACCGTATCGCTGCCGACGCGCAGTTACAGGGCGCGCAAAAGAAAATTGTGGTGGCTAAGCAGGAAGGCTTTTTAGCTGAGGTCATGGCGCGCCCGGGTGATCGTGTAGAACACGATGAGCCACTGGCGCGCCTGGATGAGCGAGAGCTTAGGTTACAACGCCGTAAACTCGCCAGTGAGTTGCAGCAGTATCGTCAGGAGTACAACAATGCCTTGGCAAATTCTGAGCGCGCGGCGGCGGCGATTGCAATGGCTCAAGCTGAGCAGGTTGATATTCAATTGGAGTTGGTTGACCAGCAGTTGCAGCGCACATTGGTGCGGGCCCCAATGAGCGGGGTGATTGTCTCGGATGATATTAGTCAGTCGGTGGGCAAACCTTTAAGCGCGGGAGAGGTCTTGTTTGAGATTTCATCGACCGATGAGTTTCGTGTGATTTTGTACGTCGATGAGCGGGACATCGTGCGGGTAGCCACTGGCCAAGTGGGAACACTGGTGTTATCGAGTCTGCCGGCGGAGCGCTTTAGTTTTACGGTACAACGTAAAACGCCGGTAAACGAAGTGCGTGAAGGCCTTAACTGGTTTCGCGTTGAAGCTCAGCTACAAAATCCGTCGCCATTGGTTCAGCCGGGTATGACGGGTACCGCAAAAATTACGGTCGGGCGTGAACCGCTCGGTTGGATTGCATTGCATCGCTTATTTGATTGGCTTCGCCTGCGGTTGTGGTGGTAGAGCGCTATGTCGATTGCGAGTGACCCTACCCCTACAAACACCGCGATAGACCCCTTATGGCAGCAGCTTAATCAGTTGCGACCAATGCTCGCTCGCCACGCTGATTGTAAACCGCGATATTATCGCGAGGAATTATTCTACGTACTGCACGATAAAAACAATGCGCGTTTTCATAAACTGAGCCCCACAGCGTACGAGCTGATTGCTGCCATGAATGGCCGGCGCACACTGGCTGAGTTGTTGCTCATTGCGCGCACCCAATTGCGACAACAAGCTAGCCATGAGCTACCGGAGCAGCAGGATGTCGTCGAGCTGTTGCAGTATTTGTACGTTGCCGATTTACTGATTTGTGATATTCCCCCCAATACCCAGTCGTTGTTTGTTCGCCAGGGCGATAAGCGCAAGCAGCGTTGGCGCAGGATGTGGACTAACCCGCTGTCGTGGCGAATTGTATTGGGTAACCCCAATCGTGTGTTAGATCGCTGGCAAGGGGTGGCGCGCGGGTTAACGGCATGGCCAATTGCCGCGTTATGGTTGATCGTGGTGGCCACGGCATTGCTGCAAGCGGTGTTGCATTGGCCCGAGCTGCGTGCGGTGTCGATGGATGCACTGTTCTCACCTGGCAATTTATTGTTGCTCTGGTTTACTTATCCCGCGCTAAAAGTTTTGCACGAGTTGGGCCACGCACTGTATACCAAAGCGTTTGGTGGCGATGTTTACGAATGCGGTATTGTGTTTATTTTAGGTGTGCCCCTGCCTTACGTCGATGCCACTGCCGCCACCGGCTTTGATGCGAAACGGCAGCGGTTAATGGTGAGTGCCGCAGGAATGGCGGTGGAGTTATTGCTGGCCGCCGCCGCGTTGCTTTTATGGCTGGCGGTAGAAAACTCGCTGGCAAAATCATTGTTATTTAATGTTGCGCTGTTAGGCAGTGTCTCGACCCTGCTGTTTAACGGTAACCCGTTGCTGAAATTTGACGGTTATCACCTGCTGTGCGATTTAATTGAAACCCCCAATTTGGCCGCACGTGCCAAATCGCAGTGGCGCTATTTTGTCGAGCACTACGGTTACGGTGTCGATGCGCCGCGAGGGGAAGCGCGCACTGGTTTAGGAGCCTTGGGGCTGATTGCATTCGCTTTGGCGTCGTACGCTTATCGAGTATTTATTTTAGCGGTTATCTTTTTTGTTCTGGCCCAGGTATCACTGCTGCTGGCCATTATTTTGCTCGGTTGGATGTTAACGTTTCAGTTGTTTTGGCCGCTGCTTAAGTACTTGTATTACCTGACTCACGGCGGCGCATTGCGCAGTCACCGTACGCGGGCGTTAGGGGTTATAAGCGCCGCTGTGATGTTGCTGATGCTGTTGCTGCTGGTGTTGCCGCTGCCTCTGAATACTCAGGTCGAAGGTGTGGTTTGGCTGCCGCAAGACAGCCAAATACGAGCCGGGGCTGAAGGCACGGTTGCGGTGCTGGAAGTTGTCGATGGCCAACGGGTAGATACTGGTACGGCGATTTTGCAGCTAAGCAATCCCGCCTTGGTTAATCGCTACCGACTAAAGCAGGCGGAGCTGAATGAATATCAATTGCGCTATGAGCAATTTTTTACCTCCGACCGTCCGCGCGCGAATTTACTGCGTGAGGATTTGGCGGTGTTAGCCGATGAGGTGGCCGACCTTAAACAACAAGTGGATCATCTAACACTCACAAGCCCGGCGTCAGGGCGGATTTATTTTGCAGCGATGGGCCTACTGCAAGGCCACTATTTACACCAAGGCGACCTTGCCGCTTACGTGCTAAGCCCGGGCAGTGTGAGGGTGCGCACAGCGTTGACGCAAGATGAAATAGGCTTAGTACGCCAGTCTACACGGGGGGTGACGGTGAAGTTGGCCGGAGCTATAGCCAATGAGTACCGCGCCGAGATCGTGCAGCAGGTGCCGGGCGGAACTTACCACCTACCCAGCCCGGTCCTGGGCACTCAAGGCGGCGGGCGTCTAGCCACTAAACCCACAGAGGGAGACGCGCAGCAGAGTATTCAACAAGTGTTTTTGGTCGACGTCTCTCTGCCGGCTGAAGAGCTAACACCTTACTATGGACAGCGTGCGTATCTGCGGTTTGAGCATCCACCCGAGCCCGTTGCCCGTCGCTGGTATCGCGCCCTGCGCCAATTGTTTATTCGCCAGCTTAACCGCTAGCTGGCTAGCCTTGTTACGCCAGGTCAGGGCAGCCGAATCTTGGCAATTGTCGACTTTTTGTACTGCAGTTTTGCACTGTGGCTGTGCTAGACTCAAAGACAGTGATAGACGTCACAGTTCTAAAGTGGCTCGTCACGATGCCGATAACACTTATAACAATGAATTTGGTGTAGATTTTGATGAGTCGTATAACCTCCTCCAAAATAGGGCTTTGGGCCGCATTGCCACTGCTTTGCAGCAGTGTCCAGCCGCTGTGGGCGCAGCAGAGTTCAGAACTGTCTCTCAATTGTCGTATCGAACCGCATATGCTGGTCGAGGTGAGCTCGGCGGTTGAGGGGGTGATCAGCCAGGTTCTGGTTGATAAAAACGATGTGGTTAAAAAGGGCGATACCTTGGCTAAATTGGAGTCGGGGTTAGAGGCCGCCACGGTCGATTTGCGCCGTGTGCAGGCCAGCTTGCAAAGCGATATATCGTCGCAGCAATTGGCCTTAGAGTTTGCCGAGCGGGCGCTCAAACGGGTAGAAGATCTGTACGCTAAAAAAGTGGCATCATTTGCCGAGCTCGATAAAGCCAAAACCGAGCATGCCCTCGCGCTGCAGCGCTTAGAGCAAGCCAAAGATCGCCAGCGCCAGGCAGAGTTAGAACACACGCGGGCGATCGAGAACTTAAAACGCTATACGATTGTTAGTCCTATTGATGCGGTGGTCAGCGAGCGCTATAAGCAGCCCGGCGAGCACGTTGATAACGAGCCGATTGTGCGGCTGGTACAGCTGGACCCATTGCGGGTGGAGGTTTACGCCCCGGCAAGCTTGTATGGCCAGATTCGCGAGGGTTCTAGTGCCCGTGTTAAGCCCGACATAAAAACCGGTAGAGACACCTACCAAGCCCAGGTGAGCCGAGTCGACCGGGTAATTGACGGTCCGAGTAACACCTTTGGGGTTCGTTTAACCATTCCCAACCCAGAGCAAACGTTGCCTAGCGGACAGCGTTGTACCGTGCAGTTCCCTAACGTGCAAGCATCACAGCGCTAACGAGTCACGGTGGATTAACACTATTGGGTGGCAGTAAACGTTATAAGTGCTTGGTTTTAGTGATGATTTGATCTACCTAGCACGTATATCGCCATGGTAAATGGCGCTAGAATCAACAAGTGGCACTGGAACCCCGCCTTACCGATACGCTAAACAGTCGTTAATGTGTCGGCATAAACCTGAAGGATCGTTTAGTCGCAATTTATTCCTCAGGGGAATACATACATGCCTAAAAAGGTATTCAAGCAACGCAGGCCCATGATTGAGCCATTAGAGCCGCGGTTACTGTTTTCCGCGACGCTTGATGCCATCTTGCTGGATGACACTTCCCTCGACGACGTATTACTGCAAGACAGTGCTAATAGTGTTGATTTGACGCAGGTTTATGACGCCGGTCCACGCTACTCCACCTTGGCTGAGCCGGCCGATAACGAACCTGATGCCACAACCCTGCCCAACGCCGATGCCCTGGCCCGGCAGGCGCTCGAACAAATTGTCTTTGTCGACAGTCGCGTCGAAGATGTCGACACCTTGCTAGGTGATTTGGCTGGCAGCGATGTGCAGGTCATCACTCTCGATATAGACCGTGACGGCGTGGCACACATTAGCCAAACACTGCAGCAGTATCAGAATATTCAAACGATTCATGTTATTTCTCACGGCAACGCCGGAGCCTTGCAGCTGGGTAGTAGTGTTATTAATGACGTAACCGTGGACCGCTACCAAAGCGAGTTGCAAGGTTGGCAGGATGCGCTGGGTCGCAACGCCGATTTACTGCTGTACGGCTGCGATTTAGCGGCGAACAGTAACGGTGTTGCTCTGTTGTCGCGTCTGGGTGAACTGACCGGGGCCGATATTGCTGCCAGCGACGATATTACCGGTCACAGCCTAAGCGGTGGCGATTGGTCGTTGGAGTATGAGCGTGGCGCTATTGAGAGCGAAGTCATCGTCAGTCAGGTGGCGCAAAAGGCATGGCAAGGCAGGTTGGCGGATACCCATTATGTGCATGTAGCCGAAGGTAATACCGCCCTGAATTTATTAGCCAACACCGATGTCGGCCAACAGTTTGTCTACGATAGCGCCAACGCTACCTATAACGTCAATGAAATCTCACTCTTTCTTGCTCGCTACGCTACGACCTTTGACCAGACCATCACAGTACAGATTAGTGACAGTTGGGATGGCGCGGTACTGGGAACTGGCAGTATTAACTCGAGCCAAATCAGCGATGTGGGCTACGAGTGGCACAGTTTTAATTTAGGCGATACGACACTCAACGACAATCAGTCTTATTACATCCGTATTAGCACTGATTCAGGCTCTGATGACCCCAATAGCAATATTTTGGTCAGCTCCCATAATAGCAATCAATACAATAACGCCACGTTAATAAACGGCGGTGCCGCGAACGCCGATGGCTGGGATCTGGCATTCAAGGTAAGTGAGGAAGATGGGGTAAACGCCGCGCCAACGGTGGTTAATGCAATTGCCGATCAAACCCGTTACGAGGATGTCGCTTATTCTTTTACCGTGCCGTCCGACACATTTTCTGATGGCGACAGCAACGATACACTGCGCTATCGCGCGCAACTGGCCGGTGGCGGGGATCTGGATTGGCTCACGTTTAACCCTATTACCCGAGAGTTCTCGGGTACGCCGCGTGCCGATGATATTGGGGTTATGTCGGTTGAGGTGATTGCCACGGATAATCATGGCGCCTCAGCGTCTGAAATTTTTGATATAACCATCAACAACACCAACGACGATCCGTTTGTTCGTTTTCCCATAAAAGACCAGGCGGCGACGCAAGACACAGCGTTTAGTTTTACGATTCCTGCCGACGCATTTGGGGATGAGGACGTGGGCGCAAGCTTAAGCTATCAAGCTGAGCTCGACGGTGGCGGCTCGCTCCCCGCATGGTTAGTGTTCGACGCTGCCTCACGTACTTTCTCGGGTACGCCGGCCGCGTCTGACATAGGCACGATCGCGATTACCGTAATTGCCGACGATGGCGAAGGCGGCGTTCCGGCGCAAGACACTTTTGATTTAGTGGTAACGAATCAAACGGATACCACGGCGGATGTCTATGAAGGTACTGACCCTGCCGTTGTCGGTACTGGTGTGGCAGGGGGTATGGATGTGTACCAAAGCTTTGTCGATATGGACGGGAGCGGCACCTACTTTATCGACACTCTCTCAATACAGTTGCGCATTAACTCCGCAGCCGGAGATCAAACACCGCAAAACATCAATATCGAAATTCTTGACTCGCTCAATGGTATTGCGCTGGCAGCTGCCTCCCGTTCTTCTGATGGTTTAACCGACTCGTTTACGTGGGAGAGTTTTGCGCTCCCAGATGTGGAGCTTAATTACGGACAAACTTACTACATAAAAGTGACGGGCGATGGCGACTCTTCCGACCCATTGGTTTTTGCCGGCATTCATGACACTGATGTTTACGCTAATGGCTCTTACTTTAACCACAATCAGATTGAGGATACGGGGCGGGATTTAGCCTTTCAGGTGAGCCATACCTTCAATCAGGCTCCGGTCGTGGTTAACCCAGCGCAAGATCAGGTCACAGTGCAAGATCAGCCGTTTCAGTATACTTTGCCTGACGATATTTTTTCCGACCCGGATGACGGCGATACGTTAACCTATACCGTTCAGCGCGCCGGTGGCGGGAGTCTTAACTGGCTAAGTTATAACTCTGCTACAAAAACAATATCAGGTACACCGGCCGAGCACGACATAGGCACTATCATGGTTGAGGTAATTGCCACTGATAATCATGGCAAGTCTACTTCAGATGTATTTAGTGTTGAGGTTCAGTCATCGAATGTAACACCGACCATCAGCAACCCGATTTCGGATCAGTCAGGTGCTGAAGATAGCTTTTTTGATTTTACCTTTGCCGCCAATACGTTTACGGATGCCGATGGCGACACCTTAAGCTACACCGCTTTACAATCGGATGGTGGAAATTTACCGCCCTGGCTTAATTTTGATGCGGCTAACAGACGATTTTACGGCACGCCCGGCGAGGCGGACTCGGTTACTTGGGTGATTGATGTTTTTGCCGACGACGGCCGCGGTGGTGTTGCCAAAGAGTCCTTCAATTTGGTGATTGCTAACACCAACGACGATCCGTATGTCGAAAATCCGATTCCGGATCAAACCGCCAATGACAATGAAGCCTTCAGCTACACGTTGGCGCCGAACACTTTTGGTGACTCTGATTTAGACACACTTAACTACAGTGCCCAGTTGGTGGGGGGCGGTGCGCTGCCTAGCTGGTTATCGTTTGATTCGGCGACGCGAACCTTTAGCGGAACACCGGCAAGCGCCGATATAGGTAGCTTAGATATCGAGGTCACCGCCGATGACAATAATGGCGGAACACCGGCGACCGATACCTTTACATTAACCATTGTTGACACCAACGACGATCCCCAACTGGCCAATGCCATTGCCGATCAAACAGCGCCAGAAGATACATCTTACGTATTTCAGTTTGCGGCAAACACATTTAATGACTTTGACGGCGACACGTTAACGTATACTGCCGAGCTAGCCGGGGGTGGTTCTTTACCCGCTTGGTTAAACTTTGATGCGGCGAGTCGCACGTTCAGTGGTACTCCGAGTGGCACTGACATCGGTAGCATATCGATTACGGTGACTGCCGACGACAACCAAGGAGGTACGCCTGCCACCGAGACTTTCTCTCTCGAAGTTACAAATACGAATGACGACCCCGTCGTCAATAATGCGATTGCCAACCAAGTCGCGACCGAAGACTCCGCGTTTAGTTTTCAGTTTGCGGCCAATACCTTTGCCGATGAAGACGGCGATACGCTAACGTATAGTGCGCAAATCAGCGGTGGTGGCTCACTACCCGGGTGGCTTAGTTTTGATGCGACCAGCCGAACTTTTAGTGGTACACCTGGTAACGATGACGTAGGAAGCCTGACTATTAGGGTGACGGCTGATGACGGAAAAGGCGGAACTCCTGCAGCGCAAACCTTTGATATTGTCGTCACTAACACCAATGATGATCCAGTGCTTAATAATAGTATTGATGATCAAGTGGCCATAGAAGACTCAGCGTTTAGTTTTCAGTTTTCGGCCAATACGTTTAACGACGATGATGGCGATGATCTACTATACAGCGCCCAATTAGCAGGCGGTGGCGCGCTGCCAACCTGGCTTAATTTTGACGCGCTCAATCGGACGTTTAGCGGTATTCCAGACAATGGCGACGTGGGCACCATTAGTATTGAGGTCAGCGCCACAGACAATAACGGTGGTTCGGTTGCAACTGATGTGTTTGCGTTAACAGTAAGCAACACTAACGATGGCCCAGTGATTGTTAATCCTATTGCCGATCAAACTGCCAATGAAGATAGCCCGTTTAGTTTTCAGTTTGACGCCAATACCTTTTATGACGCTGATGGTAACCCTCTAACTTATACCGTGCAGCAAGTAAGTGGCGATCCATTGCCTAGTTGGCTGCAGTATGACGCCGCTACCCGAACCTTTAGTGGAACGCCTGAAAATGGCGATGTAGGTAATTTAAGCATATCTGTGACCGCATCGGATGGTACCGCTGAAACTACCGATATTTTTGATCTCAATGTAGTCAATAGCAACGATGATCCGGTGTTGAATAACCCATTAGAAAATCAGAGTGCGACGGAAGACATTGCCTTTTATTATCAATTTTCGGCGGATACTTTTGGCGATGATGATGGCGATACGCTGGAATATAGCGCCGAGCTGTCGGGTGGTGGAGTGTTGCCGTTTTGGCTTACGTTTGACGCCGCTACCCGAACCTTTAGTGGCACGCCCTCTAACGCTGATGTCGGAGTCGTGTCAATAACGGTGACCGCCGATGACGGCCAGGGCGGCACCGTGGCAACGGATTCGTTCTCCATTGTGGTCGGCAATACTAACGACGATCCCACCGTTAGCAATCCGATCAGCGATCAGACCGCAACCGAGGACTCAGCTTTTAGTTTTCAGTTTGCGGCGAATACGTTTGCTGATGACGATGGCGATATGCTGCTTTACCGTGCGGAGTTGATCGGTGGTGAACCACTGCCTAGCTGGCTTACATTTGATTCCGCTAGCCGCACTTTTAACGGCACACCCAGCAATTCTGATGTTGGCACTTTGTCGGTAAGGGTTATTGCTGACGATGGACAAGGTGGTACCCCCGCAACTGATGTCTTTGCTATTGTTGTCAACAATGTCAATGATTCCCCAGTGGTGAACAATGCTATTGCCGATCAAAGTGCAACAGAAGATGTTGAGTACAACTTTCAGTTTTCTGCTGACGTATTTTCCGATGATGATGGCGATGATCTTAGCTACACCGCCCGGTTAGTGGGCGGTGGTTCGCTTCCGGCATGGTTGAGTTTTGATAGCGACACTCGTACGTTTAGTGGCACCCCTTTGAATGCGGATGTAGGCACTTTCGCTGTTGAAGTGGTGGCATTTGATGGTATTGCCTCTGTCACTGACACGTTTACTCTTCAGGTGAATAATGCTAACGATGATCCCGTTCTGGATAATCCATTGGCGGATCAGTATGTCTCGGAAGATAGTGTTTTTCGCTATCAGTTTTCAAGCAACACCTTTAGTGATGACGATGGAGATACCTTAACTTACCGCGCTCAGCTTTTGGGTGGTGGTTCACTTCCGGCTTGGTTGAGCTTTGATGGCGCCAGCCGATCATTTAGCGGGACGCCCACCAACGCTGATGTTGGTACTATCACTATTGTGGTGATGGCGGGTGACGGCAACGGCGGCGCTGACGCCAGTGATAGTTTTAACATTGTGATTGGCAATACTAACGACGATCCGACTGTTAATAATCCAATAGCGGATCAGAGCGCAACCGAGGACTCGGCCTTTAGCTACCAGTTTGCCAGCGATACGTTTACTGACGATGATGGCGATACGCTGTTTTACAGCGCGCAATTATCCGGTGGTGGTAGTTTACCGGATTGGCTGATTTTTGATGCGGCTACCCGTACTTTTAGTGGCACTCCAACTAATATCGATGTCGGCGATATTACTGTTGAAGTTTATGCTACTGACAATAATGGTGGTGCAATTGCGAGCGATAGCTTTGTTCTTTCCGTTCTTAACACGAACGATGGCCCTACAGTCGTCACACCTATTGCCGATCAAACCATTAATGAAGACAGTGTGTTTAGTTTTCAATTTTCCGAAGGTACCTTTAGTGACCCAGACGGAAACTCACTAAGCTACAGCGCGCAACAAGTTGGCGGTGCACCACTGCCCCAGTGGCTGGTTTTTGATGCCGATAGCCGAACTTTTAGCGGTACCCCGACCAACGCCGATGTGGGAAGCATTAGTATTGTTGTATCCGCTTTTGATGGTGTTGTGAGTAGCAGCGATATTTTTGACATACGCGTTGTCAATACCAATGATGCTCCCGTGCTCTCTCAAGCATTAGAGGATCAGTTCGCCACGGAAGATACCTATTTTAACTACCAGCTAAACCCCAATACCTTTATCGATATTGACGCTGATACGCTAAGCTACAGCGCGCGATTGGCGGACGGTAGTGGCTTGCCGTCGTGGCTAGAGTTTGAGGCCGGCAGCCTTACGTTTTCGGGTATACCAACGGATGGCGATACCGCTGAAAACATAATCGTCGTAACCGCTGAGGATGGTAATGGCGGTGTAGCCCTTGGCCAGTTTTTACTAACGGTATTGAGTGAAAATGATGCGCCCCAGCTTAATATTCCTATCGATAATCAGCAGGCAACAGAAAACTCAGAGTTTTTATTTAAGCTTCCTGCCGGCACTTTTATTGATGCTGACGGTGACGAGCTGACTATTAATGCCCAGGCGAGTACCCCCGATGGTTGGCCTGAATGGCTCAGCTACGACGCTACGAACCAAACCTTTAGCGGAACACCGGGCCCTCAGAGTGCCGGAACTTACAGTATTATTGTAACCGCTGACGATGGCTTTGGCGGAGAGCTAGCGACAGACACATTTGATATCGTGGTAGGGGCTATTAATGAAGCGCCTAACGTCATTAACCCCATTAAGGATATGCAAGTTGAAGCCGAGAGCGAGTTTACCTTCTCTCTGCCGGACAATACGTTTTCCGACCCAGATAACGATGCGTTGACAATCCGGGTCACACTCGCTGATGGCCAGCTGCTGCCGGAGTGGCTTAGCTTCGATGGTGATGCTCTGACTTTCAGTGGAACACCACTAGCCGACGATGTGGGCTCGCTGGCAATTGCCGTGACGGCTAGCGACGGTGCCGCGCAAGTGACCGATACATTTGTATTGACGATTACCGCCGCGCTGAGTCTGGATGTGCAGCTCGAGGACATTACCGTTAACGAAGACAGCCCTAACCAAACTCTGGAAATTGCCCAGGCATTTCAGCGAGTATTGGGTGACGGTACGCTGACCTTTAGTGTTGTTAACAACACAAATCAAAGTCTCTTTGATAATGTCACTATCGATGGGCAAAACGGTGCCTTGACGCTTGATTATGCACTCAACGCGTTTGGCCGCAGTGAGCTGGAAATTCAGGCCGTCACGGCTACGGGTGAAGTCATCACTGCGAGTTTTCTGGTCAATATTTTATCGGTCAACGATGCGCCCGAGGTAACTGGTAATGCAGAGTCCGGCGGGTCGTTTTCGGCGGAGCTGCAGTCCTATCCGCTCAGCGTCTGGGGTAGTTTTTTTGATGTTGAACAAGGCTTCCAGCTAGCGTATACCGTTACCGCCAACAGCAACCCCTCTGCGGCGCAAATAACCGCCATTGACAGTGATACTGGTACCTTGATGCTAGCCACTAATATCAATGGTGGCGCAACTTATATCACAGTGCGGGCGACGGATAATGAGGGCGCTTGGGCCGAACATACACTATTGATCGATATTCGAGCGGTGGATGAGGCCGAGACACCGAATCCTGAAGAGGATGACAACGATGATGGTGATTTTACGGGCGACCAAGGTGGCGATCGCCCCGAGCCTGAGTCGCCAACCACAGAACCACCGCTTATTGAGACAGAAGAACCTGTTATTACTCAGACGGGTGGGTCCGAGGTCGATATTCTAGAGGTTCAAACCCTCGATCCCGAAACTTTGGCAGTGCTACCTGAGGCTGACGATTTATTTAGCTACAATAATGAGCAAGATGATGATAACCGACAAAGCGTCGCAGCGGACGAGCTGAACAATAGGCAAGCGCAATGGCGTGCGGAAGATAACCAGCAATTCCAGCTGATAGGCTTGGACCCGTCGGTCAACACTCACTTAAGTCTGCAGGATATCGCCGATTTTTCGCAAGCGGTCGATGAGTCGCGCCAGCAAATAGAACAGGCTTTTCTTGAACAGCAAAAACAACAAGAAATGATTGCCGCGGTGTCTTTGTCCCTCGGCACCGGTTTGGTGTTGTGGGCGCTTAGAGCCAGCAGTTTGTTGTTTGCGCTGTTTTCCGTTTTGCCATTGTGGCGCGGAGTCGATCCACTGCCTATATTAGAAAATGTCGAGAAGAAAAAGAAACAATTAGCAAGGCAGAAAAAGGACCGAAAATCGGAAGATAGCAGTGCCGGCGAGGTGGGTTATTTGTTCGATCATCAAACTTCATCGCGATCACAAGGGGAATAACCATGATTTCTATTACCCCTGCTGTTCGTTTAAGTTTTGGTTTAATGGTATTAACCCTGTCGATTTTACTGTTTGCCTCGGCTTTAGGGTTAACGCCCAATGTTGATAAAAATCAGCTGCAGGCAAGGCAGGCGCTATCGCAAACGCTGGCGTTTCAGGCACTGGTGGGGTATTCGCGCAACGATCAGGTCTTGGTTGAGCAGGTGCTTGATAATGCCGTGACATCCAACTCAGACTTAGTGTCCGCTGCCGTGCGCAGTACCGCTGGCGACTTTTTTTATCGCACAGAGGATCATGAAAAAACCTGGTCTGATAGCGAGGTGTCAGAATCGACACCTCGTTTTGTAGCGGTACCCTTGTTGTTGGGCGGTAGCAAGATCGGCAGCCTAGAGTTGGCTTTTAAGGCGCTTGGGCAGTCGGATGTCAGCTATTTTGGCTGGCCTCGAAAATGGCTGTTGGCGATATTTTTAGTGTTATGTGCGTTTATTAGTTACCGGATTTTTATTGGCCGTGCGCTTCGCTACCTCGATCCAAGCTCGGTGGTTCCTGCGCGGGTTCGGAATGCCCTGAATGTTTTGGCCGAAGGGGTATTTATTCTTGACCGGCGCGAACATATTGTATTGGTAAACACAATATTGTCCCGCCGTTTAGGCCTTGATGAGAAACGGCTTTTGGGGCGCAAAGCTGCCACACTCGGCTGGCAAGTCGATGAAAATAAGCACCCCATGCTACCCTGGAGTGCGGCGCTCGAGAGCGGTGAAAAAGTGGTAGGCGTAAGACTTACGGCCGTTACTCAGGACGGTAAAGCCAGCGCCTTTCGGGTTAATGCGGTGCCTATTTTTGATAATAAAGGCAATAGTCAGGGCGTTATCGCCAGCTTTGACGATGTTTCCGAGCTTGAGGAGAAAAATCTTCAGCTCGAAACCATGGTTGCTGAGTTGGCTAGTACGCAAGCGACGATTGAAGAAAAGAATCGCAGTCTTGAGTATATGGCGGCGCACGACTCTTTAACAGGCTGCTTTAATCGTCGCGCGATGCGCACGAAACTCGATGAAGTATTTGCCGTGGCCAATGTGAAGCGAGCCCCCTTGTGCTGCATCATGCTGGATATCGATCACTTTAAGCGTATTAACGATACTTACGGTCATACTTTGGGTGACGATATTATAAAGCTAGTCGCCGATGCGCTGCATGAGCAAGTACGAGGCGGTGACTTTGTCGCGCGTTTTGGCGGTGAAGAGTTTTGTATTATTTTGCCCGATACCGACACTCAGCAAGCTGAGCAGATTGCCGAGCGCTGCCGCGTCAGTATCGAGCGCTGTGAGCATCAAGGGGTAAAGGTGACCTCAAGTTTTGGCGTAGCATCGTTACAGGTGGGTATGCCAACGGCGGGCGATCTTGTTAAGCATGCCGATGAGGCACTTTACTACTCGAAGCAGCACGGTCGCAATCAAGTAAATCGTTGGCAGAGCGCCATGGCTAACACCAATGCGGTCCCTCAAGCGAGTGAGTGATCGCACCGTGGATTTGACAGGCTAACGCGTGCTTCAGGCCATGGTAATAGCGGCTGTTTAATGCTTAACTGACAGGTAGGTAACCGACATTATTGTCAGCGATAGGCGCTGGAGGCACCTATACATGCCATGAGATTCTGGGCTACTAATACACGTCTAAAAATAGTGAGTTTAATCTTGGCGCTGGCTGGTTTGCTGGTGTTGGTGGTGTGTTTTAGTTTGTTGGTGGTGCAAATTCAATCGGCCGCCACAGCGTATTTGGCGGGCCAAAGTATATGGTCGCGGGCGCAGTTGGGCAGCGTTTACGAGCTTGAACGCTACGCCCGCGATGGCGAGGCTGAACAATTACAGCGCGCTCGCCAGTGGCTTGCTATCGTGCAGGCCGATCAACGCGCTCGGCAAGAGCTAGAGTCCCCCTCGCCAGATCAAGAGCGGGCGACACAAGCGTTGATTGCCGGGCGCAACCACCCCGACGATATTCCCGCGATGATCTGGCTGTTTCGTTGCTGTAGTGAGGTGGGTCACTTGCGACGTGCCGTCGATGTCTGGCAAGCGTCTGATGCGAAAATTGCCGCGCTTGCTAAAATTGCCGATCGTTTAGAGCAACAGTGGCAATCGGGCCATGTGGATGAGCAAACTTTGGCTGGGTTACGAGCTGAGCTTGACGCGCTGAATGTGCGACTCGATGCTCTGACTGAGCGCTTTCGCAGCGCGATGAGCGAAGCCGCGCGCTGGATGACCTACACACTATCGCTTGCCAGTTTGTGCTTCATGTTGTTAGTGGCTCTGCTTGCCTGGTGGTTGTGCTGGTTGCTCATGCGCAACTTGCAGCGCTCTGAGCAAAGTTTTAGAGCTATTTTTGAGCAAGCCGAAATCGGTATGATTCAGCTTGACGAACACGGCGATATTATCGCCGTAAACCCCGCTATTTGTAACATGCTTAAGTACCCTCGCGAGCAGTTGCAAACAATGTCCCGCGCAGATTTGGTCTACCCCGAAGACTGGGAGCTGGGCGCCGAGCGCCGTGAGCATATGCACCTTGGTCACATCGATAGTTACACCATAGAGCATCGGCTTATTAAGGGTAACGGTGGCACGGTTTGGGCGCGCGTGACCGTCTCTCGAGTGTTAGGAAAAAGCTCGTTGCGAATCTCGCAAAGCCGCGATAACCCGAGCTTTATTGCGTTGATTGAAGACGTCTCTGAGTCGCGTCGCCTGTCTGTGGAGCTGAGCTTTCAGGCAACTCACGATGCACTAACCGGTATTTTTAATCGTCGGGCATTTGAGCGGCGTTTATCGATAGTATTGGCCGAGGCGCGCGCCGAACAGTTGCAACACGCGTTATTTTTTATCGATCTCGATCAGTTTAAGGTTATTAACGACACCTCGGGCCACCATGCGGGTGATCGGCTACTGCAGCAAGTGGTTGATGTGTTGCGTCGCACGCTGCGCGAACACGATATGTTGGCCCGTTTGGGCGGCGATGAGTTTGGCGTGATTTTAGAAAACTGCTCATTAGTGACCGCCGGCCAAGTGGCCGAAAAACTCCGCCTTGAGCTGAGTAAAATGGTGTTTGTTTGGGATGAGCGCCGCTACGATATCACCTGTAGCATCGGAATGGTGTCAGTAACGGCCGTTACCCCGGACACGGAGCACGTCTTGCGCACTGCCGATATCGCCTGTTATTTGGCCAAAGAGCAAGGCCGCAACCGGGTTTATATCTCCGAGGTGGACGATCAGCAGCAGCTCGCGCGCCAAGGCGAGATGGAGTGGCTCAATCGTATTCGTACGGCTATTAGTGAGAACCGCTTATTTCTCGACGCGCAATTAATTGTTCCCACGCGCCCCACTCAGGGTGGCTTGCGCTACGAGGTGCTGGTCAGGCTTAGAAGCGAGCAAGGTGAAATCGTGCCCCCCGGTGTATTTTTGCCCGCCGCCGAGCGCTTTGGTGCCGCTTACCCGATTGATCGCTGGGTGATAGAACACACCTTTAGTCAGCTTGCGGCACACCCGGCGCACTTGGCACAGTTGGAATCGTGCCACATTAACTTGTCGGGTGTCTCGCTCGATCAGCCCGACTTGTATCAGTTTATTGTCGGTATGCTTAAGCAATACCAGGTTCCGGCTGACAAAATTTGTTTTGAGGTGACAGAAACTGCGGCGGTTAACAACCTCGCCGAGGCCATCAAGCTGATGGAGCTGTTGGGGCAAAAGGGCTGTCACTTTGGGCTGGATGATTTTGGTACGGGTTTGTCGTCGTTTAGTTACCTGCGCCGCCTACCGATTGACGATTTAAAAATTGACGGTGTGTTCGTGCGCGATATGGATCGCGACGATACCGACTTAGCCATGGTGCGTGCCATCAATGAAATTGGCCAAACATTGCATAAAAAAACCATTGCCGAGTTTGTCGAAAATAAAGCCACGCTTGCGCTGCTTACCGATATGGGAGTCGACTTTGCGCAGGGCTTTGGCTTGCACAAGCCCTGCCGGTTTAGTGTTTTGTTAGCAACCCCCGACCCGCTCTCGCTGGTACAGCAGCCACCCGATTAAGCTGGAACTGCCCAGATCGAGGGGTGACGTTTGCGGCGTCAGTGTTTAGTATGAACACTTCGAAACTTGCTAAGTGAGCGCGTCGTGTTTTACTCCTCCCACCGAGCCTATTCTCGCTTTGGCCTGCTGCTAGGCATACGGCTGTTGGCGCTGGCGTTTATGTTTTCGGTCAGCGCGGCCCACGCTGTTTGGCACAGCGATGAGCAAGCGATTATGGGAACGCGGGTTAGCGTTACTTTGTGGCACGACGACCCGGCCGTTGCCCAGCGGCTTGCGGCGCAAGTGATGACGGAAATGCGCCGCATCGACAACACCTACAGCCCTTATAAAGACTCGTCCGATTTATCGCTGATGAATCGCGAGGCCCCCGAGCGCAGCGCCGCCAACCCGCTAACCATTAGCCCCGAGATGACCCGCCTGCTGGATAAAGCGCTCTACTATGGCCGGCTAACCGATGGTGCTTTTGATATTACCTTTGCCTCATTGGCACGCTACTACGATTACCGTGCCGGCACCCAGCCGAGCGACTCGCAGCGCGAGCAATTGTTGCCCGCTATCGACTACCGCCACGTTAAACTCGATAAAGCCGCCCATACCGTTTATTACACCCAGCCGCAGGTTTACGTCGATTTGGGCGGCATCGCTAAAGGCTTCGCCGTGGACCGCGCGATTGCGCTGCTGCGCGAGGCGGGCGTGCAGCACGCCAGCGTCAGTGCCGGAGGCGACAGCCGGGTGCTGGGCGACAGGTACGGCCGGCCTTGGGTGGTGGGCATTAAGCAGCCGCGAGGTGCTGAGGGAGTAGCCATTAAGGTGCCACTGAATGACAGCGCGATTTCCACCTCGGGTGATTACGAACGATTTTTTATCGGCGCCGAGGGCGAGCGGATTCACCATATTATTAACCCGCGTACCGGTAAAAGTACCGATGAGCTGGCCAGTGTGTCTATTATTGGGCCGGACGGTTTTGATACCGATGCGCTCTCGACCAGTGTCTTTGTGCTGGGCGCCGCTAAAGGCTTGGCGCTGATTGATAAACTGCCTGCATTTGATGCGATACTGATTACCAGGGCCGGCAAAGTAGCTTACAGCCGTGGCTTAGCACCGCCTGAGTGATACAGCAATCACAGCCACGGGCGTTGTAAAACCCTACAATAACTGCACTTTTGCCGCCGATTGATTAAACTCCTTTTATAACGAATAACAGCACCCGCAAAACAGGACGCCCCAATGACACAGCGTTACCCCCAGATGGCTTGGCAAGGACTTTTAGTGTGCCTGTTAACCTTTGCGGCAGTTGCTCATGGCCAACCGACGGCCGTGGACGATACCGAGGCGCTCAAACAGCAGGTGTTGGAGCTCAATCGCGACTTACTCATTTTAGAAGAAGAGCTGCTCTACCCGGCCAATAGCCAAGTCGCCGTGTATTTGTCGCTGGATGTGGGCGAGTACTTTGCGCTCGATGCGGTCAAGGTCAAAGTCGATGACGAGTTTGTCGCCAGTGAGCTCTATACCCCCAAACAAGTCGATGCGCTGCTGCGCGGTGGTATCCAAAAGCTCTACCTCGGCAATGTTAACAGTGGCACACATGAGATCAGTGCTTTTTTTACCGGTATTGGTCCACAGGGGCAGCCCTACAAACGCGCCGCCTCCGTCACCGTGGATAAAACCACCGCGCCACTGGTGTTAGAGCTGCGTATCGTCGACTCTACCCGCAAGTTGCAACCGGTCTTTGATATTAAGCAATGGGAGCTGTAACCACCACGGGGCTCTGTGCCCTGCTGGCATTTAGCAGTGCGGTTTTAGCGGCGCCCTCCGAGCCCCATCGCGCGGCGCAAGATCTGCGCTACGGCGAGAGCTTGTACCACTACTATGTTGGTGACTTTCCGCAAGCGCTTAGCGTGTTGCTGCGCGCCGAGTCGGATGGCGGCATTGTGGGCCACCAACACTACCCCGCGTTAATGCGCGCCGGTATGTATTTGGCCTACGGTATGGATGACCGCGCCCGCACCGAGTTTGCCGCGCACTTGGGTCAGAGTGAATCCCAAAGGGTGCGCGATACCGCCCACTATTATCTAGCCCAGCTCGATTATCGCGCCGGTGACTACGCCGAGGCGGCGGCCTCGGCCGGGACCATTGGTGACACCTTAAGTGCCCCGCTGCTGGATAACATCGCGCTACTGAACACCCATCTGTTAATCAAAACCGGTCAGGCGCCCAGCTTGCAAGAGGCTCAAACCACCCTTAGCCCGCTGCGGCAAAACCGCGCGCTGGCGTTGTTAAATCTGGGCAATGCTGCCTCTCGTGCGGGCGACACGATTCGCGCGCAACAGTATTATCGCGCCGGGCTGGACATCGAGCTGCCCGATGATCAAAGCCGGTTAGACGAAGCGCTGGCGATTCGCGACAAAACCCTCACCGCGCTCGGTTACAGCCTGTTGCAGCTGGGCAATTACGCCTCGGCCAAAGCCGCATTCCGCGATGTGCGGCTCGACAGCAACCTCGCCAACAGCGCATTACTGGGCTACGGCTGGGCGGCGGCGAGCTATCACGATTACGTTTTAGCGCTTAAGCCCTGGCAAGCGCTGCGACGCCGCTCGCTGCTAGAACCGGCGGTGCAAGAAACCCTATTGGCGGTGCCGTGGGCTTACGAGCAGCTCAAAGCGCCGCGCTCGGCACTGGAGGCCTACCGCGAATCCGAGCAATTGCTCAGCGATGAGTTTGCGCGCATTAAGCAAACCTTAACGGAGTTAAATAGCCAGCTACTGCTGGCGAGCTTGCGTCGCACCGGCGAGCAAGACGCGCTACTCAAGCAAGGCGATGGCCGCGCGCTGCAAAGTTGGCTGACGCTCGATAATGTGGATGTGTTGGCGAGCCGCTCGCGCTATTTGCAGGCGCTGCTTAAGCGCGATGCGCTGCAAGACAATGCGCAACAGCTGCGCGATTTACTGTTGCTGCAAGATCGGCTTAACCAGTGGCAGCGCAAGCTCGATATTTATCGGCAACTGATCGCCGATAAACGCCAACTGCGCGCCGCGCGAGCCGAGCAGATCGCACAGACCGATTTACTGCAACAGCCCGGTGACTTGGCGGCTAAACGCCACCTATTAGCCGAGCGGCTGAACCGCATCGAGCGCGAGCAAGACGCTATGGCGCTAGCCGATGCTGACACCCGGGCCCTCGCCAAACGCATCGCCAATGCCCGTGCGCGACTATCGGCCTTGGCCGGTCGTGCTAAGGTGCCGGACAACGCCGCCGAGCGTCTAGATTTTTATCAAGGTGTCGTCGATTGGCGCGCGGCGCACAATTTTGCCGAGCATCAGTGGCAAGCCCGCAAAGCGCTGGCGCATTTAGATACGGCGTTACAAGAAAGCGTCAGCCGCAGCCAGCGGATCGCCGAGATTTTAGCCACCGATCCAGATCTAGACGCCCAAGGGGCGCGCTTGGTGGCGCTGCAAACGCGCAACGACGCTCAGCTAAACGAACTGAATCGGGCGATTAGCGTGAACACCGAAGCTCTGTTGGGTAGCATTCGCCAAACACTGGTAAGCCACCGCGACCGGCTGCAAGATTACCTCGCGCAAACCCGCCTCAGCATTGCCCGTCTGTACGATGCCGCCTACCGCGCCGTCGATGACGCCGATATAGACGCGCCAAAACTGCCGGAGGTGCAAGAGTGATCCGCCGGCACCGCTTACCGCAAGCGTTGGCTCTTGTGCTGGTGTTGCAGGGCTGTAGCAATAATCCGCTGGATGCGCACAGTACTTTGGCCGATTTACCGGAACCGACCGTGCCTATAGGTGAGCAGGGCATCGAGCGACAAGATTTAGCCCAAATCGAGGCGAACTACCGCGCCGCGCTGCAAATGGCCAGCAACCCCGAGATGCGCCACCATATTCAGGTGCGCCTCGCCGATCTCGAGATGGCGCGCGCCGAGTCGGCCCAGCAGCAGGCGCGCACGCTAACCGCATTTTTTGCCGAGCCCATCGCCCACTACGAAGCCTTGGTGGCAGAGTACCGCGCCGACCCAGCCGCATCGGTGGCCAGTGCCCCCGATGCGCTCTACTACAAACTCTCTAAGGCCTATGCGCTGGATGGTCGCGACGCCGAGGCCGCCGCCACCTTAAACGAGTTGGCCAAACGTTTTCCCGAGTCGCCCTATATTCAAGAGGCGCAGTTTCGCCGCGCCGAGCGTGCCTTTGCGAGCGGCGACTACTTACTTGCCGAGCAACTGTATCGCCAGGTGGCCGTTAGCGAAACCTCGGCGTTTGCCGACAACTCGCTCTACATGGAGGGTTGGTCGGCCTACAAACAAAGTCAGTACGACGCGGCCATGGCGCGCTTTACCGAGCTGCTCGATAACAAATTGGCTGCCGCGCGGTTATCTGGCGAAGTCGCCGGTGTTATCGAGCAAATGAGCCCCACTGACCGCAACTTGGTAGAAGATACTTTGCGCGTGCTGGGCTTTACCTACGCAAACTTAGACGGCGCGCAAACCATTGCCGAGCAGCAGGCCAACATCGGCGCGCGGCCCTACCAGTTTTTACTCTATCGGCAGTTGGGCGAGCTGTACTTAGCGCAGCAGCGCTATCTGGATAGCGCCGATACTTTTGCGCGCTTTGTTAACCACAACCCCAACTCGGACATGGCGCCGGATTTTTCCATCCGCGAGATCCAGGTGTATCAAGCGGGCGAGTTTCCGTCGCTGGTGCTGCCGGCCAAGCGCGCCTACGTCCAGCGCTATGGCATTTACAGCAACTACTGGCAGGCCCGCGCCGGTATCAGCGCGCCGCCCACTGCGATGCAGGCCAAGCAAGTAGTACGCACCCGCAAGCCGCGTAATATGAGCGCCGATGCATTGGCCAAACTGCGTTTGTATCTAGAGCAGTTAGCGCGCCACCACCACAGCGAGGCCCAGCGCCTAGAGGGCTTGCTGGCCGAGGGCGGCGTGACGGCGCCCAGCCGGGCGGATATTAACCGCAGCTTTAGCGAGGCCGCCGACCTGTACCTGGAGTTAGTGCTTACTTTTCCGGCGGACAAGTCAGTGCCAGAAATCACCTTCTTAATGGCCGAGGCGCTTAACGAGGGTCAGCGCACCATCGATGCCTTGGCCGCCTACGAAAATGTCGCGTTTGACAAGCGCGATGCCGAATACGGTGCCGAGGCCGGTTACAGCGCGGTCTTGCTGGCGGGTGAGTTAGTGGTCCGCTCAGAATCCGGTGAATTACTGGAGTCGAGCGCCTTGGCCGGTGAGCCGGTGCAGAGCAGCGTTTGGCAATGGCAGCAACGCAAAATTGACGACGCCATCAAATTTGCCGAGTTTTATCCCGCCGACCCTCGCGCTGTTAAGGTATTAACGCAAACCGCCCCCGAGTTGTTGTATCAGGGCGACTTAAAGCGCGCCGCCGAGATCGCGCAACAGGTGATTACCTGGCAGCCTACCGCCGCAGGCGATTTGCTCTACACTGCGTGGCTCACCTTGGGGCACGCCCAATTTGAGCAAGCGCAGTACCTAGAGGCTGAGGCCGCCTATTGGCGCGCGCTCGATTTACACAGTGAGCACGGCCAAAGGCCTGAGTCACCCAGCGCCGCCGACTTGCGCGAGCGCATTGCCGCCAGTATTTACCAGCAGTCGCAGGCGCAACTGGCGGCGGGTAATAGCGATGCCGCCATCGATTTACTGTTGCGTATTCACGCCGAGCTGCCCAGCAGCACCATTGCCAGCCAAGCGCTGTTTGATGCCGGCCACGCCGCGCAAATGGCCGGCGATTGGCGCCGCGCCGAAAGCTTACTTAACGAGTTTGCGGCCAGCTACCCCAGCCACGAGTTAAACGCCCGCCTGCCGGCCAAGCTGATTGTGATCTACGAGGCCATGGGCGCCTGGGGCCAGGCCGCCGGTTTGCTTAGCGCGCAAGCCGAGCGCAGTGGCGATCCAGAACAGGCAAGGCAATCGCTGTTAACTGCCGCCGAGTATTACGACAAAGCCGATAACTGGGAGGCCGCGCGCGATCACTACCGTCAATACGCCCACAGCTATCCCGAGCCCGCTGGCGAGTTGATCGAAGTCGAGCAACGTTTGGTCGAGTTGTACCGTCAGAAAGGCGACATTAGCAGCCGTGACTTTTGGTTGCAGCGGGTGATAAAAAGCGCACGTCAAGCGCCCACCGAGCGCAGCCGCTATCTGGCCGCCAGCGCCGCCACGACTTTGGCCGACGCGCCCTACCAACGCTTTAAAGCGTTGCGTTTAACCCTGCCGATCAAAAGCAGCTTAAGTAACAAACGCGACGCCCTCGATACCGCGCTCAAGGCGCAGCAGCGGGTGTTGGACTTTAAAGTAGCGGACTTTACCACCCGCGCTAATTACACTATCGGCGAGATTTACCTGCAGTTGGCACGTGACTTAATGGATTCCGAGCGCCCCGATAACCTCAATGTATTAGAGCTGGAGCAATACGATATTTTGCTGGAGGAGCAGGCCTACCCCTTTGAAGAAAAGGCTATCGACTTGCACGAAGCCAATGCCCAGCGCGCCTGGAGCGGTATTTACGACGATTGGGTCAAAGCCAGTTTAAAATCCTTGGCCGGTATATTGCCCGCGCGCTACAACAAAACTGAGTTTACTGTGGAGGCCGCCCATGACATTCGTTAAGGTCGTGTCTGCACAGCGGTTGCTATGGGCTATTACTCTTGCGGGGCTTACCGGTTGCGCCAATCAGCCAGACGAGCCGCCCCCCGAAGCCGCCACCACCGAGACTGTTGTGGCCGAGAAAGTAGCCGAGCCTAGCCAGGTGCCCGCGATACTGCCGCCCGGCCCCATCACTCAAAATCCGTACCTTACGACACCCGCGCCCGCCGTTACGGCACAAGCGCGCACCGGATTTGCACGCGCGGAACAGCAAATGCGCCAGCAGCGTTGGGGCGACGCGCGCCATACATTGCAGGCCCTTGTGGCCGAGTCGCCGAATTTATCGGGCCCCTGGCTTAACTTGGGTATTGTCTGGTTGCATCTCGATAAGCCGGGTCAGGCGCGCGCGGCGTTTGAGCGGGCGTTAGCGGCTAACTCACTTAACGTTGATGCTTACAACCAGTTGGCCGCGCTCGAGCGCCGCGCCGGCAATTTTGCTCAAGCGGATTCGCTTTATAATCAGGCGCTAATGGTGTGGCCACACTCGGCGGATACACACTGCAATCTGGGTATGTTGTACGATCTTTATCTGGGCCGTTGGCCCGATGCTCTGGCACACTACGAGGCCTGCGGCTATTTGCGTGAGCAAAGCACGGGCGCGCCCGATAATACCGTCAAAGGTTGGATCATCGATCTTCAGCGGCGCATTGCCGCGCGGGAGGCAAACGGATGAAGTGGTTAAGCGGTACAGCCCTGATAGGAGTTTTAGCCCTAAGTGTGAGTGCTCAAGCGCAGGATGACTCGCGCTTAGAGAGTATTATTACCGGCAACCAAGAGCAACCGCAGGTGCTGTACATAGTGCCTTGGCAAACACCGGATAGCCCCACGCTAAAGTACGATGTGATTAACAATCAGACGAATGCGGTGTTTGAACACTTAGAGCGCTCGGAGTTATTACGCGAGTTAAAATATTTGCCGCCGTTGCAAGATTTAGCCGAGACGGTGGCCACTCAAAAAGCGGTAGAGCCGCAGAGCGCAGAATAAACGACACAACCGCTGCCTTAAAACTCAGGCATAATAATGGGCGTTGGTATTACGCCTTGTATAGCGCTCAGGGTACACTCAGCGTTTTAGCATTACATTTAACAAGCGTGCGCCCTAAGCGTACGTGTTTTACTCACAGGCAACTCGCGGCATTTGTAAGGTAGACAACTATGGACTTTTTCTCGACAGTGGTGCGCTTTTTTCAAAACGGCGGGCCGTTTATGTACCCCATTGCCATTGTGCTGGTGATCGGCTTGGTCATCGCCATCGAGCGCTTTGTGGTACTTAGCCAAGCTAAACGCGCCAATAACCAAGCATTTGCCCGTGTGATGCCACTGTTGAAAAAGCGCGACTATCAAGCGGTGGTTAATCTGGGGCGCACCGATGACGCCCCCATTGCCCGTATCGTTGCCGCCGGTGTATCGCGTATGAGCGGCACCGGTGGCCGCGACGAGATCGAGCTGGCCATGGAAGAAGGCGTACTAGAAGCCATGCCGCGCCTCGAAAAACGCACCCCTTATTTGGCAACGCTTGCCAACATTGCCACGCTGCTGGGGCTGTTGGGTACCATTATTGGTTTGATTGCGGCCTTTACTGCCGTGGCGGAGGCCGATCCGGCCGAGAAAGCCACGCTCTTGTCTAACAGTATTTCGGTGGCCATGAACACCACCGCCTTTGGTTTGATATCAGCCATCCCGCTGTTGTTGTTTCACGCCATGTTGCAAACCAAAACCACCGAGCTGGTCGACTCATTAGAAATGACTGGCGTGCGTTGTTTAAACCTGCTGACCAATACCGCTCGCCCCGCAGCGCCCAAAGCTAACGCCAACGCATAAGGGAAGATCATGCGCTTTAGAAGGCGACGCCAAAGCGAGGATGCCGAGCTCAACATTACCTCCTTTATGAATCTGATGATCGTATTGGTGCCGGTACTGTTACTGAGCATGGTGTTTTCGCGCATTACCGTGCTGGAGCTGAATCTGCCCGATTCGGCGTCATCCAGCACTTCGGACGATGAGCAAGATAAACTCGATTTTCTTGAGGTAGTGATTTACCCCGGCTACCTGGGCGTGAACCACCCGGCGGGTAATCGCGCCGCCAGCATTTGCACCCAAGAAGACGGCAGCTACGATTTTGCACTGCTGTCGCAAGCCTTGCAGCAAATCAAAATCCGTTTGGAAGACGACTACCAAATGGAGAAAGACGATATCGTGCTGCTGGCGCAGCCAGATACCGATTACCAAACCATTGTCAGCACCATGGACACCGTCCGCTCGTTTAAAGCCGTAGTCGCCGCTGAGGAAGTTGACGCCGTATTGTTCCCCAAAGTCTCGCTGGGTGATGCACCGGTTAACGATCCGCTGGTCGACCAAGAAGAAGTTACCTGCTTGGCAGGGGTTGGGGGTGAATCGTGAAGCAATCACTGCGCGCTAAACGTATGGCAAAGCATCATCGCCGCAATAAAAGTACCCCGAAACTAAACCTTGTGTCCCTGATGGATATTTTCACCATCTTGGTGTTTTTCTTGTTGGTCAACTCGTCCGACGTCGAGGTACTCACCAACGATAAAACCATCGAACTGCCCGCCTCGGTAGCCGATACTGTGCCCGACACCACCGTTGTGGTTAAGGTGAATAGTGAGCAAATCTTGGTTGGTGGACGTATCGTAGTCAGTGACCTCGACAAAATAGCGCCTACGGCTGACGACGATAACCAAAACAATATTACCGAATTAACTCAAGAGCTTGAGTATTTGGCTGGCAAAGCGCGCGAGCTAACGGAAGAACAGAAACAAATCGGCCGCCCGATTACCATCATGGGTGACAAAGCGATTCCCTACACCTTACTTAAGCGCATTATGAATACCTGCGCCCAAGCGGGCTATCGCGATATTTCTCTGGCCGTTAATAAAACCTCAGATTCTGAGCCGCGTGACGCTGCGACCACAGGAGCCGATAGCTGATATGGCCCTGCGCGACTCTGACACTTCTGAAAACTACCGGTTATTGGGGCAAAACCAAGCCGATGATAACCGCTTTATTAAATGGGTGGCTGCCGCGCTCGTCGTGTTTGCGCTTATCGGTATTATCGTGCCGTTGATTAGCTTGCCCGAAATAGAACGCGAAGAAAAAGCAAAGCTGCCACCGCAACTCGCGCGGGTATTACTCGAAAAAGAAGAGCTCAAACAGCCGGAACCAGAACCGGAGCCACAGCCCGAGCCTGAACCGGAACCTGAGCCGAAAGAAGAGCCAGAACCTGAAGAAGTGGAACCCGAGCCCGAACCAGAAACTGCGCCGGAGCCCGACCCCGAGCCGGTCACGCAAGTCGAAAAAGCGCGAGAAAAAGCCAAAGGCAGTGGAGTACTGCAATTTCAGGATACTCTTGCTGATATGCGCGAGGCCATCGACACCAAGGCCGTCGCCAGCGATGAGATTACCCGCGGCCAAGCTGAGGCCGAACGCACCGAACGCAGTTTAATTACCAGCGGCGCCGAGGCCGACAGTGGCGGCATTAATACTTCGGCGCTCTCGCAAGACACGGGTGGTGTTGCTTTGTCAGGTCGCGAAACAACTCAGGTTGAAAGCGCGCTGGGGGGCGCCGATGCCACCGCTAGCAAGGCACAAGACACTCGCCAAGCCGGCGAGCGCAGCGATGAAGAAATCCGCCGTGTGATGAGCCAGCACGCCAGCGCACTGGATCGTTATTATCGCCGCGCCCTCCGCGCCAACCCAGCATTACAAGGCAAAGTGGTACTTAAGTTGGTGATCAACCCCGATGGTTCTTTGGCATCGGTGAGCATTCTTAGCTCGGATTTGCGCGATGCGGAGCTGGAGTCGAAGGTGATAGCGCGGGTTAAGTTGATTACCTTCGAACCGAGAGATGATGTAGTGGTGACCACACGCAATTATACTTTGAACTTTTTGCCGCAACTTTAGGTTTCGGTGAGTTATTTGGCGGGCTTGGCCCGCCTTTTTTATTTGGATTATAGACACTTACTAAGCACCCTTAGCGTAAAAGCTCTATTAGTTATTCAGTTCTCCTCATGCGAACCAATGAAGTCGTTCCGTGTATTGCTTAACGCGATTCTGATTTTTGGTGAAGAAGAGGTAGTGTTCAGAATTCTGTGTCATTTCTTTATCATTAGCAAAAAAGAGATGACC